>JBEIQZ010000595.1:0-3562 GCA_040376255.1 Alphaproteobacteria bacterium
CTGGTGCTTACCGAGTTCATCGCCTACGTCCACCTCGGCCAGATCCAGGCGTCGGCGGAGCCGCTCTCGCCGCGCGCGGCGCTGATCGCCTCCTACGCGCTCTGCGGGTTCGCCAACCTCGCGTCGGTCGGCATCCAGCTCGGCGGGATCGGGGCGATGGCGCCGGAGCGGATGCGCGATCTGTCGGGGATCGCGATGCGGGCGATGATCGGCGGTTCGATCGCGACGTTCCTGTGTGCCTGCGTGGCGGGAATTCTGTTATAACCGCGCCATGCGTGTAGCGATCATCGGCGGCGGTGCGGCGGGGATGGCGGCGGCCTGGCGGCTGGCTGAGGGCGGGGCGGAGGTGGTGCTGTACGAGGCGCGCCCTGAGCCGGGCGGGCACTGCTTCGGCGTGACCGTCGACACCGGCGACGGGCCATCCGGGCCGATCGAGGTGGACGCCGGGGTGTCGGACTTCAACGTCAACAGCTTCCACAACGTCCGCCGGATGTTCGAGCGGCTGGGGCTGCGCTGGAGCCCGATCGGGCAGGACGCGAGCTTCGCCTTCCCCGACGGGCGCACCTGCTACTGGCTGCGCGACGGGGCGCTGCACCCGGGGGCCGGACTCGACGACGGCGACCGGCTGATGGCAGAGATCAAGCGGTTCAACGCCTCCTGCCTGGAGGTGCTGGAGCAGCCCGGCTACGAGGACTGGACGGCGGCCCGCTACCTCGCGGAGAACGGGTACTCCGAGGATCTGCGGCTGCGCTGGTTCGCCCCCCGCGCGGGCGGCTGCTTCCCGATGCCGGAGTGTCCGCCTGAGGACTTCCTGATCCGCGAGATCGTCGCCTTCTGGCACATCCACGGGATCGTCGGGACGCCGGGGCGCCGGATGGTGCTGGAGGGCGGGATGGCGACGTGGCCGCGCGCTTTTGCGGCGCAGTTCCCCGGCGAGCTGCGCTGCGGCTGGCGGGTGCTGGGGATCTCGCGGCGGGAAAGCGGCCAGAGCGGAGGGGTGCGCGTCGCCGCTGAGGACATGTTCGGGGCGCAGCAGGAGGATCGGTTCGATCAGGTGGTGATGGCCTGCAACTCCAACGAGGTGCTGGGGCTGTTCGAGGACGTCAGCCACGCGCAGTCCGCCGCCTTCGCCGGGATGCGCTGGCAGCGGGCGCGGGTGTACGTCCACCGGGACACCCGCCTGATGCCCGACCGGCGCGAGGCGTGGAGCGCCTACAACTATGTAATCGACGGGCCTGAGGCTGACGGCCCGGACGCCCGGATCGAGCGACCCAGCATCCACTTCTGGCCGCGCGCCCTGACGAAGCGCGCCGACATGCCGGAGGACGTGTTCGTCAGCGTCAACCCGCACCGCGCCCCTGACAAGGTCCTCTCCAGCCGCTTCCTCGTCCACCCCGCCGCCGACCGCTCGCGCGCCTTCTCGGTGGCGCGGGTGGAGGCGCTCCAGGGGGCGGATCGGACGTGGTACGCCGGGGGCTGGCTGCGCCCGCCGCACGTCCACGAGCCCGCGTTCTGCTCCGGCCTCGACGTGGCCGACCGCATCCTGAGCGGCGCCGATCACCGCCCGCGCCCGCACTTCGTCGACTTCCTGCGGGAGGTGCCGCTGATGCAGGGCGTGGACGGCTGCCTGCTCGCAGACCTCGACTACATCGGGGAGCCGGTGAGCCTCCCGGCGGGCGCGGCGCTCTACCGCGAGGGCGCGGCGCCGGACGGCATCTGGTTCATCCGCGAGGGAGAAGTAGAGGTTCAGACCGGGACGGGTGTCCAGCGGCACGGATCGGGAGAGATCGCGGGCGTCGTCGAGAGCGTCGATGGCGACCCACGGATCGGGACGGCCACGGTGATCGCGCCGCTCGACGGCTGGTATGTCAGCGCGGCGCGCCTCGGCCTGTTGCGGGCGGACGCGCGCCCGGAGGCGCAGATCCTGGTGCAGCGGCTCGCGCGCGAGGTGTCGCGGCTGATCAACGGATTGCTGGCTGAGATCGCCTCGACGGCCAGTCCGCCCAGCTTCGGCTCGGCGGCGCTCCGGGAGCATGCGGCGGAGGGCGCGGCGCCGTTCGGGGCGCGGCGGCGCTTCCCGGACGGCGGGGTGGTGCTCCGGCGCGGGGAGCGCGTGACGGAGGCGTGGTGCCTGATCAGCGGCTTCATCGACGCCGGCAGCTTCCTTGTAGCGCCGGGCGGGATCGCCGGGCTACCGGGGCTGTACGGTCAGGGGGTGGCGCTCTACGACTACACCGCCCACGGCGATGTGGAGGCGGTCGCGCTCAACCGCGCCGACATCGCGGGCATCCGGCGCGACCACCCGGCGGTCGCCGACGCCATCGACCGGGCGCTCGCGGGCTGGTACCGCCTCTGCGCGCAGCCAGGAGGCTGATGCTCCCGCTGCTGCTGGCTGCGTCGGCGTCGGCCACCCCGACGCTGCTCTACCAGGGGACGCTGCAGGGCGGCGTGTCGGTGGACGCCTCCGGGGTGACGACGGCCTACAGCGGCGCGACCTGGCGGGCCGGCGAGGATCTGGCGGTGCAGGTGCCGGCTGGCGCGACGATCAGCGCGCTGTGGCTGATCCTGCTCGGCCAGAGCGCGGGCTGGGCCGCAAACCCGGCGGGCTACGTGCGCGTCAACGGCGTGACGCTGAGCGGCGCCACCCTGCTCTCCTCGATCACGCGCCGGCGCGTCTACAGCCTCGATCCGGTCACCTTCGGGATCACCGGCCCCGGATCGTTCCGGTACGAGGAGCAGGACCCGGCGGACAGCGCCTGGCACGGCGCGGTGGGAACCTCAGGCGCGGCGCTGATCGCCCTCTACACCCACCCCACCCTGCCCGGGCGCCGCCACATCATCGTCGGCGTTGACGAGATCAGCCTCGACACCATCGCCCTCAGCAGCCTCCCCACATCCGGCATGAGCAGCGCCGCGACCCTCTCGATCGCCATCATGGGCGAGTGCTCCGACGAGCAGAGCAGCAGCGTCTACGCGGGCGCCGCCCTCCTCTCCTCCAGCGCCGGGGGCCGCGATGACGGCGGGGCCGCCGCCACCTCCTGCGCCGCGCAGGACTGGGGATCGCTGATCACCGCAGGCTCCTTCGGCTTCGACAATTCCGACGCGCTGATCGGCACCGACAGCGACAGCCCCTCCGGCGAACCGGGCGGCACGGCCAACAACTCCCTGCGCTCCGACGAGCTCTACAGCTTCAGCTACAATGAGAGCGGCGCGCTCAACCTGTCCTTCTACGACTACACCGGCGACGCGCGCCTGGAAGCCTTCGTCCTCTCCATCGAGGCCGATCAGGACGATGACGGCGTGACCGACGCGCGCGACGCCTGCCCGGCCACCGCCGACCCGTCCCAGATCGACAGCGACAACGACGGCCCCGGCGACGCCTGCGACCCCTGCACGGACCGCGACGGGGACGGCGCCCGTGACAGCGCCGTCCCCGGCGCCTGCAGCGCCGACTGCGACGACGCCCGCGCCGACGTGTACCCCGGCGCCCCGGAGGTCTGGTACGACGGGCTGGACTCAGACTGCAGCGGCGGCTCTGACGACGACGCCGACGGCGACGGCC
>JBEIQZ010000684.1:0-2696 GCA_040376255.1 Alphaproteobacteria bacterium
GGGCGGGGGGGCGGGATGGCGATACAACGGAGCGGGAGATCATCAATGCGTGCTGCACGGGAGAGGGCTTTTCTGCTCTATGAAGGCCGGTTGACACCTCACCGTTCCTGCGGGATCGCCATCGCTGAGACGTTCGGGCTGCCGACGCGCAGCTACCAGTCCTTGCGGCGGGGGGGGCTGAGCGGGCTGGGGACGTGCGGGGCGGTGCTGGCGGGGACGCTGGTGCTGGGGGAATTGCTGGGCGATCCCGATCCGGCGGGGCCGCCGACGGCGCTGCTGCGGGCGGCGATCCCGCGCTACCGGGCGATCCTCGCGGAGATCCGGGCGGCGGGCGGGGACGGGACGGGGCCGGAGACGAGCTGTGACGGGCGGATCGGCGGGTATACGGACTTTATGGGAGAGGCGCGGCGCGGGTACTGCACGACGCTGGCGGCGGATGTCGCGGAGGCGGTGGCGCGGACGCTGGAGGAGCTGGGCGTGCCGGTGCCGGAGGCGGGCGCGCCGGATCAGGGTCCCCTGCCCTCCTGAGCGATCAGCGACCAGTCATAGGGGATGTAGCCGACGGGCAGATCGGTCGGGACATCGCCGCCGTGGAGGTTGATGAAGCCGACGGGGCCGCCGCTGCCGGTGAAGTCTCCGGCGTACCACTCAAAGATCTGGGAGATCATGATCGTGCGGCCCTTGCCGGGGACATCTTCGACGCGGACCTTCGCAGGGTCGGTGACGAACTCACGGCTGTACTGATCGAGCTGCGCGTCGAGGCGGGCCGGCTCGAACGCCTCGCGCGGGAGGCGGGGGCAGCCGACAGAGTCGCAATTGAGGGCGAAGTGGGTGCGCGGATCGTTGAAGCCGGGGCGGACGATGCTGTTCTCGATGGTGGCGAGGGCGTACTTTTTCCCGCCGACCGGGTAGCGGGTCAGATAGAAAAAGTCTGTCAGGACGATCTTCGAGGCGTTGACGCTCTGGAGTCCGGGGCGATCAATGACGCCGGTGATGGCGAGGGCGTTGTAGGCGTTGATCCAGTACGCGAGCTGATCGGCGCGGGACGGGAACAGCTCAGGGTGGCTCTCAGGAGAGATCGCGGCGATCCGCGCGGTGTAGCCGTCGATCCCGATGCGATCCTGCTGGAGCCCCTTGTAGTCCACGCGGCCCGCATCATCGACAAAGCGCTCCAGCACCACCGTCCAGCGGCGGTGGGGGAAGGCGCCGGGGGCGGGGATCTCCACGATCGGAGGGGCGGGGACGGCGGCGCAGGCTGCCAGATAGAGCATCAGCACAGACATGGCGGGAGCGTATCCCGGCGCGTACCGCATCAGGGCGGAGGCGCCGCGCCGGCGTCCCACCACCCCGCGAGCCGCTCCGGCGGGAGTCCGGACCGGTACGCGACCCGGAGCGCCCACAGCTCCAGCACCGCGCGGTTGATCCCGCGCCGCTTCCATCGGCGGGCAGAGGTGATCAGCGCGGGCGCCACGACCTGCGGCAATTCCAGGGCGCGCGCGCGGTCGGACAGTGCCAGATCCTCGAAGGCGGTCCACGACGGGAAGCCGCCCAGCTCCTCAAAAAAGTCACGGTGGATCCAGATGCCCATGTCCCCGGTGCAGGCGCCCGTCCGGCGCGCCCGCCGGTTCATCAGCCGGGCGGTGAGCCTGAGCCGGGGATCGGGATCGTCGATCTCCACCGCGCAGCACCCCCACCGCCCCGCCGCCGCCGCCTGCAGCACCGCCGCCGGCAGCCCCTCCGGCACGCCGCTGTCCGCATGAACGAACCACAGCACCTCCCCGCTCGCCGCCCCCGCCCCCGCGTTCTGCTGCGGCCCCCGCCCCCGGATCGCGGTCACCACCCGCGCGCCCGCCATGCTGGCGGCCCGGATCGTGCCGTCCCTGCTGCCGCCGTCCGCGACGATCCGCTCCGATCCGGGAGGGAGCCGCGCATGGAGCTGCGCGAGCAGGCCGGGCAGCCGCGCCGCCTCGTCGAGCACCGGGATGATCACCGACAGGCGCATCTGCCGCGCTACCTGCGGCAGTCGAAGGTCAACGGGATCTCAACCCCCTCCAGCGCGACAAGCTCAAAGTCCTGCGGCTCCAGCGTGTCCAGCGAGTGAGAGTCGATCCCGGCCTCCGCCCAGGTGTGCGCCGTCCGGGCGTCGGAGCGGCCCATGAGCGTGACGTTGCCGCCGTCCGCGAGGACCATCCCGTAGGTCTGGAGCGCGCGGGCGATGACCTGCGCGCCGGGATCGAGGCCGCTCACGTCATACCCGGCGCGGAGCCGGAGCCGGGCGCCGTAGGGCAGCGCCGAAGCGTCGCCGCCCTCAGAATTGGTGGCGTGGGTGGCCGGGTGGTAGAACACGCCGTCCTGGATCGCGGTGTTCGGGAGGGCGAAGCGGATCGCGTGGCCGATCTCGCCCGCGACCACCTCGTCGGCGGTGAACAGCAGCGGGGCGATCGGGTAGCCCGCCGCGTCGGCGCTCGTACACTGATCGCCGCGCCCCTCAGGCGGGTAGACCTGCGTCATCTCCCATACCGCGAGGCAGCCGCCCCGGAAGCGGTCGCCCTGGATGTCCGCCCGCCACATCTCGTAGAGCAGCCCCTCCCCGCGATCCGCCACGATCAGGTGACAGTCGCCGTCCCCGGCGCAGGCATAGCCCGCCTCGCCCTCCAGGTTGCCGCCCTCCGGCACCGGCATCGGCACGTGATCAC
>JBEIQZ010000027.1:0-23911 GCA_040376255.1 Alphaproteobacteria bacterium
CCGCGCCGCCCGCGCCGCCCCCGCCGAGCGTGAACCCCGACGAGGACGTCTTCGCCCGCCTGCTTGAAGAGGGCGGCAGCATAGACATCGACCCGGAGGCGCCAGCCCCCCGCCCCCCGCCGCCCGTCCGGGGTCCGGCGCCTGCTGCGCGCGAGGATCTGGAGGAGGTGCGGGCGCTGGTGGCGGTCGGCCTCTACGCGCAGGGCCTGGAGCTGGCGAAGCGCCTCCCTTCGCTCGGCGGGCAGGTCGAGCAGGCGAAGGCGCTCCGGGGGCTGGGCCGGGTCGGAGAGGCGGTGGAATTGCTGCGCGAGGCCAGCAACGACGCGGCGGAGAACGATCCGGACTACGCCGAGACCCTGTTCGAGCTCGCCGGGCTCTACATCCAGACAAACAAGCACAAGGCGGCGCTCCGGCTGACCGAGGAGCTGCGCGATCTGCTCCCGGAGTACCGGGAGGGCGAGGTGCGCGCCCGCATCCGCGGGCTGGGCCGCATCCTGAAGGGCTGAGCCGCTGCCGTCCGCGCCTGCAGTGCTGCACGTCGCCCACGGCTGGCCGCCAGAGCAGCAGGGCGGCACCGAATTGTATGCCGCCGCGCTGCTCACGGCCCAGCGGGCGGCGGGGCAGCGGGCGGCGGCCTTCGCGGCGCACCGGGACATCGCGCCGGACTGGCGGCTGCGGCACCTCGCGCGGAACCGGGCGATCGAGTCTGCGTTCCTGGCGGCGCTGGCGCGGGAGCGGCCGGAGGTCGTCCACTTCCACCACCTGACCGGCCTCTCGCTCCGGCTGCCGGAATTGGCGCGGGCGTCGGGCGCGCGGGTGGTGTTCTCGCTGCACGACGCGTGGCTGCAGTGCCTGCAGGGGCAGTGGATCGACCAGCGCGATCAGCGGTGCGCGGGGCCGTCGGTGGCGGGCTGCGCGCGGTGCCTGATCCCGCCGGGGCGGCTCGCGCCGGTGATCGGGGCGCTGCTCGGCCCGGCGCTCAGGCGGGTGGTGCAGGGGCGGGCGGCTGAGGTGGAGCGCCTGCAGCGCTCGGTGGACGCCTGGATCAGCCCGTCGCGGCACCTGCCGGGGCGGCTGGGGCTGGCGGCGGTGCATCTGCCGCTGCCGCTGCTGCGCCCGATGGAGCCTGCAGCGCCGACCGGCGGGCAGGCCGGGCCGGATCAGCCCCTCCGGCTGATCTTTGTCGGCGGCCTGATCCCGAGCAAGGGGCCGCAGATCGCGCTGGCCGCGTGGCGGCTGCTGCCGGAGGCGGCGCGGGCGCGGCTCCCGCTGCGGCTGGTCGGGCCGGTGCTGGCGTGGCGGGGCAGCACGGCGTGGGCGGAGCGCCTGCGCGCGGAGGCGGGGGCGGTGGGCGTCCCGGTCGGGCCGCTGCCCCAGCAGGCGGTCGCGGGGGCGCTCCAGGCGTCCGATGTGCTGATCTTCCCCAGCATCTGGGAGGAGAACAGCCCGTCCGTGCTGCGCGAGGCCGCGTCGCTGGGCCTGCCGGTGATCGCCTCAGACCTGCAGGCCGTCGCGGAGATCGTTCCGCATGCCGTCCGGTTCCCGGTCGGGGACGCCGGGGCGCTCTCCGGGCGCCTGCTGGCCGCGCTCGCGGAGGGCCGCCGCCGGGTCGCGCCGCTCCGCTTCCCGACGATGGCCGATCACGCGGCGGCGCTGCTGGAGATCTACCGGGGCGCCTGAGCGGGGTGTGCGGGAACGGATCACCCGCTGCGCTGGAAGCCCAGGCAGGTGATCGATCCTGATACAGCAGGCAGGTGATCCAGGATGGATCACCCCCTGAAGAAACCGGCGTTCTCCCGTCAGGCGCGGGGGGTACCGGCATGGCACCCGGCTTGCTGTATCAAGAATCTGTAAGGAGGTGTCATGGACGGGATGCGGGTGCGGTTCTGGGGCGTGCGCGGCAGCATCGCGGTGAGCGGTCCGCAGTTCATACGGACGGGCGGAAACACCTCCTGCGTGGAGGTGGAGGCGGCGGGCGAGCGGCTGATCCTCGACGGGGGGACGGGGCTGCGGGCGCTGGGGGACGGGCTGATGGCGGGGGCCGCCAGGGCTGCGGGCGCGCGGGTGCGGACGACGATCCTGTTCTCGCATGTCCGCTGGGATCACATCCAGGGGGTGCCGTTCTTCGCTCCGGCGTTCCACCCGGACACGGAATTGTGCTTCGTCGGGGTGCAGCGTCCGGGGGCGGGGGGCATCCGGTCTGCGCTGGCGGCGCAGATGCGCCCGCCGAACTTCCCGATCACGCTGGACATGTTGCGGGCGCGGGTGCGCTTCTGCGACATCCTGCCCGATCAGCCGGTGGAGATCGGCCCCTTCCGCGTCCTGCCGCTCGACATCCCGCACCCGGACGGCGCGAGCGCCTTCCGCATCGAGGCCGGGGGTCGATCCTTCGTCTACGCCACCGACATCGAGCACGGAACCAGCCTGCGGAACGAGGTGATCCGGCTGGCAGAGGGCGCGGATCTGCTGGTGCATGACGCGCAGTACACGCGGGCTGAGTACCGGGGCGAGACGGTGGACGGGCGGGCCGGGTTCCCGCGCACCGGCTGGGGACACTCTTCCTGGGAGGAGGCGGTGGAGGTGGCGGCGGCGGCCTCGGCGGGGCGGCTGGCGCTGTTCCACCACGATCCGCGCCGGGGGGACGCGGAGGTGGAGCGGCTGGAGGGGCTGGCGTCGCAGGCGGCCCCTGCCCGCTGCCGGGTGCAGGCGGCGCGGGAGGGGGAGGTGTTCGCGCTGTGACGACATTTCTGGCTCAGTCCCCCGCGCTGCGCTACGCCTCCCGGGCGATGGCGCAGATATGCGCGGGCGGGGAGAAGGAGCCGATGGAGGCGCTGGAGCGGCTGGTGAGGGAGCAGCAGGTGGCGGTGGACGAGGTGTTGAAGCTTCTGGTGGACGAGCTGCGGCGGCAGTTCTCGGCGGATCGCGGGACGATCTACCTGGTGGATCACGCGCGCGGCGAGCTGGTGAGCCGGGTGGCGCACCTGCCGGAGCTGGGCGAGATCCGGCTGAAGGTGGGCGAGGGCGTGGCGGGCTGGGTGGCGCGCCACGGGCAGCGCGTCAATATGCAGCGCCACGCCCGCGATCCGCGCTTCAACCCCTCCATCGACCGCACGACCGGCTACCAGACCCGCTCGCTCCTCGCCGTCCCGGTGCGCGAGAGCGGGCGGCTGATCGGGGTGATCCAGCTCCTCAACAAGTACAGCGCGGGCCGGCAGGCGGAGGGTCGGCAGGCGGACGCCCGGGACAGCATCGACTTCAGCCGGGGGGACGAGGAGGCGCTGGAGGCGCTCGGCCCGAAGATCGCGATGATCCTCTCAGGCAGCCTCGGCGGCCAGCTCGGGCCTGATCAGGCCGAGCCGCTGTTCTTCGGCTTCAGCGGCATCATCGGCCAGAGCCCGGAGATGCTCGACGTCTATTCGCGCACCCGCCGCGCCGCCCAGACCGGGGCCACGGTCCTGATCCGGGGCGAGAGCGGCACCGGCAAGGAGCTGATCGCCCGCGCCATCCACTGCAACTCCGACCGCAAGGCCGGGCCGTTCGTCAAGGTGGACTGCGCCGCCCTGCCGGAGACCCTCGTGGAGAACGAGCTGTTCGGCCACGAGCGCGGCGCCTTCACCGGGGCCGACCGCACCCGCCCCGGCAAGGTGCAGGCGGCTGAGAAGGGGACGCTGTTCCTCGACGAGATCGGGGAATTGCCCCTCTCAGTGCAGGGGCGGCTGCTGCGGCTCCTGCAGGATCGCAGCTTCCTGATGGTCGGCGGCACACGGCCCGTCCCCGCCGACGTGCGCTTCGTCTTCGCCACCCATCGCGACCTCCCGACCCTGGTGGCGGAGGGCAGGTTCCGCGCCGATCTCTACTACCGGCTCAACGTCGTCAGCATCCGCCTCCCCAGCCTCCGCGAGCGCGGCGCCGCCGAGGTGGATCGCCTGACCGAGCACTTCCTGTTCACCCTCGGCCGCCGCCACGGGCGCCAGCTCCGGCTCAGCCCGGAGGCCCGCCAGAAGCTCCACCGCTGGCACTGGCCGGGCAACGTGCGGGAGCTCGAGCACGCCATCGAGTCCGCCGTCGTCCTCGCCCCCGGCACCGTCATCACCCCGGATCTCCTCCCTGATCCGCTCAGCGTCGGCGCCCCGATGCCCCCGCTGCGGCGCCGGAGCGCCGACACCACGCTGCCGCCCATCGATCCCGGCGATGCACCCGCAGATCCCCTCTCAGATCCGACCGAGGAGGCCGAGCTGCCCCGGCTGCCGGACTTCCACACGCCGATCCTGCCGCTCGAACAGATCGAGCTGGCCTACCTCCGGCATGTGCTGACCGCCTGCGGGGGGAACCGCTCGGCGGCGGCGCGGCTGCTCGGGATCGGGCGGAACACGCTGCTGCGGAAGCTGGGGGCGGACGCGGACACAATTTGATCAGCACCCGCGCTGGATGCGCCTGACGATCTCCTCCGCCTGCGCTGCCGGGCGGTGGTACCCGGTCAGCACCTGCTCCACCTCAAGGCGCAGCCCCGGCCTGCAGCGCGACGCCGGGTCCGCCGTCAGCCGGGTGAGCTCCCGCGACAGCGCGTTGGCGATGCACGGCCCCTGGTAGCGCCCGGCGCGCAGGCAGGCGATGCGCCGCTCCTCTCCGAGCAGATCGGCGGCGTCGGCGGCCATGAACCAGCACTCGTCCTGCCAGAAGGGGACGCTGATCTGCGGGCAGAGGTCGGCGGCGCGGGCAGGATCGGCGCGGACGGCGAAGACCGCGCACTCAGCGCGCATGTCGGGATCGACGATCCGGGCGCAGTCTCCGGCAGCGGAGGCATCGATCTGATCGGTGAGCGGATCGGCTGGCGGGTCGGTGGGCGGATCAGGCGCGGGACGGCAGGCGAGGAGCGCGAGCAGCAGGAGGGGCATGGTAGGCAGCCTCAGAACAGGCTACGTCTGATGGCCGATGCTGTCCACACTCCGTGCGATTTTCTGGCCTGCCCTGCTCCTCTGGTTCTCCCTCTGGATGGTCGCGCTCTCCATCCCTGCTGCGCTGGCGCAGAGCACGGACGATCTGGTCGTCCGCACCTTCGGGACGGAACCTGCGGACTATCTGTTCCTGATCGACACCTCTCAGGGGATGCTGCCGCAGGCGGAGGCGCTCCGGGCGCCGCTCGCGGAGATGATCGCGCAGATCCCGGCGGGCGACCGGGTCGGCATCCTCGCCTACCACACGCGGCCCTCTGAGGTGCTGTCGATGCAGGCCATCGACGAGCCCGGTCGCGCGGCGCTGGTGGAGAAGATCAAGGCGCTCCCGCTGACGAGCGCGAAGGAGACGGATCTGGGGGCGGGCCTCTCGGCGGTGGCGGACACGCTGGGCCGCGCGGGATCGGCGCGGGTGCAGTTCCTCATCCTGATCAGCGACTTCTGCCACAACCCCTCCGTCCAGTCCCGCTATGACAGCGGCGGGCGCGGCTGCCGATCGATCCGGGAATTGGACGAGCTGGCGAAGCACTTCCAGATCTCCACCCGCGAGCACCTGCTCACCGTCCAGTACCTCTCGCTCACCCGCGAGGGCTCCGCCGCGCCGCTCTCGCATGCCGAGGCGCGCAGGGTGGCGGGAGAGGGGCAATTGGCGGGCGATCCTTCGGCGTGGCTGCGCGGCTACGCCGGGGAGCGGCTGCTGCGGCGCTACGGGCCGGTCGCGCAGGACTGGGCGGCGCGGCTCACTGTCGGGATGGACGCGGACGGGCCGATCAGCGCAGCTGATCCGGACGTGGCGTTGAAGGTCCGGGTCTCTCCCCCGGTGAAGCTCCTCCTGCTGGCGCCGGAGATCCAGGGCGGAACGCTGAGCGGCCTGCCATCGGACGGGGCGGGGCTTACCGTCGAGGACGGCGCGCTCATCCCCCTCTCAGTGCCGCTGCCGGTCATCTCCGGCGCCATCCTGCCCCGCACCGAGGATCGCCCGATCCCGGTCACCCTCCAGGCGGCGGCGGTGCTCCAGCCCGAGGTGGCGTGGAAGGCCGTGGGGGTCGATCCGCAGCGCCCCGCCCAGCAGTGGGCGGTCACGGTGCATTCCAGCATCGAGGCCGGGAGCCGGCGCCGGTTGATCGGCGTGATCCTGCTCGCGCTGGTGGCCGTCGGCATCGGCGGCGCGCTGGCCCGGCAGCGGCTCAACCGGTGGGAGCTGGGCGGGACGTTCTGGTGGCGCCATGGGAACGATCCCCGCCAGCCGCTGGAGGTCGGTAAGCGCCAGCAGCTCGCCGTCGCGATCAATGACAAGGGAGAGGTGATCGCCGGAGACCCCGGCGACAGCAAGGCGCTGCTGCTGGTGTGGCGCACCGGGCTGCGCACGGCGATGGTGGACGTCCGCCGGGAGGGCGTCGAGATCAACGCGCGCGCGGTCGCGCCGGGCCGCCACCCGATCCTGCCAGCCGCCGCCTCCTTCCGCTATGGAGAGTACCGGCTCACCTGGGAGTAGCTGATCCGGGGGCGGGGTGTTCTCATGTTGAGAACGCTTTCATAGGTGACATGTTTGCAACAGAGCGGGCAGGTTCATACATCTGTCGTGGTAACGCCCGGAGGTTCCCATGACAGGTGAAGAGATCTACAGGCTGCTGAACAAGATGTCCGTTCGCGGTGAGACCCCGCGTCAGCGCGAGAAGAAGCTGAAGCGCCTCGCTGACAAGCTCGGCCTCTCCAGCGACGCCCTGCGCGCCAAGGCCCGCCGCTTCGCCCGCAAAGAGGGGGTGAACTACCCGCTCATGCGGAAGCCCGCCTCTGAAGATCGCGAGCAGGAGCGCCAGCAGAAGCGCAGCACCCGCGATCAGTGGCGCACTGAGCGCATCGCGCTCGGCAAGGAGGCGCTCGCGCGCGGCGCGGAGTGGGCCGAGCTCGCCGTCCTGTTCAACATCAAGACCCCTGAGGGCGCCGCCCAGTGGTGGCGCCGCAACGTCGAGGGCGTCCAGAGCCGCCCCGTCCGGCGCAAGGCCCGCAGCTACCGCCGCAGCTTCATGGGCGCGTCCAGCGGGGCTGAGCAGAGCGCCTGAGCCTGCGGCTCAGGGGGTCGCCCCGGCGGTGAGCGGCAGATCCGCCTCCCGCCACGCATGCGTCCCGCCCAGCACGACGACCGTCTGCAGCCCCTCCGCCGAGAGCTGCTTCGCCACGTAGCCCGCCCGGTTCCCGGTCTCACAGATGAGGTGGATCGGCCCGGGGGCGAGCGCCTTCAGCTCGCCCATGCGCGCTTCGACCTCCTCGACCGGGATGTTGCGGCTGCCGGGGACGTGTCCGGCGGCGTACTCGGCGGGGCTCCGCACGTCGATGAGGTGCCTGAACGCGCCGGAGAAGACGCCGTTCTTGAACGTCGCCTGATCGATGTGCTGCGGGGCCGGGCCGGACGGCGCGGGGGGCGGGCCGGACGGCGCGGGGGCGGGCGCCTCCGGCGCGCTGCTGCAGGAGAGCGTCCCCGCGAGCGTCCCCGCGAGGAGCCCCGCGAGCAGGGCCGGAGCGGATCGGATCATGCGGCTGCCCCGCTGACGCCTGCCGTCTGGAGGATGATGTAGAAGTCGATGACGTCGTCGCCGTCGCCGAGGAGGTGGCGGTTCGCCTCAGCAGGCACAGAGAGGACGACGTGCGCGGGCAGATCGCAGAGCTTCTGCACGGTGAGCGACTCCAGCAGCGGGCGCTGCTTCATGCGCTGATCGAGCGTCCGGATCTTCAGCGGCCAGCTCCGTTCGTGCGCGAGCTGCTTTACTGCTGTCGCGGCGCCCGCGAAGGAGCGGTCGATGATCCGGAGCTGCTCCGATGAGAGCGCCAGCGTCGAGCAGATCTTCCCCGCGTCCAGGATCCGGACCGGCGGCAGGACGGGCGCCCGGTGGACGATGAGCGCGCGCCCGCCGTGGCGCTGCGGCCACGCCTGCTGGAGCGCCTCCAGATCCTCCACCGCCGCTCCGGCCACCAGCAGCTCCTCCAGCCCCGCGCAGCCGAGCAGCGGCTCCAGCCGGCGCACGCCGGTACAGCCGATGATCGTCAGCGTCCGCAGCGCGGGCAGGGCCGCCAGCGGGCTGAGGTCGGTGATGTCCCCGCAGCCGTAGAGGCTGAGCGACTCCAGCCGATCCATCCCGGCGAGCGGCTCCAGCGAGGCCAGCGCATCGTCGCAGAGGCGGAGCAGCCGGAGGTCCGTCAGCGCGGCGACCTGTTCAGGCGCCTGCTCCCCCGACAGCGTCACCTCCCCGATGGAAGCCCCCTGCGTCATCAGCCAGAGCTGGAGCGCGGCGAAGGGGCGATGCGTCATCAGCACCCGCCGCGCCACCTCGCTGTCCTTCGTCCACGTCACCGCGCCGCCGGGGTGCATGGTCAGCCCCGCCCCGAGGACGGGGTGCAGCGCCGGGTGCTGCCGCGCGAGCGCGACCCCCTGGAGGATCGCGGCGCGGTCGCCGTGGAGGTATTTCCGTATCGTCGCGAGGATCTTCCGCATGTCTGCTCCTGATGCTTGCCCCGATCTGTATCCGGATCAGCCCAGCCGGGCCTTCGTCCGCTCCTGTACCAGCGCCGGGTTCGCCTTCCCGCCCGACGCCTTCATCACCGCCCCGACAAAGAAGCCGAGCAGCGTCGCGCGACCGCCCCGGTACGCCGCCGCCTTGTCCGCGTTCGCCGCGATCACCGCGTCGATCAGCGCGTCGATGGCCCCGGTGTCCGCCACCGCCTCCAGCCCCCGCGCCCGGATCATCTCCTCCAGATCGGCCCCCGCGAGCAATTCCGGCCACAGATCCTTCGCCGTGCGCCCGGTGATCCGCCCGCTGTCGATCTGCACCACGAGCCCCGCCAGCCCCGCCGGGGTCAGCCCGATGGCCGACAGCTCCCGCTCCTTCAGCGCCCGCAGCAGGTCGTTGGCGATCCACGCGGCCAGCCCGCGCGCGTTGGGGTGGTGGGCGAGCGCGGCGGCGTGGAACGCCCACAGGCGCCCGTCGGTGCTGATCCGCTCCGCGTCCTCCGCCGAGATCCCGGCGGCGAGCAGGCCGTCCAGCCGCGCCTGCTCCTCCGGGCCGAGCGTCCGCGCGGCCTTCACCGGCTTCGCTGTCTCCGGCTTCTCCGGCTTCACAGCCTCCGGCTTCTCCGGCTTCACCGTCTCCGGCTTCGCTGCATCCGCCTCCCGCTTCATCGTGTCCCGCAGGCCGGTGATCCGGTTCAGCACCGGCAGCGCCGCCGTGGAGTCCTCAGCCTCGTGGAAGAAGTAGCCGAGCCGCTCCAGCTGGAACCGGTCGCCGGGGCGGCTCTCCCGCAGCGCGGGCTCGGCGAGGGCGGTGAGCCGCTCCAGCGAGTCCGGGTTGACGTGCGTGAGGAAGTCCTCATCGCCCGCGTCGGGGGCGGGGTGGCGGAAGAGGCGGTCGTAGAGCCGCACCTCGACCGGCATGTTGCCGGTGGCGGGGACCCAGTGGATGACCGCCGAGACCTTGCGTCCTGCGCCCTCCGGGCTGGCGCTGCCGCTGCGGCTGTCGGGATCGTGGGTGCAGCGCAGCGCGGTGATCTGCCCGTCCTCATCGCGGATCACGCCCTCGCACCGCACGATGTAGCCGTAGCGCAGGCGCACCTCCCGCCCCGGCGCGAGGCGGCGGAAGCCCTTGGACGGCTCCTCCATGAAGTCCTCGCGCTCGATGTACAGCTCGCGCATGAACGGGACGGTGCGGCTCCCGCGCTTCCCGGGATCTTCTGCCGCCTGCTCCGGCGGCCACTCCGGCGCCTCCAGCAGATCGACCGCCCCCTCCGGCCAGCTCTCCACGATCACCTTCAGCGGGCGCAGCACCGCCATCCGGCGCGGCGCGCACAGGTTCAGATCCTCGCGGATACAGCCCTCCAGCACCTCGATGTCGACCGTGCTGTTGGCCTTCGACACCCCGATCCGCTCGCAGAACAGGCGGATCGCCTCAGGGCGCACCCCGCGCCGCCGCAGCCCCGCCAGCGTCGGCATGCGCGGGTCGTCCCACCCGGACACCTGCCCGTCCTGCACCAGCCGGAGCAGCTTGCGCTTGCTGACCACAGTGTAGCTGAGCGCGAGCCGCGCGAACTCGTACTGGCGCGGGCGGCAGGCGCCCCCGTTCTTCTCAGTGTGGAGGCGCGGGGTCGGGCGGCAATTGTCGATCACCCAGTCGTAGATGTCCCGGTTGTTCTCGAACTCCAGCGTGCAGATCGAGTGGGTGATGCCCTCCACCGCGTCAGAGATCGGGTGGGCGTAGTCGTACATCGGGTAGATGCACCAGGCGTCTCCGCTCCGGTGGTGGTGGGCGTGCCGGATGCGGTAGAGCAGCGGGTCGCGCATCTTCATGTTGGCCGCGCCCAGATCCGCCTTCGCCCGCAGGACGTGCGCCCCGTCCGGGAACTCCCCCGCCCGCATCCGGCGCAGCAGGTCGAGGTTCTCCGCCGGGCTGCGGTCGCGGTAGGGGCCGGGGCGGCCCGGCTCGCTGATCGTGCCACGGTTGGCGCGGATCTCCTCCTCGCTCTGGCTGTCCACGTAGGCGCGGCCCTCGACGACGAGCTGCTCTGCGTACCGGTAGCAGTCCGCGAAGCAGTCCGAGGCGTGGTAGAAGTGCGGCCCCCAGTCGAACCCCAGCCACCGCACGTCCCGCGCCAGCGCGTCCACGTACTCCTGGCTCTCCTTGGTCGGGTTGGTGTCGTCCATCCGGAGGTGGCAGACCCCGCCCGCCTCCTGGGCCAGCCCGAAGTTCAGGCAGATCGACTTTGCATGCCCGATGTGCGGGTAGCCGTTGGGTTCGGGCGGGAAGCGGGTCACGACGTGGGACTGCTGCCCGGACGCGAGCTGCGCGGCGATCAGCGTCCGCAGAAAATTGCTGCTCTCAGGGGTTGCCCCGGTGTTCGTGTCAGACATGCGCGCTCCCGCAAAAGGAGCGCCCTCTTAACTCAAAACGCCCCGGCCAGCAGCGCCCCGCCCGCCGCCGCCAGCGGGATCACGAGGTTGTCGTCCAGCCGCCGCGTGAGCAATTCCGCGACCGCCCCCGCGACCGCCGCCGCGAGCGCCACCGCCGGGCCGTGCGGGTTGCCCGGGTAGCACAGCCACAGCGTCCCGAACGCCGCCGCGAACCCTGCGACCACGAACGCCGCGCACCCCTCCAGGCTCCGCCCGCTCGCCAGCCGGTGCCGCCCCCACCGCCGCCCGATCAGCGCCGCCGCCGGATCGCCGAACCCCAGCACCGCCACCGCCACCGACGCCACCATCGGCGAGGTGAACAGCGCCAGCCCCAGCAGCGCCGTCGTGTACCACGTCGAGGAGTTCACCTGCTTCGTCTCGTGCGGGTGCGCGACCCGCGCGAACACCCACATGCAGAACCGGTTCATCGCCGGGCTGTACCGGCGGCTGATCTCCAGGCTCCACGCCAGCAGCGCCGCGCCCCCCGCCGCCATCCGGAGCTCCCGGAGCCCCGGCAGCATCTGGATGAGCGCCAGCACGATCAGGCCGGACAGCACATGCATCAGGCTGCGGTGGATGTTCTCAGGGCGGTGAACCGGGGTGTCCATCGGGGGGCCGTAATCCGGGGATGTCACGGGATGGTCATGGTCGGGCAGCGGCTCCTGTGTTGACGAGGTCGGAGCCCCGACCGCTCAGGGAAGTCGGTGCGTCGAGCAGCTCGACAGCCTGAGCGCTCAGGGAAGTCGGTGTGTCGAGCAGCTCGACAGCCCTCATACCGGATCGAGAAGCAGAATGCCGTATGCCGTATACCGTCCCTTCTCCCTGGGACGGGGAGAAGGTGGCAGCCGGAGGCTGACGGATGAGGGGAAAGCCCTTCTCAAACGCCCCTCATCCGGCCCTGCGGGCCACCTTCTCCCCCAGGGGGCGAAGGGACGGAGGGCGCCCCTCAGCATTCTATTTCCTGATCCGGTATCACCAGATCTTCCACCACGGCTTTTTCTCCGGCAACGGCGTCCAGGGCGAGTCTGCGAGCGGCGTCTCGCGGGGCGGGGTGGGCGGGGCGTCCGGCGCGGGCGGGCTCACCCGTGGCGGCGACGGCAGCGCGCCGGGGGGAGCGGGCGGTTCGACGGAGGGGATGGGCGCGGGGGGCGCCGGAGGGGGGCGCGGGGGAGCTGGCTGCGCGGGCAGCCCGTCCTGCAGGCGCTCCACGAGCGCTTTGCACTCCAGCAGGCCGAGCCCGGTCAGCTCGCGCACCGCCCGGATCGCCTCGATCTTCTCGCCCCGCTGCAGCAGGGGCAGGGCGACCTCCTCCACTGTCGGGCCGGGGCGGGGCGGGTTGATCGAGATGTCCGGGGAGGGCGCGGGCTCGCCGCGCTCCACCGTCTCCACCCACTCCTTCGCCTCCTTCAGCCCGGTGCCGTGGATCGAGCGGACGAGCTTGATCGCCTCGATCTTCTTGTGCTGCTTCAGCAGGTGCTGAACCTCCAGCTGCAGATCTGTGCGCGGATCCGGGTCATGGGAGGGGAGGGCGTCGTCTCCGTCTCTCCCGCGCTGCTCCAGGTATGCCTGCCGCGCCTCAGCGAGATCCTTCGCGTCCTTCAGCCCGAGACCGAGGACGCTCCGGATCTCCTTGATCGCATCGAGCTTCCGGTTCTCCCGGAGCATCCGGTCGATCTCCGGGGTGAAATGCCACCCCCGATCCCGCTCAGCCATCTGTCGCCTCCTGTGCTGCCTGTCCGGCGAGCCTGCCGCGCACCTCCGCTATAACCGCCGCCCAGTCCCCCGGTCGGGGCTGGCGGAACAGGCGCGCCTGCGGGTACCAGAGCGTGCGCTCCCCGGTCAGCCCCCAGCGCCAGTCCGGCACGTTCGCCAGCAGCAGCCACACCGGCCTCCCGAGCGCCCCGGCGAGGTGGGCGAGGGCGGTGTCGGAGGTGATGAGCAGATCCAGCTCCATCAGCAGCGCCGCGCTGTCGAGGAAGGCGCCGTCCGCGTCCAGCCCCGGCCACGCCTCCGCGCCCTCCGGCAGCGGCTCGTTCTGCTGGAGCGCGATCCACCGGCACCCCGGCAGGCCCGGCGCGAGCAGCGCGCTGAGCGCCTCCGGCGGGAGGGAGCGCTGGCGGTCGAGCCGGTAGCTCCGGTTCCCCTGCCAGCACAGCCCGATCTGCAGGGGCGCCGTGCGTCCGAGCCGCGCCCGCACCTGCGCCCGCCGCGCCGGATCGGCGTCGAGGTACGGGGGAGCAGGCGGCCAGCCCGCCTGCCCGACCGGTGGGGATGTCAGCATCCCCGCCAGCGAGAGCAGCGGCACCGCCGCGTCCACCTCCGGCAGCGGCGCGGATCGTCCGATCAGCGCGACCCCGCTGGAGGGCTGTCCAGAGAGCAGCGGCAGCAGCGCGTCCTGCACCCGCAGCGTGACCGCCTGCGCCCGCCCCTGGAGCCACGGCAGGAACCTGTGGAACTGCAGCGTGTCCCCCAGCCCCTGCTCCGCGTACACCAGCAGCCGCCCGACCGCTCCGCCCGTCCACGCCGGGATCGGCAGCCGGTCGAGGGCGAACCCGCTGAGCCGGCGCCGGGCCTCGTAGCATTCCCAGCCCTCCGCCCACCGCTCCTGCTGCAGCAGCGTGAGCGCGAGGTTCCACCGCGCCTCCGCCCCGACCGCCGGCGACGCCGCGATCTGCCGCAGGATCTGCTCCGCCTCCGCCAGCCGCCCGACCTCCCGCAGCGCCGTCCCGAGGTTCAGTCCCGCCTGCGCATGCCCTGGATCGAGGTGCAGCGCCTGCAGCAGCGCCGGGATCGCCGCCGCCGGATCGCCGCGCTGGAGGCGGAGGGTGCCGAGGTTGAACGGCAGCCCGGCCTCCTCCGGCGCCAGCCGGATCGCCTGGAGCAGCGCGCGCTCCGCGTCGGCGGGCCGCCCGGCGGCGGTGAGCGCGGTGGCGAGGTGGGCGAGGTGGTGGAACCGTCTGGGCGCGAGCGCGGCGGCGCGGGACAGCTCGGCGACGGCCTGGATCGGCTGCTTCGCGTCCAGCCACAGCCGCCCCAGCAGATCGCGCGCCTCCGGGACAGCCTCCGCCGGTATCCCCTCTGCCTGCTCCCCGGCGAGGCCCCGCTGGAGCAGCCGGATCGCCTCCTCCCGCCGCCCGGCGGCCCGGAGCGCGGCGGCCTGCGCGAGCGCGTCGGGCGCGTCGGGCGCGCTCATGCGCCGGAGGAGCCCGGCGGCTTGACCGCCCGGAGGGTGATGTGGATGGACTCGACGACGTTGTACCGCTCCAGGATGGCGGCCTGCACCTCAGCGAGGGTGACCTCTTTGGCTGAGAGCCGCTGCTGCCAGCGGGGGTCGAGGATGGACTCGGCCTTCTCCACATCGAAGTCGACGCCGATCATCAGCCCGAGCGGCGTGTTGGCGAAGCCCGCCGCCTGCAGGCGCCGGTTGCGGGCCTGGCTGAACATCGCCAGCCCCTCAGCGGTGACCGGGCGGACATGGGTGGGATCGATGAGGAAGGAGTCGTGCCGGGGGTGCGGCACCACGATGAAGACGCGCGCGCCGGGGGCGCAGATCCGGTACAGCTCCGAGATGATGCCGAGCCATGCGTCCGGCTGCTGCCCGAGGTGCTCCAGCACATGGCTCAGCCGCACCTCGCTCGCGCACCCGTCCGGCCACGGCCAGGGGAGCTGCTCCAGATCGACGACCTGATCCGGCTGGCAGCCCGCGAAGCGATCCACGTTGAGCCACCCCTCCATCTTCCGGCTGCCGCACCCGAGGTTCATCCGCATCCGGATGGGATAACATGTTCTCCATGCGCATCGTCTCCCTCTGCCCCTCCAACACTGAGATCCTCTGCAGCCTCGGGCTGGCCGATCAGATCGTCGGGCTGGATCGCTCCTCGGACTGGCCGGAGGAGATCCAGGCGCTCCCCAGGGTGGGGCCGGATCTGACCGTCGACATCGCGGCCATCGCCGCGCTCTCCCCCGATCTCGTGTTCTCCTCGCTGTCGGTGCCGGGGATGGAGCGGAACGTGGAGGAGCTGGATCGGGCGGGGCTCCCCCAGATCGTGCTGGACGCCCGCAGCATCGGAGGGGTCTATGACAGCCTGATGCTCGCCGGGCGGGCGACGGGGCGCGGGGTTCAGGCGGCGGCGGTGGTGGAGGGGATGCGGGCGCGGCTGGAGGGGATCGCGGCGGCGGCCCGGCAATTCCCACGGACGCGGCGCGTGTTCCTGGAGTGGTGGCCGAAGCCGATCATCGTGCCGGGCCGCCAGTGCTGGACAGACGAGATGATCCGCGTCGCCGGGGGGGAGAGCGTGTTCAGCGGACGCGATGTGCGCTCTGTGCCGGTCGAGCCGGAGGCGGTGATCGCCGCCGACCCGGAGATCCTGCTCACCTGCTGGTGCGGCGTCCCCCATGAGCGGCAGCGCCCGGATCGGCTCCCTGCGCGCCCCGGATGGTCGGAGATCAGCGGTGTTCGCGACGGGCGTATCTTCGCCGCAGAAGAACGCTTCTTCGGCAGGCCGGGGCCACGGCTGGTCGAGGGCGTGGTATGGCTCCACGCGCGAATCCGTGAGAGCTGGGAGGGGTGATGGGGCCGGAGTATACGCTGCTGCGGTGGGGCCGCGCTGAGTACGAGGATCACGCGCTGCGCGGGCTCCCTGAGGGCGTGGCGGTGGTGGAAGAGGCGGGCCTGCATGCCCCGCTGGAGGAGGCCGACGTCCTCGTCGTCCCCAGCAGGCGGCGCGTCACCGCTGAGGTCGTCGCCCGCCTGCGCCGCTGCCGCCTCGTCATCACCACCACCTCCGGCTACGACCACCTCGACATGGACGCGCTCCGCGCCGCCGGGATCCCGGCCTGCCGCCTCCCGCTGGCGCGGCGCGACGCGGTGATCCATACGGCGCTCGGGATGGTGCTCTCGCTCGGCCGCCGCTTCGGGCGGTTCTCGGCGGCGGCGGCTGAGGGCCGCTGGACGCGCGGAGAGCTTCGCCGGATCGGGGCGATCTGCCCTTCGACGGTGGCGGTGATCGGGGCGGCGGGGGTGATCGGGAGCCGGATGGCGGAGATCCTGCGGGCGATGGGCCTCTCAGTGCTGCCGGTCGATCCGCTGCTGCCGGGGGCGGTGCCGCTGGATCAGGCGGTCGCGGAGGCGGAGGTCATCACGCTGCACTGTGAGCTGACCCCGTCGAGCCGGGGCATGTTCGGGGCGGAGCGGATCGCCGCGATGCGTCCGGGGGCGATCCTCGTCAACACCGCGCGCGGCCCGCTGGTCGATCCGGCGGCGGCCTTCGCGGCGATCCGGTCAGGGCGGCTCTCCGGGCTGGGCCTCGACGTGTTCCCGGAGAAGCCGTGGCCGCTCGCGGGGCTGGTCCACCCGGACGTGCTGGTGAGCCCGCATGCGGCTGGCTGGCACCCGGGGCTGGGCGCGGCCTGCGAGGCCGGGGTGGCGGAGGCGGTGCGCGCGCTCCTCGCGGGGAAGGGGCTGCCCTGGCAGATCTGATGTCGGAGCGCCGCTGGAAGGAGCGGATCGGGCGCCTGCGGACGCGGTTGGGCGGGCTCCAGGGGCGCCTGCGCGCGCGGCTGGCTGAGGCCCGCGCGCCTGCATTGCCCGCGCCGGAGCCGTCCTGGCGGGAGGCGGCGTGGGCGCTGATCCTGGCGCTCGCCCTGACGCTGCTGTCGGTGCTGTACCTGGCGGACTTCCACCTCGGCACCTGGCCGCTGACCGCCTCGGACTTCCAGCAGTATTGCGCCTGCGTCGAGGGGCTGCGGCAGGGCATGTGGGGCATGTGTCCGCTGGCGCGCAGCCCGGTGGCGGGGCTCCCGGCGGGCTGGCTGGCGGGACAGCTCGGGATCATGGACGGGCTGCTGGCGGCGGCCAACCTGAGCCTGTGGGCGACGCTGGCCGGGATCTGGATGTGGGCGCGGGCGGCCGGGGGGCGGACGGGCGCGACGCTGGCGGTGATCTGGGCGCTGGCGATCCCGTCGCTGGTGAGCATGAGCCGCACCGTCAGCTTCTACCCGGAATTGCTCGCGGCCTGCGTGCTGTCATCGGCCTGCGCGGTGTGGGCGGTGCGCCTGCGGACGCCGGGCGCGGTGCTGGTGGCGTCGGCGGCGGCGGGGCTGGTGCTGCTGGTGGACGTGCGCGGGCTGTGGTGGGGGATGGCGGCGGCGGGGCTGGCGACGGTCGCGGCGCTGGCGTCGCGCGGGCGGTGGTGGGTGCGCGCGGGGGCGCTCATCCTGCCGCTGGAGGCGTCCTGGTGGCTGGGTCGCTGGTTGACCCCGTTCAACGCCACATCGCTGGAGGAGCAGTCGCTCCGCTACGCCCAGGAGATGGCCCGGAGCAGCGGCGTCCCGCTCGACGGGCTGCTGCTCCAGGAGAAGGTGCGGGACGGCTTCCTCTGGGGGCACGGCCCGCCCTGGCGCGTCACTGAGGCCATGGCGATGCTCGCGGACATCCGGGCCGCCCTCCCGCCGGGCCTCGGGGTCGGGGACGAGGCGCGCTGGCGCTGGGAGAACTGGGTGACCCCCTGGATGCTCCCGGCGATGATCGCGGGCGCCGCCGCGCTCTGGCTCCTCCGCCGGGAGCCGCTCCGCCTCGCCGTCCTCCTCGGCGGCCTCCTGCCCTTCGCCCTGCTGCTCTGGAGCGCCCGCGAAGGCACCGTCCACGCGCGCCTGATCGGGATCGCCCTCGCCCCGCTGCCGGTGATCCTCGGCGTCGGCAGCGGCGCGCTCATCGGAGAGGGGCGGCGCGGCTGGATCGCCGGGATCGCGCTGCTGGCGCTCGTCACCGGGCCGGGGCCGCTCGGGCCGACCGCCTCCTGGCGCCTCCCCGTCTGGGCCGACAACGAGCCGCAGCAGACCCTGAAGCTCTTTCCCCGCGCCGACCGGAACGCAGAGTACTCCTGTATGGAGGGGCTGCGCCGGGACGCCCGGGAGGGGAGGGGGCCGGGGTCGCGGTGGTTCCTGATGCCGGGGGAGGCGCTGGAGCCGGGGCTCTATGTCCCTGACCGGTAGCGATCCTGCTCCAGCACCTCCCCCGTCGCCTCCAGCAGCGTCTCAGCGTTCTCCTTTGAAAAACAGAGCGGCGGCCGGATCTTCAGCACGCGCTTCCGCCACCCGCTGATGCTCAACAGGATCCCCCGATCCTTGAGCCCGTTTACGACGCGCCCCGCGATCTCCGGCCCGTCGTCCCCGCCCATCTCGACCGCGAGCGCGAGCCCTGCGCCCCGGACGTCCGCGATGCAGGCATGCCGCTCCTTCAGGCGGAGGAAGCCGTCGACGAGGTGGCGCCCGACCACGGCGGCGTTCTCCTGGAGCCGCTCCTCCTCCAGCACGTCGAGGACGGCGTTCGCGGCGGCGATGGAGACGGGGTTGCCGCCGAAGGTGTTGAAGTAGCGGCTCTGCGCGGCGAAGGCCGCGATGTATTCGGGGCGGGCGGCGAGGGCGCCGATGGGGTGGCCGTTGCCCATCGGCTTGCCCATCGTCACGATGTCGGGGACGAGGTTGTCTCTGGAGAAGCCCCAGAAGTGCGCGCCGGTGCGCCCGAAGCCGGGCTGGACTTCGTCGGCGATGAACAGCGCCCCGGCGCGGCGGGCGGCCTCGACGGCGGGGGCGAGCAGGCCGGGGGCGATGAAATTGCCGTCGCTGGTGAACACGGTGTCGACCAGCAGCGCCGAGGGGCGGTGACCGGCGGCGCGCAGATCGTCGAAGGCGTCGGCGACGGCGCGGGCGAAGGCCCCGGCGGCGTCAGGGCAGCGGAGGGTGTCGGGCGGCTCCACGCAGCGGACGTGGGCGCCGATGGGGTTCCCTTCCCCGAGGCAGGGCGAGACCTCCGCGACGGCGCGGGTGGTGCCGTGGTAGGCGAAGCGGGTCACCACCACGCCCCGGCCCCCGGTGGCGGCCTCAGCGATGCGGAGGGCGAGGTCGTTGGCCTCGGAGCCGGTGCAGACGAACATCATCTGCCGCACCTCCGGGGGGAGCGTGGCGGTCAGGCGCTCGGCATAGTCGAGGATGCCCCGGTGGAGGTAGCGGGTGTGGGTGTTGAGGGTGGCGGCCTGCGCGGCCTGAGCGGCGACGACGCGGGGGTGGCTGTGGCCGACGGAGGGGACGTTGTTGTAGGCATCGAGGTAGCGGCGGCCTGTGCTGTCCCAGAGCCACACCCCCTCGCCCCGGACGATGTGCAGCGGGCGCTCATAGAACAGCCGGTAGGCCGGGCCGAGCAGGCGGGCGCGGCGCTCCAGCAATTCCAGATCGTCGGCGGGGATGCTGCCGGGGATCACCGCGCGCGGGTCGAACACGTTTCCGAGGGCCTCTGTCGTGCCGGGCTTCATGGGGACTCCAGGATCAGGGAGGGCGGCAGCGTATCCAGCAGCTCCCTCAGGCGCTCCGCCGAGATCCGCATCCCGCGCAGGATCGCGGGCGCCTCCGCCGGATCGACGAGCGCGCGCCAGTGGCCGATGGTGAGCCCCATCATCCGGCGCCCGGCCACCATCCCCGGCAGCAGCCGCCGCTCCGCCGCCGTCAGCGGCAGCACCGCCGAATAGGCGTCCGCCACCCGCCCGATCACCTGGAGCGACCCGCCCGGCCCCTCCCCGGCGTGGTAGCTGCAGGCGACGGCCAATTCCTGGATGCGCGGCGCCACCGCCAGATCCCCGAAGTCGATGAAGCCGGTGACCCGTTCGGCGTCCGCGAGCGTGTTTGAGTGGTTGGCGTCGTTGTGGATGATCTGGCGCGGGAGCGCCGCGAGGCCCGGCAGGATGTTCTGTTCCCACCGGTCGAGCGCGGGCAGCACCAGCGGGCGCAGATCCTCCGGCAGGTGCGTCAGCAGCGGCGCCAATTCCATGAGGTGCTGGACGTCCCACAGCAGCCGCCCCGCCTGCGGGGTCGCCGTACAGTCCGCGAGCGCCCGATCCAGCCGCGCCAGCATCGCCCCCAGGCTCTCCTGTAACACAGGTGCGAGCGGCATCTGCTTGTACAGCGGCCCGCCCTCCACCCAGGTCAGCAGCCGCCCCTGCCGCCCCTCCGCCGCCCAGATCGTCTCCCCGTCCAGATCCGCGCAGACGCCCGGCACGACCAGCCCCGGATCGCGCGCGGCGATGTGCTGGAGCGCGTCGTTCTGGAACCGGATCGCGGCCGGCTCCTCGTCGGGGTGGTGGAGCTTCAGGACAAAGCGCCCGTCCGGGCTGTCGACGCGGAAATTCTGGTCGCGCTCGCCGGGGAGGGGGGTCAGGACGCCCTGGATGCCGTAGCGGGCGCGGAGGAGATCGGCGGCGACCTCAACGGGGAGCGGGCAGGGGAGGAAGGTGGAGAGGTTCATCTGCCCTTATACTGAATCAGGAAGCAGAATGCCGTCCCTTCTCCCTGGAACGGGGAGAAGGTGGCAGCCGGAGGCTGACGGATGAGGGGAAAGCCGTGCCGGAACGCCCCTCATCCGGCCCTGCGGGCCACCTTCTCCCCCACGGGGGCGAAGGGACGGAGGGCACTCCTCGGCAGTCTATTTCCAGGTTCGGTATTATAAGCACTCCCAGAGCCACGGCGCCTCCTCGGTGTACCGCCGCCCCGCCTCCTCAAACCCGTCCTCCCCCGGGAACGGCGCCGGGTTATCAAGAATCCACGCCGCTTTTTTTGTCGCACGCGCATCCTGCACCGACCACTTGCGCGGCGACGGGAGGATGGCGATGACGCGGGCCGCCTGCTCCGGACTCAGGGCGGCGGCGGAGGTGCGGAAGTACCGCTGCGCGGCGGCCTCGACGCCGAAGGTCATGTCCCCGGTCTCGGCGACGTTGAGGTACACCTCCAGGATGCGGGTCTTCGGGACGAGCAATTCCAGCAGGATCGTGTAGCCGACCTCCAGCCCCTTCCGCAGCCAGCTCCGCTCCTGCCAGAGGAAGACGTTGCGGGCGACCTGCTGGCTGATTGTGCTGCCGCCCCGGAGCTTCGTGCTGTGGGCGGCGCGGCAGATGCCCTCCCAGTCGAAGCCGTGGTGGTGGAAGAAGCGGGCGTCCTCGGCGGCGACGGCGGCGCGGGCGGCGTAGCCGAGATCGTAGAGATCGCGGGGCTGCTGCGCGGGCCAGCGCATCGGGGAGGCGCCGGTGGCGCGGTCGAGCATGGTGAGGGTGAGCGGCGGATCGATCCAGCGGAGCAGGAGCACCTGGAGGGTCGGGACGAGGACGCTCAGGGCGAGCAGCCGGCCGATCCAGACGGCGAGCGTCCGCAGCAGGTTCACCTGCAGCAGCCCGCCCTTCGGCGCGCTACTGCGCGGCTTCAAGCGAGCCGGTGAGGAGGGCGCGGAGGCTCCGGCGGAACTCCACATCAAAGTCAGGGTTCATCCAGCGCAGCTCCTCCAATTCCAGCGCATGCCGGGCGCTCACAGACGGGGTGCAGAGCTGCCCGACCCCGACGAGCAGCGCGTAGCAGCGGAGCAGGAGCGGCGCGCCCGCCCCTGCGCTGAGCGCGGGCATCGCCGCCTCCAGGATCGGCCCCGCCGCCTGGAGCTGAGCCGACAGCCGGAGCTTGAAGGTGCGGATCTCATCGACGTTGAGCGCCGGTTCGAGGCCGTCATGGAGCAGCGCGAGCAGCCGCAGCAGCAGCGGGCGCCCGATCAGGCTGCCGCTGATGGCGTCGGCGGCGAGGATCGGCGCGGGCGGCGCGGGCGGCGCGGGCGGCGCGGAGAGCGCCTGCAGGACGGGGAGCAGCGCGGAGAGCCACGCCTGCATCTCTTCTTCGAGGACGGCGAGGAACACCAGCTCCTTGTTGCGGAAGTACAGGTAGGCGGTCGCCTTGGCGATCCCGGCGGCCCCGGCGATCCCGGCCATCGTGGTAGCGGCGTGGCCCTCCACATCGAAGAGCTGGCGGGCGGCGCGGATCAGGGCGATCCGGCGGGCCTCTTTCTCCTGGCTGTCGCGGGCGCGGACGCTCCCCATCATCTGGCTCCGGGTCGGGGGAAATTCCCGGACAGGAACATATCCCAGACGCCGTCCGGGAGCGCCTGCCGCAGCGACATCAGCATCGTGGCTGACCAGGTGACGGTGTAGCGCGCCTTCGGGGCGGGGGCGTCGATCGCCCTGGCGATCACCTGCGCCACCTGCTCCGGCGTCCCGCCGAGCTTCGCCAGCGGCCCGACCTCGTAGACCTCCTGGATCGACTTCAGCACCGCCGCGTTGAACGCTGCGTAGGGATCGCCCTTGATATCGCCCTTGGTATCGCCCGGCGCGGCCTGCATGTGGCTCCCCACCGCCTCAGCGAACCCGGTCTTGATGAGCCCCGGCTGGATCAGCACGACCTTCACCCCGAAGCCCTTCACCTCGAACCGCAGCGCGTCCGAGAGCGCCTCCAGCGCGTACTTGCTGGCGTGGTAGACGCCGCCGCCCGGGAAGGTGAGCGTCCCGCCCATGCTCCCTACATTGATCACCCGCCCCGCCCCCCGCCGCCGCATCCCCGGCAGGCAGAGCTGCGTCAGCCGGAGCAGCCCGAACACGTTTGTCTCGAACTGCCGCCGCACGTCCGCCACCGGCACCGACTCGACGGCGCCCGAGCGGCTGTAGCCCGCGTTGTTGACGAGCACCTCCACTGTCCCGGCCTCGCCCTCTATCGCCGCGACCGCCGCGACCATGCTCTGCTCGTCGCAGACGTCGAGGGGCAGCACCCGGCAGCCCGCCGCCTTCAGATCGGTGAGCGCCTCCACCTTCCGCGCTGTCGCATAGACGGTATGACCGGCTTTTACAAGGTGTAACGCCGTCGCACGCCCGATTCCAGATGAACATCCCGTGATCAATACAACCATCACTGCTCCTGATAAACGCTATTGCTGACTTCAGGTCGGATATATAACCGACCCAAGGTCATTTGCAAGGGCGGATCACCAACCGGAGACCGACTGATCCGGCCCCTCCCGCCACGCCTGCACGCCCGCCCACGCGCCCGCCCCGAGCTTCTGGAGCGCGCGGGGGTCCCGCCAGCGGATCGCGCGGCTCAGGGCGATGGCGCCGAAGCAGGCGGCGAACATCGGGAAGGCGGAGATCCCACGGTTCTTCAACTGGAAGTAGGCGGTGGACTTGAAGCGGTAGAACTCATAGCGGTGCTGCCCCTCCAGCCGGACGCCGCCGGTGGGGGCGGAGAGGTGGATGAGCTCCGCGCGGGGCTCGAAGCGCAATTTCCAGCCTGCCTGCGCGATCCGCGTTGAGTAATCGGCGTCTTCCAGCAGCGCCGACCCGTCATAGCGCCGGTCGAACCCGCCGACCTGCCGGACGGCCCGGAGCCGGTAGGACATGTTGGCGCCCTTCAGCGTGGCGATGTCGCAGGCGGCGGTGCCGGAGAGGTTGGTGATCGTGCGCCCGCCGGGGGAGAGGTGGTTGGCGGTGCCGGGGTGGTTGGCGAGGACGCTGCGCTCGACGATGCGCCCGGTGACGCCGCCGACAGCCGGGTCGGCGTAGCAGGCGAGGTGGGCGTCCAGAAAATCGGGCTCCAGCAGGATCACGTCGTCGTCGAGGAACAGCGCGACCTCCTCGTCGCCCTGGAGCCGGGCCAGCCCCTCGTTCCGGGCGTTCGGCAAGCCCTTCTGCGCGAGGTGGACGTACCGGATGCGCGGATCGGCGCAGGCGGCGACGAACGCCTCGTTGCGGGCGCGCTGCGGCGGATCAGACTGATCGATGAGGTGGAGGTGGTAGCCGGTGAAGGACTGAGGCAGCACCTGCCGGACGGTGTCGTGGAAGAGGCGATCCCGGTTGAGGGTGGGGATCAGGATGGCGAGCCGTGGCATCTGCGGAGTCTACCCGCTCACCGGGATGCCCGCCTCCCGCCACAGCTCCAGCAGCCGATCCGCGCTGCCCTCCCAGGTGAACCGGCGCCGCACCAGCTCGCGAGCGGCCCGGACGCGGGCGCCGGTCTGGGGCGCCCCTGTGGGTGTCTCTAAAAGCGCCTCAGAGAGCGCCCGCCGCAGATCCGCCACGTCCTCCGACCGGAACAGCCGCCCGCAGGCGTCGTCCCTGAGGTAGTCCTCCCGCGCCGCCTCCACCGCGTCCGACACCACCACCGGCACCCCCGCGTA
>JBEIQZ010000923.1:0-1262 GCA_040376255.1 Alphaproteobacteria bacterium
TCATCCCGATCGACGACCCGGCGCAGACCGCAGATGCCCAGCGCTTCGCCGAGACGGTGATCGGGGAACTGCGCCACGGCGCTCCGTTCCAGATCGTCGCCGCCCAGTTCAGCCAGTCGCAGGGCGCGCTGGAAGGCGGCGACCGCGGCTGGGTGCAGCTTAGCCAGCTCGATCCGTCCGTCGCGGAACTCGTGACCCAGATGCCGCAGGGCGCGATCAGCAATCCGGTGAAGGTGCCGGGCGGGTTTTCCGTCGTTACCCTGTTCGGCAAGCGTGAACTCGGCCGAGAGATGGGCACGGCCCTGACCCTGCGCCAGACCTTCCTGCCCTTCGCCACGCCGCTGAACCCGCAGGCGCCAACCGAGCAGCATAAGCAGGTGCTGGAACGGGCGCGCGGGATCACCAGCAGCGTCCGCAGCTGCGAGCAGATGGAGGAGGTCGCGAAATCTGGCGATCCGTCCCGCCCGATCGATCCGGGTGAGGTCCGGCTGGAAGGCGTCTCACCGCCGCAGTTCCGCGCCATCCTGGCCAATCTGCCGATCGGACGCCCGTCGGAGCCGCTGGTCAGCCCCGAGGGCATTGCCGTGATCGTGATCTGCTCCCGCGAGCAGAAGATCATGGCCTCGGTCACCAAGCAGGATATCCAGCGCTATTTGGTAAACGAACGGGTGGAACTGCTGTCCCGCCAGATGCTGCGCGACCTGCGCCGACAGGCGACGATCCAGATTCGGACGTAACGGCCGAACCAACCACTTCCCCCTCCCCCCTTGAGGGCGAGGGCCGGGGTTGGGGGGCTCGCGGCACCGGCCGGGGGGGATATCGACCCCCCACCCCAACTCTCCCCCTCAAGGGGGAGGGGGCGAGGTTGGATTTTCACCCAGTCCAAACCCGATGCACCGTGAGAACGAGCCGAGCGACCGGTCAGGCGTCCCGCGGCTCGATCAGCGGGCGGCCGATGCCGTGGTAATTGAAGCCCGCCGCCCGCATCGCCGCCGGATCGTAGACGTTCCGCAGATCGACCAGCACGTCGCCGGTCATCGCGTCGCGCAAGCGGCTGGGGGCGATGGCGCGGAACTCGTTCCATTCCGTGATCAGCACCAGGGCGTCCGCCCCGGCGGCGGCGTCCAGCGCGTCGCGGCAATAGATGATCCCGTCGGGCAGCAGCGGGCGCGCCTGCTCCATCCCCTCGGGGTCGAAGGCGCGGATCGTGGCGCCGTCGCCCGCGAGGCGGGAGACGATGGCGAGCGAGGGTGAGTCCCGCA
>JBEIQZ010000785.1:0-1980 GCA_040376255.1 Alphaproteobacteria bacterium
GGCGCTGCCGGCCGGGCTCGGCAAGTGCGCCAAGCTGCGGAAACTGTGCGCCCCGCCCGCTCCGGGCGCGTGAGATCCGATCCGTGGAACGCCACGCCCACCCGCAGCCACCGCGACAGGTGCTCAGCCAGCGGCCACGTCGCGCACAGCACCCGATCCCCGCGCCGCACCCTCGGCCACACCGACAGCAGCGCCCACAGCCCGCTCCACCGGCCCCACCAGCGCCCGCGCATCCGGTACACCGGGAACGGCATCGGCTCCGGCGGCGCGGCGCCCGCCCGCGCATGCACCGCCACCGGCTCGCCCGCCGCATGCAGCGCCTTCGCCACCTCCGCCGTCCACGTCGAGATCCCGCCGATCATCGGAGGGAACTCAGTCGTAACGATATGCCAGGTCATACCGAACCTCCGTAATTCACAGCGTCAGAGGCAGGGCGTTGCTGCGCATCCACCCAGCCTCCAACGCCGCGAATCACGAAGATTCAGTACCTCGCCTTCTTGGTGATACGGCCTCGCCTTACGGCGATTCCGTATCACGTCCGACGGCGCCCCCGGAGCCGGGCGCCCGCAAGCCCCGCAAGCCCCGCCAGCCCCGCCAGCCCGCCAGCCCCGGCGCCGCCGACCTGACACCCGCCCAGCCCGCCCAGCCCCACCCGCGATCCCGGCAGCCCGAGCAGCAGCCCGCCGTTGTCTCCGCCGTTGTCTCCGCCGTTGTCCCCGCCGTTGTCTCCGCCGGGGACGGAGTCTGCCGCGCTGTCCCCGCCCGGATCGCTGTCCTGGGGGCGATCCGTGACAGAGACGGAGATCGCCATGAACTCATCGGCGGGGCCGCCGTCATCGGCGAACCACGTCACCCACTCCTGCACCAGCCCGAAGTACTGCAGGTACTGCCCCGGCGCCGAACCGGTCAGCCGGAAGGAGAACCGGCCCGTCCCCCCCGGCGGCACGACCGAGGCCACCGTCGCGAGCCGGGTCGGGGAGACCCAGGAGGCATCGTAGAGCGCGGAGGGCTGATCGCGGGGGATTGTGGCGAGGAAGGTCTGCCCCGGCGTCCAGTCCACCGTCCCGTCGTTCCGCAATTCCACCCAGGCGTCGAGGCTCTCGCCGGTGTAGAGGCTGACCACCTCAGAGGCGGGCGGGAAGGACTGCTGAAGGAACGTCCCGGCGTAGACATCCCAGGGCTCGCGCAGCTCCCCGAGGCGCGCGTAGAGCCAGTCCCCGGGGCAGGCTGTGGAATTGTCCGGCCAGTCCTGGTGGCCCCGGATCGAATTGGTGTCCGAGGGGATGCCGTAGAGGCCGACAAGCTCCTGGACGAGCCGCTGCCCGCTGTCCATCATCTCCTGGGTCACCGCGTTGTTGCCCGCCGGGCAGTCGCCCGAGTGGTAGCAGCCGATGAAGGAGATGGCGATGTTCCCGTCGTTGTTGTTGTAGGTCGCGCCGCTGTACCAGGTGAGCTCCCGCGCCTCCCAGAGCGTGCCGTCGTAGCCGACGAGGAACTGGTACGGGATGTCGCAGTAGGTCCCGCTGTCCTGCGAGTACGCCTGCAGGAACTGGACCTGCTGCTGCACGCTGCCGCTGGTCGCCTGCGCGCCCGCCGTGTGGTGGATCGCCATCCGGTACCAGGTGTCCTCGGTGCTGGTGCAGGTCGTCGCCCGCGCCCCCCAGGTCGCCCGATCGATCACCCCGATGGAGGACAATTCGCTCCGCAGCACCGGCACCCGCCCGCCCTGCTGCGCCGTCAGCCGCCGCGCCAGCCGCCCCGCCTCCGGCCACTCCGGCGCCAGCACCTCCGCGCGGAAGCCGTCGAGCCGCTCCCCCGCCGGGATCCGGATCTGGATGCGATCCCGCCGCCCGCCCAGCTCCGCGATCCAGATGCTCCGCCCCGGCTGCCCGAACGTCCGCTCCGCCGCGATCCACCGCCCGCCGCTCCCCTGACCCCCGCTGCTCCCTCCGCCCGCACCCTCCGCCCACACCTCCACCC
>JBEIQZ010000840.1:0-1641 GCA_040376255.1 Alphaproteobacteria bacterium
CTCCCCCGCAAAAACAATTCTTATTACGGGCGCGAACAGCGGGCTGGGGTTGGAGTCGGCGTGGATGCTGGCCAGCATGGGCGCGCGGGTGGTGATGGCCTGCCGGAACCCGGCGAAGGCGGAGGCGGCGCGGGCGGAGGTGCTGGCGAAGGCGCCGGGGGCGGAGGTGGATCTGGTGGGGCTGGATCTGCAGTCGCTGAGGTCGATCCGGGCGTGCGCTGAGGAGGTGCGGGGGCGGTACGCGCAGGTGGACGTGCTGCTGAACAACGCGGGGGTGATGGCGCTGCCGTGGGGGGTGACAGAGGACGGGTTCGAGCGGCAGTTCGGGACGAACCATCTGGGGCATTTTGCGCTGACGGGGCTGCTCTGGGATCACCTGAGCGCGGACGCACGGGTGGTGAACGTGAGCTCCGGGATGCACCGGGCGGGGCGGTTCCGGGCGGAGCCGGTGACGGAGGCGACGTACAGCCGGTGGCTGGTGTACGGGGACACGAAGCTGGCGAACCTGCTGTTCACGCGGGAATTGGATCGGCGCATCCGGGCGGCGGGGCTGGCGCGGAAGGCGCTGGCCTGCCACCCTGGCTACGCGAGCACGGGGCTGCAGCAGACGACAGCGGACAGCTACGGCAGCAATCCGTTCGGTTGGATGCTGCGGCAGATCACGGCGCTGTTCTCGCAGAGCGCGGAGCGCGGGGCGTGGCCCTCGGTGCAGGCGGCGGCGGGGGCGGCGGAGAGCGGAGACTACTGGGGTCCGGGGATACTGGACATGTGGGGAGCGCCGGTGCGCTGTTCGAGCAGCAGCGCCTCCAGAGACATGGCGGCGGCGGCGCGGCTGTGGGAGATGTCAGAGCGGATGACCGGGGTGCGGTGGTCACTGACCGCATGATGCAGGGGTACAGCGCGGCGTATTCGCGTTGCGTGCGGGCGGCAGCGCTCGCGCTGCTGGCGGGGCTGATCCTCTTTTTGAGCCACGCGGCGACGCGACCGCTGGCGTGGGGCGATCACTTCTGGCAGGTGCGGGCGGGGCTGGAGATCCTGGAGACGGGCGTGCTGCCGGAGCGGGAGGCGTGGTCGTACACGGCGGCCGGGGTGCGGTGGAACAACCACGAGTGGGGCTACGAGGTGCTGGCGGCGGCGTGGTGGCGGGCGGCGGGCTGGGGCGGGGTGCGGCTGGCGGTGTGGGCGGGGGTGTGCCTGCCGCTGGCGCTGCTGGGGTGGCGGTGGCGGCGGGCGGGGCTGCCGGTCGCCGTGGCGGGGGCGACGGCGGTGGCGCTCGCGGCGATGTACAAGATCAACCCGGCGCCGCAGCTCGCGGGGTTCGGGCTGGGGATCGCGGGGTGGGTGTGGTTCGCGCGGGCGGATCTGCTGGATCGCCCGTGGCGGCTGGCGGGGCTGGGGGGGTTCTGTCTTGTATGGGGGAACCTCTCGGCGGAGTGCCTGAGCTGGATCGCGCTGCTGCTCTGTTCGCAGGCGGGGCCGGTGATCGGGCGGATCAGGGCGGGGGCGGCAGGGCGGCGGGGGGTGGCGGGGCTGGGGCTGGCGTTGGCGCTCTGCCTGGTGAACCCGCCGCAGAGCTCGATCCTGGAGTACGCGCTGGTCGGGACGGCGATCAACCGGGAGGTGAACACCGAGTTCAGCCAC
>JBEIQZ010000378.1:0-6107 GCA_040376255.1 Alphaproteobacteria bacterium
CGCAGGCGCGGGGGGCGCGGCAGGCGCGGCGCAGCCTGAGAGCAGGATCAGAAGGGCGCAGACCATAGAAAAAATCCTCCACCGGGGAGCGGGACGAAGCGCGGGATCGCGGCGTCGCCATCGACGAGGACGCAGACCGTCCCGCCGACCAGCAGCAGCCCCGCGCTCAGGCTGGCGCCGTAGAACAGGTTGCTGCTGCGGTTGTATTCCTGCTGCGCCTCCTCGGCGTCGTCCTGGAAGCGGCGGTTCTCCTCAGCGGCCTCCAGCTTGGCCTCGGCGGCCCGCCCGTCCTGTACGGCCTGCCCGTACAGCACCACCCCGCCTGCCCCGGCGAGCGCCCCGGCGCTCATCAGACCCACGCCCGCCCAGCGCGCCGGGTGGCTGGCGGCGGGCTTCTCTGCGGCGGGCTTCTCTGCGGCGGATTTTCTGGCGCGCGGCTCCGGCGCAGCGGGGGGCGGATCGTCCAGATCCAGCGGCGGGTCATCCGGCTCCTCCCCCAGCCAGTCGGCGGGGGCGCTGATCACGGCCTCCTCCGGTGCGGGCTTCGGGGCTGGCGCGGGCGCGGGCTTCGGGGCTGGCGCGGGCTTCGGCGCGGGCTTCGGCGCGGTCGCCGGAGCGGTCACCGGCGCGGGCTTCGGTGTCGCGGGCGCGGGCGGGTTCGCGGCATCGTCGATGGCCTGCTGGGAGAGATCGCCGTAGGGGATGAGCTGGCCGGGGCGCTTCTCGGAGCGGCTCAGACGGATCTGGAAGGTGACGTCCTGATCGGCGGTGATCCAGACATCGGCCTGGAAGTCCTGGTACCCGTCGGCGCGGGCGCTCAGCGTGTGGAGTCCGGCGGCGACGGAGGGGAGGGTGATGATGCCGGAGCCGAGGGGGCGGCCGTCGAGGAGCAGGGTGGCGCCGGCGGGGGTGGCGGAGAGGTCGACGCCGCCGAAGCCGGGCTTCTCCAGCGCGACGTCGAGGATCAGCGGCGTCAGATCGGTGACATCGACCGTGAGGAGCGCGGACGTGTAATTTGGCGCCTCCACGCGCAATTCGTGGCTGCCGCAGGCGGCGGAGATCGGGACGGCGGGGTCGACCGGGGCGCCCCCGAGGGTGATCCGGGCGTCGGCGGGGAGGGGGCGGATCTCGACGCTGCCGCTCTCCTCCACAGTGAGGATGTTGAGGCGGGCGGTCTTCCCGGCGGCCACGCGCACCTCGACCTCGCCCCGGCGGCAGCCCTGGAGGACGGTGAATGTGTGCAGGCCGGGGGGGACATCAGGCAGCACGGCGGGCGTGCGGAGGCCGGTGTCCTGCCCATCCAGCAGGATCGACGCGCCTTCCAGGTTGGCGGAGACCGCTACCTGCTCAGCGAGCACTGCCGGCACAGCCAGGGGCAACACCATCCACATCCCATCCCTCCGCTCCGGTATGATATAGCACAGGCTCAGGATGGACACTCTCAACGAAGCGGATCGCAAGGCGCTGCTCGCGGCGCTGAAGCTTCAGGCTTGGAACAGCCCCGAGGAGCGTCTGCGGCTGATCCAGTCGTTCCAGTCGCTCCAGACAGCGCCGACGGAATTGCTCGGGCTGCTGATCAACCGCGATCCGGACGTGAGCGACCACGCCGCGCGGCGGTTCCTCTCGTTCCCTCACGCATCGACGCTCCCGCTGCTGCTGGATCAGCTCACCTCCACGCCGCCAGAATTGCGGGCGGGCATCTGGAAGGTGTTCAACGCCTACCCGGAGCCGCTGCTTCAGCAGACGCTCAACGCGCTGCTCAGCTCCCCGCGCCGGAGCTTCGGCTGGGAGGCCACGCAGCACCTGACCGGCCAGCTGCGCCTGGTCTACCTGGAGCGCATGGTGCGCGAGGGGCCGCTCTCGCTGCGCGGGACGATGCTGAAGCGGCTGCTGCTGGATCGCCCGCCGCTGCTGATGCTGCCGCTGCTGGAGGAGTCGGCGCGGAGTTTGGACGTGTCGCTGGCGGTGGCGGCGCTGGAGGGGCTGTCGCGGATCGGGGACGCGCGAGTGCTCGATCTGATGCTCGGACGGTTTTTTCAGCCCGATCCGACGATCCGGCGCGCGACGCTGGGCTACCTGCGCGAGATGGCGCAACGGGCGCCCGAGCGCCTGCGCCCGAAGCTGCTCCCGGCGCTGTCCTCAGGGGACGCGACGACGCGCCAGCAGGGCGCGGAATTGCTGCTGGACACCGGGCGGCAGGAGGACGTGCTGGCGGACATCCTGCGCCACCTCCAGGGGCTCGCCGGGTGGCTGCGGACGCGCCTGCTGGAGACGCTGCGCCTGTTCGGCGACACGCTGGTGCTGGCGACGATCCCGCTGCTCCAGCACCCGGAGGAGCCGATCCAGTTCGCCGCGCTCGCGCTCGTCGAGACGCTGCGCGATCCCCGGCTCGTCGATCCGGTGGGGCGGCTGCTGATCGAGGAGGGCTGGGCGCTGCGGCTGACCGCCTGCGAGGTGCTGGGGCAGCTCGGCGGGGAGCGGGCGCTGCGCTGGCTGCTTCAGGCGCTCGACGACCCGGAGGCGCGCTGGGCGGCGGTGGCGGCCATCGGGCGCGCAGGCGCGGCCCCGGCGCTCCCCCGCCTGCTGCTGCTCCTCAAGGACCCGCGCGTCGAGATCCGGCTGGAGCTGCTGCAGGCCCTCGCGCCCCTCGCAGAGCCGAAGCTGCTCCCCGCGCTCGCCGCCCTGAAGGAGAGCGACCCCGCCGCCGAGGTCCGCACCCGCGCCGCCGAGGTGCTGCGCGATCTCTCCGCCCGCCTCCAGATGCCCGCCGCCGGGGCCGACCAGGGGACCAGCCTCGCGATGGCGCGCAGGACCCTCTCCCCGCTCGACCGCTGCCTCGCCCTCATCCGCGACGAGGGCGCCAGCGATCTCCACTTCCAGGCCGGGACGCCGCCCCGGATGCGCCTCAACGGCCAGCTCCACCGCTGCGAGGATCTCCCCGTCTGGGACGCAGACACCCTGAGCCGCCACCTCACAGAGATCCTCGACGCCCGCCAGCGCCAGCGGCTCCAGGAGGTCGGAGAGGTCGAATTCGGCCACGCCGTCTCAGAGGTCGGGCGCTTCCGGGGCAACGCCTTCCGCCAGCAGCAGGGCATCGGCCTCACCTTCCGCCTCATCCCCAACGTCCCGCCCACCTGCAGCGATCTCCGCCTCCCCGCCGTCTTCTCCGATATCCACACCCTCCGGCGCGGCCTCGTCCTCCTCGCCGGACCCGCAGGCAGCGGCAAGTCCAGCACCCTCGCCGCGCTCGTCAACCGCCTCAACGAGCAGACCACCGGCCACATCCTCACCGTCGAAGACCCCATCGAGTTCGTCCACCCCCCCAAGCGCGCCCTCCTCAGCCAGCGCGAGGTCGGGCGCCACAGCCCCTCCACCCTCCACGCCCTCCGCTCCGCCCTGCGCGAAGACCCCGATGTCATCGCCATCGGCGAGATCCGCACCCCCGATGTGCTGCGCGCCGCCCTCCAGGCCGCCGTCAACGGCCACCTCGTCCTCGCCACCTTCCCCACCAACGGCCTCCTCCACACCCTCGACCGCATCCTCCGCGCCTTCCCCCATGAGGAGCAGGCGCCGATCCGGATGGTCCTCGCAGAGACCCTGCGCTGCATCAGCAGCCAGCTCCTCCTCCCCCGCCGCGATCCCCTCAGGCGGCAGGGCGCACAGAGCCAGGAGCCGTCTCAGGAGCAGGAACAGGGCCGCGTCGCCGCCTTCGAATTCCTCCGCGTCACCCCGCAGGCCGCTCACATCCTCCGCGAAGGCAAGCTCCAGGCCATCGGCCAGCTCCTCCAGCAATCCCGCCCCGCCGATGCCCGCAGCCGCGACCGCGCCCTCCAGGAACTTGTCGACACGCGCATCATCTCGCTCGAAACTGCCCACAGCCGCGCGGAGCGCCCCGACATCTTCCAAAACCCCGAGACAACCCAGTTGACCGGGCGTGTGGAACAGGCAGGGGGGGGCAGGCGCTGAGGCGCTCAGCGCCCCCTGCCTGCTCCACACGCCCGGTCAGCTGGGTTGATGATGTCTGGTTGTTTGACGGTTTTGGGTGTACTCGTGGCCGATGGGAAGGGGGCGGGGGGGGAGGGGGCAGGAGTTTGGGGGCAGGAGGAATGTGCTCCGCCGGGCATCACTGGCAGCTCGCGGCTCCGTCCTTGAAGCAGGTGTAGCTCCGATCCGCGCTGACCCCGACAAAGGCGATCAGCGGGGCCGCTCCGCCCTTGCCCTCCACCCGGCAGGGGCCGCGCGGAGCTGCTGAAAATTGAACGCTCCCGCCGGACTGCCGCTCGTCGCCGCACTTCACCGTCAATGTGAGCGCCGGATCGGCGCTGGTGAAGCTGACACGGAAGGCAGCGGCGGTTGACGGGGTGGCGACCGGGGTGGCGACCGGGGTGGCGACCGGGGTGGCGACCGGGGTGGGGGTTGCGACCGGGGTGGGGGTCGCGACCGGGGTGGGGGTCGCGAACGGGGTGGGGGTCGCGACCGGGGTGGGGATCGGCGTCGGGCGCGGAGAAGGGGCGACGGTCGGGGACGGCGCAGCAGTCGGGGACGGCGCAGCAGTCGGCGTGACGACCGGCGTTGCGGTCGCAGCCGGGATCGGCGTCGCAGGCGGTGCGATGGGTGTGGCGACCGGGGTGGCGACCGGTGTGGCGTCGGGGGTGAGGTCAGGGGTGACGTCGGGGGTGACGACCGGGGTGGCGGCCGGGGTGGCGGCCGGGGTGGCTGCAGGCTGCGGCTCACCGATCTGTTCGACGCTCTGGGTGGCGTAGACGATCGCGCCGACGAGCAGCACCGCCCCGATCAGCAGCATCACCCCGATCGCGGCCGCCATCAGCACCCAGCTCCGCTTCGGCGGCGCTGTCTCGTCGTCCTCGCCGGGAGGGGGAGGAGGGAGCATGCGCTTCGGCATGACGATCTGATCGATGGGGATCGGGACGCTGGCCGGAGGGCCGGAGGACGGAGGCTTCGGTGCGGGCGCCAGATCACGGGGAGTGATGGGCGGCAGAGCAGAATTTTTTGTGGGCGAGGGCTGCGGCGAGGGCTGCGATGGCCTGGGTGAGGGCTGCGGGGAGAGGCTGGGAGTGGCGGAGCGCGGCGGAGCGGGCTGCATGTCTCCGAGGCCGAACCGCGCCTCAGCGGCGCTGATCGGCAGGGCAGGCCCCATGCTCCGGGGCGCGGGCTGCATCGAGTCGTCCACGACTGTGTTCTCGACCTCGTCCTCCTCTGTCGGTTCGGGCGGAATCGGGTTGCGCGGGCCGCCGAACAGCAGATCCGGGATGCCGCTGGTGCCGGTGTGCGCCGGGCGGGGCGGGGCGGGCGGCGCAGGCGCAGGTACCGGCCCGGGTTTTGTGAGAGACGGCGACGGAGGTTTCGGCGGTGCCTGAAGCGCGGGCGCGGGCGCAACGGGCGCAACGGGGGCGGGCGCAACGGGGGCGGGCGCAACGGGCGCAACGGGGGCGGGCGCAACGGGTGCAACGGGCGCGGGCGCAATGGGCGCAGCGGGCCTGGGCGTCTGCGGCGCGGCGGGCGCAGGCCCCGGAGGTTTCGGCGCGGCCTGTTCAGGGCGGGCGGCGAGGTTCTGGCGGGCCGGAGAGAGGTTCGGCGGCTGGATGAGCGGGCTGAGGAGCGCGTCCTCCTCCTCGTCGTCCAGATCAAACCCGCCGGAGCGGCGCACGAACACCATCGACGCCGCCTCCGGCAGCGGCTTGGCGTCAGGCGGCAGCATCGCACGGCTGACGGCCACCGCAGGGGACGGGGCGAGGCGGCCTCCGGTGGAGGGCGGCGGGGCGAGGCGGCCGGACTCGGTGCGGGGCAGCAATTGGGCGTCGGGCAGCAGCGGGGAGGAGAGCGGGACGGCAGGCGAGGTCGCAGGCGAGGTCGCAGGGGCGGCCACTGCAGGCGCGGTCGCAGGCGCGGCGGGCGCGACGCCCTCTTCGGCGTCAGCGACGCGGAAGAACTTCTGGACGTTCGGGACGATGCCGGGCGCCCAGGTGCGGAGACCGGGGCTGGACAGGGAGACCGCAAGCTCCCGCAGGCGCCGTCCGAGCGTGCCGGGCGTGCCGCGCGCGTCAGGCGAAAAAGCCAGCGCGTTCCGGATGGCGGCGATGGCGGCC
>JBEIQZ010000752.1:0-2182 GCA_040376255.1 Alphaproteobacteria bacterium
ACGCTGCTGACGGAGGCGGTGGACACGGACGGCAACCGGAGCTCAGACAGCCGCTCGGCGCTCGCCGGGGAGTGGTCGCCCTACGGGGATCGCGTGGTGGACGGGATCGACGCGCGGATCAACCAGGGCGGGTTCGACACGCTGGAGGCGCTCGGGGAGGGGCTGATCGCGGACGTGGATCTGACGACGCTGATGCCGTCCCCGGCGTTCGCTACATCGTCGGAGTCGTGTTTTCTCGGGATCTGCATAACCTGGTACAGCATCGAATTGTACATCGAGAACCCCAGCATCGGCGGGATGGATCTGGAGCTCGACCCCGACGCGGGGGGCTGGATCAACACGTGGTTCTCGGTGATCGCGCCCTCGATCGACTGGCGGGCGGAGGGGTCGGTGACCGGGATCGGGTTCTCGGGGAGCGGGACGATCTACGCGCGATCCATCGACATCGACATGGATCTGACGCCCTCGGTGACGAACAACGTGCTGGGGCTGGCGGTGTCGAACATCAACGTGGTGGCGCAGGGGTTCGTCTTTGACTGGGACTCGTGGATCTACGACGTCATGCAGTTCTTCGGGCTGGATCTGTCGGCGCTGATCCAGGGCTATCTGGAGGATGCGCTGGAGGACGCCATCGTGGATCTGGTGCCGTCGGCGGTGGGGGACGCGCTCGGATCGCTGGAATTGGTGTTCGACCTGCCGCTGGCGGACAACGTCTACCACCTGCGGGCGCTGCCGGGGCGGGCGGCGGTGGACGACGACGGGATGACGCTGGGGCTGGAGACGGAGTTCACGGCGGACGCCTGGTACCACGCGGGGACGGGGCCGGGGTCGCTGTATGGGGGCTACGATCTGCCCTCGTTCGCGGGGTCGACGGCGTCGATGGAATTGCTGATGTCGCTCGATTTTCTGAACCAGGCGCTCTACGCGCTGTGGGGCGGCGGCATCCTGGATCAGACGCTCGGCGGGGCGGAATTGGGGCTGGATCTCGGGGAGTTCGGGGCGCTGCTCGGGATGGAGGACCTGACGATCGTGACTGAGCCGCTGCTGCCGCCGGTGATCGTGCCGGGGGCGGGCGGGGGGATGCTGGATCTGCAGATCGGGGATCTGGGGGTGACGCTCTACAGCGGGCCGGTCGATCCGGCGAACATCGCGCTGCAGGTGTACGCGGCGGCGGTGGTGGAATTGGATCTTGACGTGACGGCGGACGGGCTGCTGTCGCCAGGGATCGGGGCCATCGACCTGACGTTCGACGCGGTGGTCCCGGCGAACAACACGCGGTGGAGCGCGGACACCGAGGATCTGCTGCAGGGGCTGCTCCCGGCGGTGCTGCCCGGGCTGCTCGGCGGGCTGGGCGCGATCCCGATCCCGGAGATCCAGGGCTTCGCCTTCAGCCTCTCCGGCATCACCTTAGAGGGGCCGCAGCGCGGATACTTCACGATCGCCGGAGACCTGTCCGCGCAATAGAAGTGTGATATTCTCCCCACCTCCTGAGGATCTGTATGGATCACCGCTGCCTGTACGGCCACCGCGTCCCCTCCAGCTTCGCCTTCGCCATCCAGAACCGCATGTGCCCGATGTGCGGCGCCAACACCGTCACCGTCGCGGGCTACCAGGTCGCGCGGAAGCTCACCCAGGAGGCCGGGCTGGACGCGCACGCCGCCTTCCAGGTGATCAAGGTGATCGAGGGCGAGTGGAATTTCCAGCCGATCAACGCCCACGCTGCCGGGGCCGAGCCTGCCAGCCCGCCCGCCGCCACCCTGCCCGATCCGCCCGCGCCGATGGCCGCCCTGACGATCCCCTCCTCGGCGATCCTCTCCCCGGCGATCCCCTCCCCGGCTGCCCCCGCCCCGGTCGAGGAGGTGATGATCATGGAGCCCCTCGACGCCGATGAGCCGCCCCGCGCCGCCCGCCCCGCGCCGGTCGCCAACCTCTCAGATCGCGGCATCGCGGCGGTCGCCGTCCCGATCTCGCCCGTCTCCACCACGCCAGTCAACATCACGCCGCGCGTCAAGCCGGTGCCGATCACGCAGAAGGTCAACTTCGAAAGCGCGGAGGAGGATTTTTTTAAGAGCTGATACGGAATGCTGAAAGCAGTTCCGTATCAAGAGCACAATGAATACCGACCTGAAGAATAGACGGTCGGTGGAAGCACGCTTAGCGCGGAACGCGCAGCGGGCGACCA
>JBEIQZ010000726.1:0-2394 GCA_040376255.1 Alphaproteobacteria bacterium
ACGCGCTCGCCCTCCGCCTCGTGCGCCCCGGCGGCCTGCTGTTCACCTCCTCCTGCTCCCACCACATCCAGGCTGACCGCTTCCTGGAGACGATCCTGGAGGCGGCCCACAAGGCCGGGCGCCGCGTCCGGCTGGTGCGGCGCGGCGGGCAGGCGCCCGATCACCCGATCCTGCCGGGGGTGCCTGAGACGGAGTACCTGAAGCACCTCGTTTTTGCAGTGGACTGATAGCGGCGTCCGCTACAGGAATTTCTCAGAGGAACTTCTCGATCGTGCGCTGGAACTCGATCCGGTCGACGAGGCTCGTCAGGTAGTCGGCGCTCCCGCTCTCCCAGACCATCACCGGGGACAGCGTGTAGCGCGCGATCCACTCCTCATAGAGCAGGTTCAGCCGCCGGATGTAGGTGAGCGGGATCTCCAGCTCGTTCGGGCGGTTGCGCCGCCGGATCCGCTGCCGGATCCCGCGCACCGGGCAGCGCAGGTAGATCAGCAGGTCGGGCGGGCGCAGGGTCTTCTGCATCGACTGGTAGAGCTCCTGGTAGGTCTGGAAGTCGCGCTTTGACATCATGCCGGAGCGCCCCAGGTTCGTGGCGAAGATCTCGGCGTCTTCGTAGATCGTGCGATCCTGGACGATGGTGGTGGCGCTCTGGTTGAGGTCGAGGTGGAGGCGGAACTTGTGGGTGAGGAAGTAGATCTGGGAGTGGAAGGCCCAGCCCTTCATGTCTTTATAGAAGTCGTCGAGGTAGGGGTTTGTGCTGTAGGGCTCGTAGACGGGCTGGAACCCGTACTGCGCCTTCAAAAAATCGACGAGCGAGGTCTTCCCGACGCCCATGTTTCCGGCGATGGCGATGAATTTCGGCATTGTGTCGGGCTACTGCAGGGCGAGGGTGCCGGTGTTGCCGTAGAGATCCGTCACCGTGACGCTCAGCGCGCCGCTCAGATCGAGGCCGGTCAGCAGGGTGGCGCCGCCGCTCTCCTGCCCGCTGACCTCCACCTCTTCGGTGCGGTCGGCGTACTGGATCGAGACGGTGGCGGCATGCGCGTCGAGCATGGCGCCCTCCCCGGCGCCGCGCGCGCGGGCGAGCATCCGGTAGCCGCGCGGGTGGTCGGGGATCCAGGCGAGCAGATCGGCGCCGCTCTGCTGGAGGGAGATGGCGGCGGGCAGCACCTCGAACGGCTCGGTGTCGACGCTGTAGGGGGCGGTGTCCCAGGGCCAGGAGGTGTTCGCGCCGTCGTAGGTCTGGCCCTCGACGTGGAGCCGGTAGTTGCCGAGCGGCAGGGCGAGCCGGCCGTCGTCGGGGCCGATGACCTGCCATGCGGCGTACCAGTAGTGGGTCTGGGGGTCGTCGTAGGTGTAGAGCGGATCGGGCGTATAGGCCACGAGGATGTCGGGGCCGCCCTCGATGGGGCGACCGGAGGGCTGGAGGACGTCCGACCAGCTCCCGTCGCCCGCCTGCTGCTGAAGGGTGACGAGGGGGAAGTCCACGCCGGGATCGCCGCCGATCCAGGCGACCTGCACGATGCCCTGGACGCGCTGCACCTGCGGCTGCCAGGTCAGGTCGGCGCGCGTCCCGGCCTCCAATTCTTCGAGGCTGTAGAGCGGGCTGTAGAGCCAGTCCGGCTGCTCAGTGATGATCGTCCCGGCCTCCGGGGCGGTCTCAGGGACGATGCCGGGGAGGGTGTTGGCGCCGTAGTCGGGGATCTGGTAGATGCCGCAGGGGTCGTGGTGTTCGGCGACGTCGGTGCTGAGCTCCTCAGCGGCCATGTCGAGCAGCCGCTCCATGATGTGCTCGCCCTGGAGCGGCCCCCAGATGTTGATGTCGATCTCGTAGCCGCCCTGGAGCCAGTCCTCAGGGATCAGCAGGTAGCCCTCGTGATCCTGGGCGTAGCCGACGGCCATGCTGTGCCGGTAGCCGAGCTCGGCGGCGGCGCGGCGCCGGAACTGCTCGGTGTACATGGCGGTGGTCTCGCCGGGGAAGAAGCCGATGAAGAATTCGTCGGTGGTGGTGCTGCCGTCGGCCTCGCGGATCGGGAAGGGGCCGAGGCGGCTGGCGGTGACGTAGGCGCGGGTGCTCTCGGTGAGCGGGAGGGCGGACTCCTCGTCGGTGAGATCGAAGAAGCCGTCGATCACGCGGATCATCTGGTCGACGTTGACGCAGCTCGCGTAGGGGAAGGCGGTGGAGGGCGCGAAGCCGGGGAGGTAGGGCGGGTCTTCGCCGCAGAAGGCGCCGCCGTAGGCGACGTTGAACTCGTCGACGGGCGTCAGCAGCGATCCGTCGTCGGCATAGACGATGTTGTCCGGCTCCAGCCCCTCGGTGAACGGGGTGTAGCGCAGATCGGTGGTGCCGCCGCGCGTGATGTAGATGTCGTCGTGGGTCTGCTTGACCGAGCGCGA
>JBEIQZ010000876.1:0-1465 GCA_040376255.1 Alphaproteobacteria bacterium
GCCCAGGTGACCTCCTCAACCAGCACCCCCGCCGACTTGGCCTCGCGCAGGAGCTGCAGGAACTTCGGCGAAAAACGCATCTCCGGTGTGCACCAGATGCGGTGCACCGGCCTGCCACTCTCCAGAGCGGCCAGGGCTGGATGGCGCCCCCAGATCAGATCATCGGACGGGTCCTGACCGAAACGATCCGCTTCCGGTGGTGCCTCGACGATCGGTTCGGAGCGGGCGGTGCGATCAAACGAGCGCTCGGCACCGCCGGGGCGGGGGCTGAAGCGACCGGGAGCACGCGCCGGGAAGCGATCGCCGAAACGGCGCTCGCCGGAACGCTGAAAGGGGCGACGCTCCTCCTCACCAGCTGGCCGGGCGGGGCGACCGGCAGGACGGGCACCGCCGGGGCGACGGGGGAAGCGATCCGCTGGCGGCCGATCGCGGAATGGACGCTCTCCACCGGCACGATCCCCAAAGGGACGGGGTGCGGAGCCGCGATCGGTTAACGGACGGGGCGTGGCGCTGCGATCAGCGCCGCGGCGGTCAGCGAAGGCAGGGCGATCTCCGCCGCCGGGTCGATCGGAAGCGGAGGGGCGGTCAGCGGAGCGGCGGGCGCCAAAGGCAGGACGGGCCCCGAAGGCCGGTCGGTCGCCGAACGCAGGCCGATCGCCAAAGGAGGGACGATCCCCACCAGGGCGCCTGGCCGCGAATGGCCGGTCTCCGGCGGGACGCTCACCACGGGGGCGGGCGCTGAAGGGCCGATCTCCGGGGCGACCACGATCGCTGAAGGAGCGGCGCTCTGGGCGGCCAGGGCGCTCGCCCCGTTCACCAGGAGGGCTGTCTTCGGTGCCGCGACGCCAATCAGGGCGGTCGCCGCCAGGACGGGAGGCGCTGAAACGGGTCGGCTTGCCAGGTCCACGACCTGCGCCACCCCCGGATCGCTTTTCTGGACGACGGTCAAAACGGGAGCTCATGCGCAGGCAGGCAACGGGTCAGGGATCAATCGGGCCGATCTCGGTCTCTATCAGTTGATCTAGCAACCAGGCGAGACGCTGGGGGTTCTGCAGAAAGAGCCAGCCAACCATTGTCTCAAATCCCGTGGCCAACCCATAGAGACCAGCCTCGCCTCGCCTCGGTCCCCGACCGGCGCGATTGCGACCGCGGCGCACCAAATCAAGCTCCTCCTCCTTGAGCAGCGGCTGCAGCCGCTCCAGCGCCCGGGCCTGGGCCTGGGCCTTGACGGCAGCGACCACCTCCCTGTGCAGGTCATTCGAGCGGCCTGGCTCCCGGCAGCGCAGCAGGCGCTGATGCAGCTCCCAGACGGCATCACCCAGCCAGGCCAGCTGCAGAGGGCCCAGCTCCGTGCGGGGCGCCTGGATGGGAAGGGTGGCCAACCAGGCGGCCGTGGCCTGGAACTCAGGCGGCCGCGATGGTGCCAAGGGCCGTTTCGAGGTCGGGTTGGAGATGGAGAAACTCC
>JBEIQZ010000275.1:0-8049 GCA_040376255.1 Alphaproteobacteria bacterium
CGACCCTGTTCCCCGATACGCCCCGGCTGGCCCGGTGGATGGGGGGGACGTAAAACCAAAAGAGCCCCCGTCGCTACAGATATTACCGTCCCCCGCATTCACCAAGGGCAAGGGCCAGCCGTCGCGCCATCTTTGGCGCGGGGGGAGGCACGGGCTCCGCCCCGTGCCGGTGCGGGGGGTTACCCCCGCAAAAAACGGTTATCTGGTGGGGATGCTGCTTCTGCTCGCCTGCAATGAAGCCCCCCTGCTCCAGATCACCGCGCCAATCGACGGCGACGCCTTCCTCGCCGGGAGCGCGCTGCGCGTCGAGGTCGCGATCAGCGACGACAAGTCCGATCCGGCAGAGATGCAGTGGATCTGGACGCTCGGCGGCGAAGTGCTGGAGGGAGAATTGACCACCGGCGCCGGGACGGCCAGCCTCGACGCCGCCCCGTGGGCGCCTGCCGGGGAGCAGCTCCTCACCGTCCAGGCGGCAGACGCTGGCGGGCTGCTGGCGCAGGACAGCCTCGTGCTGGTCGTCTCTGAGGGCGCTGATCCGGTCATCGGCTTCCTCTCGCCGGAGGCGGGGGCGCGTTTGCCTGCCGGGGTGCCGGTGGATCTCCTCGCCTCGGTCACCGACCCCGACGAGGCCGACCCCGCGATCCTCTCGCTGTCCTGGACCGGCGCGGCCTCGCTCCTCAGCGCCGCCGATCACCCCGACGCCGCCGGGCAGGCCGCCGCTGCCCTCACCGATCCCGATCCCGGCTTCGCCCGGATCACGCTCTCCGCCACCGACCCGCAGGGCCGCACCGGGAGCGCCACCCTCACGCTCGAATTCTTCGCGGACGACGACGACGGCGACGGCTACAGCGATGTCGGCTCGGGCGGGGACGACTGCGACGACGCGGACGCCTCGATCCATCCGGACGCGCCTGAGCTCTGCGACGGCGCAGATCAGGACTGTGACGGCCTGATCGACGACGACCCCGCCGCAGGGACCGTCTACTGGCCGGACGCCGACGCTGACGGCTGGGGCGGGGAGCCGGGCGCCCGCGCCTGCAGCCAGCCCGCCGGGAGCGTAACGGCGGACGGGGACTGCGACGACGCCGACTCAGGCGTCCACCCCGGCGCGACAGAGGTCTGTGACGGCGTGGACACCGACTGCGACGGCGCGCTGCTGCCGGAGGAGGAGGGCGACGACGACGGCGACGGCTTCGGCGGCTGCGGGGACTGCGATGACAGCGACCCGGCGGTGAACCCGGCGGCGCAGGAGGTCTGCGACGCTGCAGGCCCCGGCGGCGCCCCTACCGACGAGGACTGTGACGGCCTCGCCGACGACGCCGACAGCAGCGTGGACGCCGCCGGACAGACCGCCTGGTACCGGGACGCCGACGGCGACGGCTGGGGCGCGGCCAGCCCGACCGCCACAGCCTGCGACGTCCCCGCCGGATACGCCGCGATCCAGGGCGACTGCGCCGACAGCAGCGCGGCGATCTCGCCGGGCCAGGCTGAGGTCTGCGGCGACGGCACCGACAACGACTGCGACGGCGACGACCCGCGCTGCCGCCCGGTCGGGACGCTCGCGCTCGGCGGCGCCGATCTCTCCTGGGACAGCGAGTTGGTCGCTGACGGCGCCGGGACCCGGCTCGGGGTCGCCGACATGGACGGCGACGGCGAGCAGGAGATCCTGGTGGGCGCGTGGGGCCAGGGCAGCGCGGACAACGGCGCTGCCTACGTCCTGGGGATGGGCGGCGCCCCGGCGGGCGGGCTGCTGGCGTCGGGAGTGCGGGTGAGCGGCGTGAGCGGCGAGCAGGCCGGGATCGCGCTGGCGGGGCGGGATCTGGACGGGGACGGGATCGCGGAATTGATCCTCGGCGCATGGGGGGCCGACTATGTGCGGGTCAACACGGGCGCGGTCTACGTACTGGCCGGGCCGGTTTCGGCGGGGACGACCGCCGCCGCCGCCGCCGTGCTGACCGGCGAGGCGATGACCGATCTTGCCGGGTTCGCCGTCTGCAGCGCGGACACGGACGGCGACGGGATCATGGAGGTGGCGACCGGCGCCTACGGCAGCGACCGGGGCGGCGCCAACAGCGGCGCGGTCTACCTGGCTGAAGCCCCCTCAGGCAGCAGCAACCTGAGCGCCGCTGACGCCGTCATCGAGGGCGCCGCCGCCGATGACTTCTCCGGCTACGCGATCGCGGCGGGGGACGTCGACGGGGACGGGCTCGACGACCTGTGGATCGGCGGCTACGGCGCGGATCGGGGCGGGTCGGCCTCGGGGTCGGCGTGGCTGCTCTACGGGCCGATCAGCGGGACGATCGACCTCAGCGCGGCGGACGAGGAGATCCACGGGAGCGCCGTCGACGATCAGCTCGGCACGGAGGTCGGCGCGGGGGACATCGACGGGGACGGACGCGCCGATCTGTGGGCGGGGGCGATCCTCGACGGGCAGGGCGGCCGGGACGCCGGGGCGGTGTTCCTGTTCTACACGCCGGTCTCCGGCGCGGCGACGCTGGCAGACGCGATCCTGATCGGCGAGGACGAGGAGGATCGGCTCGGCGCGGCGGTGGCGGCGGGGGATGTTGACGCGGACGGGAGCACGGATCTGCTGGTGGGCGCGTGGTACGACGAGCCGACCGGCACCGGCTCCGGGTCGGCCTTCCTGTTCTACGGGCCGCTGTCCGGCAGCTACAGCGCGGGCGCGGCGGACTTCCGGGCGGACGGCGAGAGCAGCCGCGACACCGCCGGGCGCGGGGTGGCGCTCGGGGACACCGACGGGGACGGCTTCGCGGATCTGCTGCTCGGCGCCCCGGTCGCCGGGGTCGGCGGGAAGGTCTACGGCGTCTGGGGCGGCGGGCTGTAGGAGCTGCGATGCTGCGCGACCTGATCCGATCCCGCCCCCCCGATCCCCCCCGCCCGCCCTGCGCCGCGCTGTGGGAGACGCCGATGGTGCACGTCGACGGCACGCTGACCACCTGCTGCCTCGACGAGGCGCTCCAGAACCGGCTCGGCAACGTGCTGGAGCAGCCGCTCGCCGATCTCTGGAGCGGGCCCGTGCTCCACGGCTGGCGCGTGGCGCAGGCGACCGGCGACTTCGCCCGCAGCGGCCCCGCCTGCACCGGCTGCAACTGGCGCTCCGCCGGGGCGGCGCCCGCCGATCAGGTCGCCGCCTACCTGGAACGCACCGGAGAGCGCACGGCGCTCCGGATCTTTCAAGAACGGAACAAGAGATGAGCACCGCGATCAGAACCGAAAAACTCGGAAAAATCTACCGCACCGGCTTCTTTCTGCGCCCTTATGAGGGGCTGGCCGATCTGGATCTCGAAGTCCCCGAAGGGACCGCCTTCGGCTTCGTCGGCCCCAACGGCGCGGGCAAGACCACCACCATCAAGATCCTGATGGGCCTCCAGTCCGCCACCTCCGGGCGGGCGTGGATCCACGGGCAGCCCGTCCCCGCCCCCGCCAGCCGCCGCCGGGTCGGCTTCCTGCCGGAGCGGCCCTACTTCTACGATCACCTCACGGCCTATGAGTTCATGGACTTCTACGCCAGCCTCTCTGACCTCCCCTCCGCCGGGCGCGACGCGCGCATCCGGGCGCTGCTGGCGCGCGTGGAGCTGGATCGGTTCGCCAGGGTGCCGCTCAACCAGTTCTCCAAGGGGATGCTCCAGCGGGCCGGGCTCGCGCAGGTGCTGATCGCCGATCCCGATCTGCTGGTGCTGGACGAGCCGATGAGCGGGCTGGACCCGATGGGGCGGGTGCTGGTGCGGGACATCATCATCGACGAGCGGAGGCGCGGAAAAACCGTGTTCTTTTCAAGCCATATCCTGTCCGACATCGAGAGCATCTGCGACCGGGTGGCGATGATCGTGGCCGGGCGCCTGCGCGGGCAGGGGACGATCCCCGAATTGCTGGGGCAGACGGTGAACGAGGTGGAGTGCGTGTTCCAGCAGGGCGGGCAGCGGATCCCGCAGGTCGTCCCGCCCGACGGGGTGGACGCGCTGATCCGCCGGATGCAGGCGGAGGGCGCGGCGGTGATCTCCGTCCACCCGCGCCAGAAGACGCTGGAGCAGGTGCTGATGAGCGAGGTGGAGCGGGCGAAGCCGGTGCAGGCGGCGCGGCTGGGCGTGCTGGCATGAACCGCGTCCGCGCCATCGCGCTCAACACCTTCCGCGAGGCCATCCGGGATCGCGTGCTGCACAGCATCCTGTTCTTTGCCGCGATCCTGCTGTTCCTGTCGCTGGCGATGCAGGAGATCACCATCGGAGACGCGGACCAGGTCGTTCGCGGGGTCGCCCTCGGCGGCATCTCGCTGATCGCGTCGCTGATCGCGATCTTCCTCGGCGTCGGGCTGGTCTACAAGGAGATCGACCGCAAGACGATCTACACGCTCGCCGCGCGCCCGATCCCGCGCTGGATGCTGCTGTGCGGCAAATACCTCGGGTTGTGGCTCACGCTGCTTGTGGAATTGCTGTTTTTGACCGCGATGTATGTCCTGATCGTCGGGAGCCAGCAGGGCTTCCCTGAGCCTGCCATCTTCCTGAGCATCGCGATGCTGATGCTGGAGATGACGCTGCTCACCGCCTGGTGCACCCTGTTCTCCTCGTTCACCACGCCCACCACCGCCACCGCCTTCTCGCTCTGTATTTATGTAATCGGCCACTTCGCTGATGACCTCTACCTGTTCGGAAAGGAGACCGAAGACCCCGGCGTGCAGGCGCTCCTGCTCGGCCTCTACCGCGTCCTCCCCAACCTCTCGATCTTCAATATCCGCGCTGAGGCCATCCACAACATCCCGATCCCTGCCTCTGAGATCGGCTATGCCGCTGCCTACGGGCTCTGCTACTCGGCGGCGGTGCTGGCGTTCGCGGTCGTGCTGTTCGAGCGGAGGGACTTCAAGTGAGCCCTGAAAATGAACCCTGACGATCTCCTCTACGCGCTCTCCCTCGGCTACGCCGGGATCTTCGGGCTGTGCTTCGGCTCCTTCATGAACGTCTGCATCGCCCGGATGCCGGAGGATCGCTCCGTCGTCTCGCCCGCCTCGGCCTGCCCGCGCTGCGGGTCGGCGATCCGCTGGCACGACAATGTCCCGGTGCTGAGCTGGCTGTGGCTCGGCGGGCGCTGCCGCGCATGCAGGGGCCGGATCTCAGGGCTGTACCCGGCGGTCGAAGCGCTGTTCGGGGTGCTGACCCTGCTCCTGTTCCGGCGCATCGTCCCCGACGCCGGAGCCATCGACCTGCTCCACCTCGCGGCGTTCGGCTGGTACCTGTATTTATTGTTTGCTCTCGTTGCGCTCACCTTCATCGACCTGAAGCATTATATCATCCCCGATCCCTTCTCCATCTACGCCGTCCCCTTCGCTGTCGGCGGCGCGTGGCTGCTCGGCGTCCTCGGCTACCAGGGCGCGCCCTCCTGGCGGGAGTCAGTGGTCGGGGCGCTGTTCGCCGGATCGATGCTGATCCCGCTGATGGGGCTGTACCGGCTGATCCGTAAAGAGCAGGGGATGGGCTGGGGTGACCCGAAGCTGCTGGCGCTGATCGGCGCCTACTTCGGGGCGATCCCGGCGTCGCCGTTCGTGCTGATCACCGGGGCGACGGCGGGGTCGATCATCGGGATCGCGGTGGCGCTCGCGCGGGGGAAGGGGCTGCGGCTCCAGATGCCGTTCGGGCCGTTCCTGGCGCTGGGGGCGATCCTGTGGCTGTTCTTCGGGGAGAGGATGGGGGTCAGATTTTTTTGAATCAGAATTCGTATTTAACGAAAGGTTCCGGCGAAGGCGCCTCCGTCCACCCCTCCAGCACCCGCGCCACGCAGCCCATCCACACCGTCCCTGCCTCCCCGGCTGAGACATAGCGCCTGTCGATGTAGACGACGCGGAACCCGGCGTCGCGCAGCGATCTCCGCTCCTTCCCGCTAAGCACCGGCTCCTCTCCGGGGAGCACCTGTTCGCAGGCGTAGAGGGCGCGGAGGCCGTCGTTCTGGCGCCAGAGCCGCTGGAGGCTGTCGGGGGCCTGGTGATCGGAGGGGAGGAGACGCCCGTGGGCGAGGGGGCGGCCGTGGAAGGTCTGATCGAGGAGGTCGAGGTGATCGGGGCGGAAGCGCCCGCCGGGGAGCGGGAGCAGCAGCACCGGCAGGTTCGGGGTGGCGGCGAGGATGCGGGCGGTGGCCGAGGGGGTGAGGGGGACGACCGGGAAGGGCAGGCGCGGCGAGAGGGCGCGGGCCTCGGCGACGCAGAGCAGGGCGAGCAGCGGGGCGAGCAGCGGGCGGAGCGCGGCGGGCGCGGGGAGGAGCGGGAGGCTCCCGGCGGCGAGGAGGGCGGCGGGCAGGCTGACGGCGGCCCAGGCGAGGTCGGCGCGGCCGGCGGAGACGGGGAGCGGCAATCCGAGTATCCAGCCCGATGGCAGGACGAGGGGGCCGGGGAGCTCAGGGCCGAGGCCGAGGACGCAGGCCAGCAGGCCGAGGAGGGCGGGGAGGCGCCAGCGCTCCAGCCGGTCGTGCCGCACGCGGAGGAGGATGAGCAGCGCGGCGAGGGGGCGGGCGAGTGCGGCGAACATCGCGCCGTCCAGCCCGTAGATCCGGGCCGCGATCCTGTCGACCGGGCGGAGGCCGTCGGGGCTTCCGGGGGCGGGCGTCCACGGATTCACTGAGAGTCCCGGGACTTCGTAGACCCCGCTCTGCATCCACGCCAGCGGGAGCGCCACCACCACCAGACCGGCGATCGCCGCGTCCAGCAGCCCCCGCCAGGAGCGCCGCGCGACGAGCGGCCCCGCCCCGAGCAGGAGCGCCGCCGGGAGCAGCGACGGCTCGGACAGCGCCGCGAACCCCCCGGCGATCCCGGCGAAGATCGGGGCGCGCGGGGCGTTCTGGAGTGCCTGCCCCAGCACCACCGGCAGTAACAGCAGCGCGAGCGAGACCTGGGTCGCGCCGTCCCCCGCCGCCCACAGCACCCGGTCGCTGCACTGGTACATCACCCCGCAGCACAGGCCCGCCTGCCACGGGGCGATCTGCGGTGCGCCCGCCTGCCGCGCCCCCAGCCAGCCCGCGCTGAGGCCCACCCCCCACAGCAGCAGGATGTTCCACAACCACAGCCCGTCCGGCCAGCCGAGCAGCCCGATCAGCGGCGACGACAGCAGCGCGTCGAGCGGGAAGCCGTCGGTCAGGAGGCGGTCGGTGCGGAACGGGTGCGCCTGCATGTCCGAGGCGATCAGCCCCGGCAGCCCGTACGTATGCATCTGCCAGTGGAGGTTCATCCGGCCGAGCGCCTCCGCCGACTGCGCGTCGCCCGGCAGCCAGCCCCGCCGCAGCGCGTCAGGCGCCAGCAGCGCAAGCGCCGCCAGCAGCGTCCCGACCCCGATGATCAGCCAGTCCCGCCAGCCCTGTCCGCCCTGCTCATCCCGCGCCGGGGCCCCGGCCATCCGCTATCCCTCGCGCAGCAGGGCGTCGACCGTCTGCTGATCGGCCTTCGGGAAGGGGTAATGGATGAAGTCGTCGGGCGCGACCCAGGCCAGCGCATGCACCCGGATCGGCTGCGGCTCCCCGGAGATCGCGCAGCGGAACACCACAAGATCCAGCGCGTAGCCCTCGTAGGCATGCGAGACGTGCAGCAGCTCGTGGCCCACCTGCACCTCCACGCCGAGCCGATCCCGGATGCAGCGGCGCAGCGCCTCCACATCGCTCTCGGCCTCGCGCACGCGACCACCGGGAAACTCCCAGAGCATCGGCAATTCCGCCTCCGGGCGGCGCTGCGTAATCAAGAACGCGCCCTTGCGCTCGATCTCGGCGGCCACCACGCGGATGCGGGGAGCTGTCTTCACTGTCACCTCCGGAATCCAGAACATGCGGGTTGGCTTACGGAGCCGGACCCGCCCTGTGTGTATCCTGTTTGAGAACTATATGGAGAGCAGCCCATGATCCGCACCGCCCTCAAGCGCGGCATCAAAAAAGTCCTCGGCATGGAGGAGCGCGCGCCCGCTACGGCCCCGCCGCCGCCCGCCTGGAAGACCGAGGTTGCCGCGCCGGTCGCCCCGGTTGCCGCGCCGGTCGCCCCGGTCGCCGCCGCCCCGGTCGCCGCCG
>JBEIQZ010000328.1:0-7084 GCA_040376255.1 Alphaproteobacteria bacterium
CCGGCCGGCAGCGCCGCCCCGGGCGCCCACGGCACCGGCGTCCAGCCGTACGGCGCTCCCGCCTCAGGCTGGTAGACCCAGGGCGGCGCGTGGTCGAGCCGCCGCACCGCCGCCGCCAGCCGGCGATCCTGACGCTCCCCCGCCCAGCTGTCGAGCGGGCGCTCCCCGAGGCCCAGCGCAGGCACGAAGAACAGGGCCGCCGCCGTCTCCACATCCAGCGCCCGCCACGCATCCCCGTGGATCCGCTCCCCCAGCACCCCCGCCTCCGGCGCGAAGTCCTCAGCCAGCGCGGCCAGCATGCTGTCGGGGATCTCCCGATCCAGCAGCGGCGGCGGCGGCGGCAGCAGGGGCGGATCGGAGAGGCCGAGCCGGCGCGCCTGCGCTCCGATCGGCGCCATCACCGCCTCCGTGGCGGCCTCCTCCCCGTGGAGCAGCCGCCGGATCTGCGCCGCGAGCAGGGACAGCCCCGCCTCCCCGCCTGAAACGGGGGCGGCGAGGTGCTCGTCCTGCGCCGCCGGATCGGCGGGACAGAGCAGCGCCGGCCGCACGTCCCGCTCCGGGAACGGCAGGCAGGCGCCCTGAAGGGAGACCGCGTTCACGGGTGGCTCTTGATCTCGGGGTGGTGTCCCGCCGGGTGTCCCGGGTGTCCTGTCGGGTGCCCCGCCTGCGGTCCCGCCTGCGGTCCCGCCGGGCGCGGCTCCAGGGCGCGGTAACGGTCGGCGGCGGCGAGGTGGGCGTCCCGGATCATCAGCGCCAGCGACTCCGGCGACTCCACCCGGACGTCCGGGCCGAAGCCGAGCAGCCACTCGCGCAATTCCGGCCCCAGGTAGACGCGCAGCCGCAGCCGAACCCCGCCCTCAGGCGTCGCCTCCAGCCGCTGAGTGCGGTGCCACTGGCGCTCCCGGATGTACGGGGCCACCGTCGGGGTGAACACCGCCACCACCTCCTCCGCCGGGCCGGAGGTGATGCCGAAGCCCGTGGAGACCTCAGCATGCGGATCGTAGTCCTCCGGGTACTCGAACCGCTCCCGCCGCAGCCGGGAGAAGCGCACAAAGCGCTCCACCGCGAAGCACTTGATCTTCTTCTCCGCCACGTCCCGCGCGAACAGGTACAGCCCCTGCCGGTACGTCGCCAGCGTCAGCGGCTCCAGCCGGTAGAACTTCGACACCGACCGGATGCGCCGGTACTCGGCGTCCGCCGGGTTGTTGTACAGCAGCGCCGAGACGATCTCGTCGAGCAGATCGCCCTCCGCCGTGTAGTCCTTGGCATGCTCGCCGACCGCCATGAACTTCCGATCCAGATCCCGCGTGATGTCCTGCGTGTACCGGCTGATCGCCGGGCGGAGCCGCTCGATGGCGCCGTCCATCTCCGCCGCGAAGGAGGTGCCCTCCAGGAAGGTGAACAGCGTGCGCCCGAAGTGCAGCGACAACACCTCCGCCAGCGTCAGGTGGACGCCCGTTCGCGCGTAGGTAGGATCCACCGAGATCAGCCGCTCCGTGCCGTTGACCTCCTCCCGCAGCGGCACCCCCATCTCGCGCAGGTCGGAGAAGTACCGGCGGAGCGTGCGCGAGTCGATGGTGAAGCGATCGATCAGATCCTGAGAGGAGACTCCGCCAGGTCGCTGGATAAGCTCCAGGATCCTGACGAATTTCTGTGCCTTGTTGAGCTCCTGCTCCTCCATCTCCGCTCCTCCTCTCGCTCAGTATAGGATACCATGTTCAGCATATCTATGCGAATGTTCAGTCGCCGGACAGATTCTGGTGCGCAGTTCCGCACCCCTCTTGCGGCGGCTCCTGACGGGGGCTATCCTGAAAATGCGTTCATCGCCAGTAGCTCAGAGTGGCCTGCGCTGCTGACTTATAGACAGGAACATCCCATGGACCCCATCACGCTCGATCTGATCCTCACGATCATCGCCTCCACCGCGCTGATCGGTTCGTCCTCTGTGGCGCTCTGCCTGCTGCCGAGGAATGACGCAGAGGTGGTTCAGCTGAGCCGTGCGCTCGGTTGGGGAGCGGCCTCCCGCAAGGCCCCGCAGCCCGCCGGGCTGCCGGAGGCTTCCCGCGCTGCCCGGAAGCCTGAGCGCCTCGCCGCGCCGCAGGGGCGGCTGATCGCTGCATGATCTCTGGGGCGCAACGGAGGAGCGCCCCTCTGTAAGGGGTGCGATCAACAGGGTGCGATCACAGATTGTCAGCCGGGTGACAGAAGATAGCTGAACGGTATGAGAGGATATCTCCCCTCCAGAGTTGAAATATGGATGGGGATATGAAATTCTCCGCCCGCTTATGGAGCCACGATGTCCCCGATCCCGCCCGGTTTCTTCCGAATGGAGGGGAGCCTCTGCTTCCGTCAGGCCGGTCCGGCCATGCCTCTCCCTCATGTTCAGGTCGAGATATGGGATGACAACCGTATCTTCTCGGACGTCCGGATCGGCGCGACCCGCACCGATGCGGCGGGCCGGTTCTCGCTGGATCTGCCTGCTGCGAGCCGCAAGGAGCGCCTGCTGTTGAAGGTCGTCGATTTTCATCGCCGCTAGGATCAGGGCGGCGCGCCGACCGATGAATTGCGTGAGGTCTGGAGTTTCCACCCACAAATCCCCGCTACACCCGCCCTCCCTGCGGCGGATCGGCTCGATCTGGGCGCCGTCCCCGTCCCCTGGTGGCCGTACCGCCCCGATTTCCCCACGCCGCGCGCCGGCAAGATCCCGGACGTGCGGAGCGGTGCCGACACCGGCAAGCAGAAGCTGCCGCAGGACTACACTGAGGGCTTCCAGAAGACGCTCCAGAAGGGGATGCTGAAGATCGGCCCGACGGTGGTGAAGTGGAAGGCGGCGAACCTGTTCTCCAGGCAGCACCCGACAAGCCTGGAGATCCAGGACGATCTGCCCGCGACCATCAGCACCCGCTCAGATCGCAACCGTCCAGGGATGTCCCGCACGGACGCCTTCTTCGCCGACCGGATGCTCAACGGCTTCAACACCACCCTGCTCATCGGTCGGGATCGCCAGGATCCGTCGAAGCTCCGCATGAAGATCCAGTGGGGCGAGGTCCCCTCAGACGGGAGCCACGATCTCGCGGATGTGGACGTCACGTTCGGGGCCGATGCGGACGGCGAGGTGCTGCCGGTCGCGATCACGCTGGTCAACCGGGTGGTCGGGGAGGCGCCGGGGCCGTGGGCGCGCGTGGATCGCCGCACGTTCACCCCGCCTGCCGGAGCCACCGCAGCGGTCGCCTCGGCTGCTGCCGACTGGGAGGCGGCTAAGCGCGTGGTGCGCGTCCAGTACCTGCTCCAGGGCGCGCTCGACGGGCACATCGTCGACGCCCACTTCCGCACCGAGTCCTACAGCGTGGCCGCCCACCGCTGCCTCCACCGCAGCCCGGTCCGCCACCTGTTGCTGCCGCATTTTGAGGAGGTCTCCAACGCCAACAACGACGGCGACAACTTCGCCTGGGGCGCGAAGGGGCTCATCCCGGTGCAGTCCGCGCTGAAGATCCCGGTCGAGCACACCCGCATGGCGGAGCGCTTCTCCGCCTGCTCCTGGGCCGGGTGGGAGCCGCGCCGCCCGCTCACCCCGCAGCACCGGTACGCCCGCGCTGCCTGGCTGTTCTGGGACATGCTCACGTCGTATGTCGACGGCTTCTTCGCTGAACACGACCAGGAGATCCGCCGGCACTGGGAGGAGATCCGGCGCTTCTCCGATGATCTCCTCGCTCACAGCCTGCCGTGGAGCCCCGACCCGGCCCGCGCCGATCCTGACATCGACTACGGCCCGGAGGAGCGCTACCCGGAAGAGCTCCCGCGCGCCGTGATCGACGGCATCGAGCGCGCCCTCCACCCGATCACCGCCGCCGATGCCCCGGACGCCGACGATCTCGCCCGGCTGCGGCAGCTCTGCCGCTACTGCATCTTCCACGCCACCTTCAACCACACCTGGGTCCACAACGGCCAGTACCAGGAGCAGGGCGAATTGCGCTGGGCCACCCTCAGCCTGCGGAGCGGCAGCATGGGGCCGGAGGACGACGAGTCGCTGCTGCCCTCCCCTGAGGACAACATCGCCTCCATAAGGAATTGAAGCAGCAGTTCGTCCTCGCCCCGGAGAACTCCATCGACCTCGTCGTGTCCCGGTTGGAGGGGTTCCTCGCTGATATCTTCGGTCGCAGGTACCCGCTCAGCCGCTTCGATCACTTCTACACCTTCTCGGCGAAGAAGCCCGCCGTCTCTGAGCGGTGGATGACCGACGATGAGTTCGCCCGCCAGCGGCTCCAGGGCATCAACCCCACCTTCATCCAGCGCGTCCACGGCGCGCTCCCCCCGAATTTCCACCTGGAGCCTCACCAGATCAGCGGGCTGCTGCGCCCCGGCCAGACGCTCGCAGAGGAGATCGCGGACGGGCGGGTGTTCATCGTCGATCACACCGCCATCGACGGGATCTCTGTGAAGCCGGGCCGCTACCTCACCGCGCCGATGGCGCTGTTCTACCGCGACGCCGGGGATCGGCTCATGCCGCTGGCGATCCAGCTCGGCCCGAAGCCGGTCTCCGTGGGCGGGGAGGCGCTGACCTTCACCCCGCTCGACGCGCCGGGGCTGTGGCAGCTCGTCAAGGCGCACTTCCAGTGCGCGGACATGGCGTGGCATGAGGGCGTGGTCCACCTGCTCCGCACCCACCTGATCATCGAGGCGATCCACATCGCGGCCTCCCGCGCCCTGCCGGAGCAGCACCCGCTCTACGGGCTGTTCCAGCCGCACTTCCGGGGGACCATCCCGCTCAACTACCTCGCGCGGACGGTGCTGCTCGCGCCGAACGGCTGGATCGATCAGACGATGTCCTCGGCTTATGAGGGGACGGTCGAGGCGGTCAAGCGCGGCTACGCGATCTATGATTTCGCGCTGTTCGATCTGCGCGGCGATCTGGAGCGGCGCGGGGTGGCCGATCCAGGGGTGCTGCCGTCCTATCCGTACCGGGACGACGGGCTGGAGGTGTGGGACATCATCGCGAAGTTCGCCGTCGAGTTCCTCGATGTGTTCTACAAGAGCGACGCGGACGTCCAGGCAGACACTGAGCTGCAGGCGTTCGCCTCGGAGATGACGCGCCCCGACGCGGGCGGCCTCCCCGGCGCGCCGACCGGCTTCAGCACGCGCGCAGAGCTGCAGCGCTTCGTCACCCAGGTGATCTTCACCGCCAGCGCCCAGCATGCGGCGGTCAACAACGGGCAGTACGACTACATCGGCTACGTCTCCGACTACCCCGCCGCCCTCTACACCCCGCCGCCCACCGACCGCGTCGACCGCTCCGACCAGGAGATCGCCGACAGCTTCCCGCCTGTCGCGCCCGCCGCGCGCCAGATCGGCTTCGTCCATGTCCTCTCCACCCCCACCCGCGATCCGATGACCGGCGAGGAGAAATTCCTCACGGCTGACGATCCGCCCTTCTTCGAGGGCAACACCGCCGCCCAGGAGGCGCAGAGCATGATGTTCGCCCGCATGAAGGATCTCTCAGAGCAGATCCAGGGCCGGAACGCCCTCCGCTCCCTCGCCTACCCCTACCTCGATCCCCGCCAGATCGCGCAGAGCATCGCAATATGAGCCTCTCCCTGGACCCTGTCCCCTGCCTGCCGCTGCAGGACACCGATCCCGCCGCCCGGAGCGCCGCGCTCGACAAGGCCCGCGCCTGCTACCGCTACGGCTTCACCGTCTTCCCCGGCGTCTCGCTGGCTGCAGAATTGCCGAAGGGCGAGACCGCGCCCGACGGATGGAACGCCGAGATGGCGCGCGTCCTGGTGCAGATCCTCGGCGACCTCCGGGCGGCAGATCGGCTGCTCCGGCAGGGGGAGGATCACCCCCGCCTCCAGGAGCTGATGGAAGCGGCGAAGGGGCTGCTCCACCTCGAATGGGAGGCGGTGTACGCCGACGTCCTGCACATGCTCCAGGGCGGCATCGACCGCGCGCCGGAGAGCATCGCTGAGTACAAGGTGTTCTTTCAGACGATCCCGGCGCCTGACATCGCGCACAGCCTCGACGACAGCGCCGAGGCCTCCGGGGAGAGCGACCGGATCTTCGCGCAACAGGCCACCGCCGGGGGGAACCCGATGATGATCCGGCGCGTCGCTGACGCCTCGACCCTGCCGGCGGGCCTCACCGGCGCGGCGATCGACGCCATGCTGGCCGCTGTCTGCCGCGATCCGGCGGACAGCCTCGCCCGCGCCGCAGCGGAGGCGCGGCTGTACCTCGCTGACTACTCGGCGCTCGACAGGGCGACGACCGGGGCGCTCGGGCCGACCGGAGACAACCGGCGGAAGTACCTGACCGCGCCGCTGGTGCTGTACGTCCGGCCCGCCGCGTTGACAGAGCTGCGGGTCGTCGCGATCCAGCTCCACCCGCAGCCGGACAGCCCGGTCTTCACCCCGGCGGACGGGGTCGGGTGGAAGATCGCGCGCACCTTCGTCGGGGTGGCCGACGCGCACATGTCGGCGATCTACTACCACCACGCCCGCACCCACCTCGTGATCGAGCCCATCGCGCTCGCCACCCACCGGCAGCTCGCCCCGCGCCACCCGCTCTACCGGCTGCTGGTGCCGCACTTCGACGGCACCTTCTACATCAACAACATCGGCCAGCGGACGGTGTTCGCCGAGGGCGGGCTGATCGAAGACCTCGTCGCGGCGACCCGCCCGGCGTGGCGCGGGCTGGCGGTGGCGGGGCTGCACAGCTTCGACTTCAACCGCTCATTCCCCGATGTGGACTTCCGGGATCGCGGGGTGGACGATCTGCAGGGGCTGCCCTCCTACGCCTACCGGGACGACGCGCGCCTGGTGCGGGGCTGCATCCAGGGCTGGGTGCGGGAGGTTGTGGAGCGCTTCTACGGCGCCGACGCCGACGTCCAGGCGGACAACGAGCTGCAGGCGTGGCTGCGGGAGATCCTGTGCGCGGACGGCGGGGCGATCCGGGGGATCGGGGAGAACGGGCGGGTGCGGACGCGGGCCTACCTCGCGGAGATGATCACCCAGGTCATCTTCCTGGCGAGCGCCCAGCACTGGAGCATGAACTTCCCGCTCAAGACCCTCATGACCTTCGTGCCGAACATGCC
>JBEIQZ010000287.1:0-7838 GCA_040376255.1 Alphaproteobacteria bacterium
CCTCTCCCACCTCAACGTCCGCAGCGGCGCGCGCGGCACGCCCAACTGCTACCTCCGCGACCCGCTGCCGACCCTCGCCGCCTGGGAGGATCAGCTCGTCCGCTTCTCCTGCGGCCAGACAGACTGGGACATCGCCGCCGCCACCGTCGAGGAGGCCACCGCCGCATGGGCCGCCATGCGCCCCGAGCCCGCCGAGATCTGCGCCCCCGTCCTCGACGACCTCGTCATGCTGAACCTGCTGGACGCCGACACCTCCACCGCCGAGGCCCGCGCCGTCAACCTCTGCACCTACGGCGCCAAGAGCGCCAACCTCGCCACCCTCTACAGCTTCATCGATCCGCAGTACCAGCTCGAAGGCTTCATGCTCCCCTTCAGCCTGTACGATCAGTTCGCCCGCACCGCCACCTGGGACACCGATCCCGGCGGCGGCGTCGCCACCATGACCTTCTACGAGACCCTCGACGCCTGGCACAGCGACCCCGCCTTCCTCACCGACGCCGCCGTCCGCAGCGCCCGCCTCGCCGCCCTCCGCGACGCCATGATGGCCGCCCCCGTCGATCCCGCCGTCCTCGCCGCCATCGGCGCGCATATCATCACCACCTGGGGCGGTGACACCACCATGGTCCGCCTCCGCAGCAGCTCCAACGCCGAGGACGGCGCAGGCTTCAGCGGCGCTGGGCTGTACGAGTCCGCCAGCGTCTGCCTCGCCGACGAGTACGACGGCGACACCAACGGCCCCAGCCGCTGCGACGCCACCGAGCCGGACGAGAAGACCGTCAGCGACGGGCTGCGCGAGGTCTGGGCCTCCCTCTGGGGCCTCGCCGCCTGGGAGGAGCGCGACTGGTACGGCATCGACCACCTCCAGGTCGTCATGGGCGTCCTCTGCGACACCCGCTACAACGACGAGATCGCCAACGTCGTCGCCTTCTCCGGCAACCCCACCTCCGCCGCCGACACGCGCTACCTCATCAACGCCCAGCTCGGCGACCTGGAGGTCGTCTCAGCCGAGCCCGGCGTCTACCCCGAGAAGATCCTCCTCACCGTCGACAGCGGCGGCGTCCAGCAGATCGACCGCGTCTCCGCCAGCTCTGAGGGCGTCGAGGTCCTCTCCGACGCCCAGCTCTCCACCCTCGGCGCCGTCTTCTACGACATCGCCCGGCAGTACCCGGTCGATGAGCCGCCCCCCGAAGGCGGGACGCTCCTCTGGGACACGGAGTGGAAGTTCCTCTCAGACGGTTCTCTCGTTATAAAACAGATAAGACCGTATGTTGTGTATTGAATGGAGAGGTGCGGGATGTGGTTGATGGTGGCGGGGTTGGTGGGGTGTCCGGGCGGGAAGGAGAGCGTGGAGCAGGACGACACCTCGGGGGATACGGACAGCGGGACGGTGCCGTCCGAGGTGTGGGCGCACTGTCCCGGGGCTGAGGCGTGGGCGGGGGACGGGACGTGGCAGGGGCGGGTGGAGGCGGGGCCGGGGGCGCTGTACTGCAGCGCCTCGAACGACGCGCGGACGCTGCCGCAGGAGCTGGCGGTGAAGGCGCAGCTCCGGGTGATCGGGGGGGCGTGGGGGGTGCCAGATCTGGCGGGGGAGTACGCGCTGTCGCTGCCGCTGTGTACGCTGCGGGCGGACGGGGGGAACCCGGCGATCAGCGGGGCGGGGGCGACGGCGGTGTCTCCGGCGAGCTTCGGCGGGGTGACCTACACCTACCTGGAGGGCAGCCAGCCGATGCTGGACAGCGCGGGGGCGGGCTGGACGCTGGATCACACGATGATCCTGGTGGGGCCGGAGGGCTCGGTGCCGGAGCCGCTGGTGCTGGACGGGCGGGAGAGCGACGCGGAGACGGGGAGCGGGGCGGTGTTCACGCTGTACCGGGACAGCGGGACGGCCTTCGATCTGGATGCGGCGACGTTCGGGCCGTGCATGGACCCGACCTGGGCGGAGAACCTGCACACTGTCGCCTTTGACGGCGGGGAGATCGCGCTGACGCTGCTGCTGGGGGACGACGTGGTGATCACCTCGCCGGGGAACTTTGTTCAGGCGACCGGCACGCTGGACGGGACGGCGTTCGAGGTGTCGGACTTCTTCCGGCTCGTCTATCGCCCCGGCCACCACCACCTGACGCGGCACTTCGCGGTGCTGTTCGACGCGCCGGTGGGGGAGGCCTGCGGGCTGCTGATCGAGGAGGTGGACGCGCAGCAGGGGACGACCACGGCGGTCGTCCACACGGCGGACTGCGCGCTCAACCCGCTGGACGCGCGGGCGGTGCAGGCGGAGGGGTGGGAGATCCGGTAGGATCGCCCCTCAGCCTCTCCCGCCTCCCTGGAGGCGCACTACCCGAGCGTCGCCTGGAGGAACCACGCGTGCTTCTCGAAGGCGGTGATGACCGGGGTGAGCAGGTCAGCGGTGTCGGTGTCGCCGTTCTCCCCGGCGGTGGCGCGGGCAGCGCGCAGCCCGACCAGCCACACGCTGATGCTCCCGGAGAGCAGGGCGACGTGGGCGAGGTCGCGCACCGTCTCCTGCGGGTATTCGGGGAGGCGGGAGCCGGCGGCGACGTGGCGGCTGGTGCCGTACGCCTTCCCGCCGAGGGTGACGATGCGCTCGGCGATGCTGTCGGTGTGGGCGAGCAGCTCGACGGCGAAGGTCTCGAACAGCGGGTGCAGCGATGCGAAGTGCGGCCCCTTGATGTTCCAGTGGGCGACCTTCAGGTGGCTGTAGAGGTCGAGGCCGTCGGTGAGGGCGGCGTTGAGGGCGACCGCGACGGGGAGGCGCTGTCCGGCGGTGAGGTGGCTGGGACTCTGGAACATGGAGGCTCCTGCTGCGCCGCTGAGCGGCGCAGAGATGGTGTACAGACCTATCGGCTGGTCTCTGAGAGTTCGAGTGCGACGGCGGCGGCGTGGATCACTGCGGCGAGCCGTACAGCGTCATGTACCTGATCCTCAGACAGCCCGCCCTCCAACACCACCTTTTCATGCGCCTGCACACAAGCTTCGCATGCGTTGATCGCGCTGGCGGCCAGCGAGAACAGCTCCAGATCGACGCGGCTCGTCGAGGGCTTGCCGAGCCGCATCATGCGGAGGCGGGCTGGCTTCTCGCTGTAGACGGGCTTGTGGATCATGTGGCGGAAGCGGTAATAGACGTTGTTCATCGCCATCATCGTCGCGGCGGCGAGCGCCTCGTCGATGACCGGTGCGGCGCCCTCTCCCAGCTCCGCCTTCGCCCCGTCGATGCACTCCTGGAGGAGCGCGGCGTGTCGGGCGGTCGCGGCGGCAGTGATCGCGACCCCGTGGCGCTGGGCCGGGGTGAGCGAGGAGGTCGCGGCGCCCTGAAGGTTGAGCTTGATGTCGCGGGCGAAGTCGGGGAGGCGGCTCTGGGCGAGGGGCAGCATCTCAGGCCCCCGTCAGGGTGGACTCACCCTTCTTCCAGTTGCAGGGGCAGAGCTCGTCGGTCTGGAGCGCGTCGAGCACCCGCAGGACCTCCTCCACGCTGCGGCCCACCGACAGGTCGTTGACGCTGACGTGCCGGATGACGCCCTGAGGATCGACGATGAACGTGGCGCGGAGGGCGACGCCGTCCTGCTTGTGGAGGATGCCGAGGGCGGTGGACAGCTCGCGCTTCGTGTCGGCCAGCATCGGGAAGGGCAGGCTCTGCAGATCGGGGTGCTGCCTGCGCCAGGCGAGGTGGACGTAGTGGCTGTCAGTGCTGAAGCCGAGGAGCTGGGCGTCGCGGTCGAGGAAGTCGCTGTTCTTCGCGCCGAAAGCCGCGATCTCGGTCGGGCAGACGAACGTGAAGTCCATCGGCCACGCGAACAGCACCTTCCACTGCCCCGCGTAGCTCTTGTCAGTGATGGTCTCGAACTCCTGTCCCCGATCCAGGCGGGTGACGGCGGTGAGCGAGAAGGCGGGCAGGTTGTCTCCGACAGTGAGCATCTGGTTCTCCGGTGAGCGCGCCGTCCATCGGCGCCGACCTCACGCAGCCAATATGCGTCGCCGGGAGTGAAAGTTCCATGATATCATAACTGTGACTGTGAGAGTCTATGACTGTCAGCTACGTCCCCTCCGCCCTCACCCTCCGCCAGCTCCAGTACGCCGTCGCGGTCGCTGAATTCCGCAGCTTCCGCAAGGCCGCCGCCGCCTGCCGGGTGGCGCAGCCCAGCCTGAGCGCGCAGGTGGCGGCGCTGGAGGCGGCGCTCGGGGTGGCGCTGTTCGAGCGGGATCGGCGGCGGGTGCTGCTGACGGAGGCGGGCGGGGCGTTCGTGCAGGGGGCGCGGCGGCTGCTGGAGGAGGCGGCGGCGCTGGAGGCGCAGGCGAAGGGGGCGGCGGATCCGCTGCGGGGGCGGCTGCGGATCGGGATCCTGCCGACCATCGCGCCCTATCTGCTGCCCGGTGTCATGCCGGGGCTGTCGGCGGCGCTGCCGGAATTGACGGTATTGTGGGTGGAGGAGCGGACAGAGGTTCTCGTCAGGATGCTGCAGGATGGCCGGATCGACGCGGCGCTGCTGGCGAAGGAGGCGCGGCTGGGCGACGGGGAGCAGGCCGCGCTGGCCCGCGATCCCTTCCTGCTGGCGATGCCGTACAATCATCCCCTCTGCTCAGACAACGTCCCGCTGCCGCCGGTGCTGGCGGAGCAGCTCTCGGACGCGCCGTTCCTGCTGCTGGAGGACGGCCACTGCCTGCGCGATCAGGCGCTCCCGTTCTGCAGCGGCGCGGGGGTGCGGGAATTGGCGTTCCGCGCCACCAGCCTCCCCACGCTCGTCCAGATGGTCGCGGCGGGCGCGGGCCTGACGCTGCTGCCGGAGCTGGCCGTCGCCACCGAGTCTGGCCGCGCCCCCATCCGCCTGCGCCGCCTCTCCCCGGAGCCGTACCGGACGCTGATCCTCCAGTGGCGCGCCGGGTCGCCGATCTCAGGCGGGCTGCGGCGGCTCGCGGGCGTGCTGCGGGGGGTGTGGCCGGGCGGGCAGGGAGGGGCGGGCGGGGTATGATCGGATCGCCAGGGTGCGTCCGTCGCCGCACGCCCTGATGACAGAGCGATGACGAGGCGCTTCGAAGCCCCCGGTTACGTGCCCGGCATGATCCCTCGCGCAAGGCTCCTCACAGCCCTCCAGGGCCATGTCCCCGACCGCACCCCGATCTGGCTCATGCGCCAGGCGGGGCGCTACCTTCCCGGCTACCGGGAGCTCCGCGCGAAGCACGGCTTCTGGGAGGTCTGCCGCACCCCGGAGCTCTCCACGCGCGTGGCGCTGGAGCCCCTCGCCCGCTACCCCCTCGACGCCGCCATCGTCTTCTCGGACATCCTCGTGATCCCGGAGGCCCTGGGGCTCGGGGTGTCCTTCGGGGACGGCAAGGGCGGGGAGGGCCCGAAGATCGCGAAGCCCCTGCGCTCCGCAGAGGATCTCGCCTCCTGGAACCGGGAGGACCTTCCGGAGCGGCTGGGCTTCCTCCCGCGCGCGGTGGCTCACCTGCGCGCGGCCATCGGGGAGGATCGCGGGCTCCTGGGCTTCTGCGGCGCCCCCTGGACGCTGCTCTGCTACACCGTGGACGGCTCCTCCAAAGACGAGTTCCTGGGCGCGCGCTGCCTGCTCCACACCGCTCCGGACCTCGCGCACGCCGCCCTCAGGGAGCTCGCGGACATCGCGGGCGCGCTCCTGCTCGCGCAGGTGGACGCAGGCGCCGACGCCGTGCAGATCTTCGATACCTGGGGGGGCCTCCTCGATCGGGAGGACTACGCGCGCTTCGCCCTCCCTGCGCTCCAGCGCCTGACAGCTCCGATCGTCGCGCGGGGCGTCCCCGTGATCCTCTACGTGCGCGGGGGCGGCCACCTCCTGCCGCTGCTCGGTCAGTCCGGCGTCACCTGCATCTCACTGGACTGGCGCACGGGCTTTGAGGAAGCCCGCAAGGCGCTCGCCGGAAGCAGCGTGCGCGCGCTCCAGGGCAACCTCGACCCGGTACGGCTTTTTGCAGGGCCCGAAGCCGCGCGCCGCGCCACGAGGGCCGTGCTCGATGAGGCCCGCGCCGGCACCACGCCGGGCCTCGACGGCTTCGTGTTCAACCTCGGCCACGGGATCCTGCCCGGGACCCCCCCCGAAGCCGTCGCCGCCGTCTGTGAGGAGGTCGTGCGCGAGTGACCCGCTCGCTCGACACCCTCGTGATCGGCGCCGGACTCTCCGGCGCCCTGGCCGCGCGGCTGCTGCACGACGCCGGCCGTAGCGTCCTCGTGCTCGAGGCCGCTCCCGTCCCGGGCGGGAAGCTCGGTCGCGCCACGTCTTCGGGCATCGACGGGACGATGCCTGTCGGGCCCGCCACCTTCCTGGGACGCCACGAGGTGTTCTCTCGCGCGCTCACGCGCGCCGGATGCCTCGACGACGCCGTGCAGGTGGGACAACGCTGGCCGGAGCGCTACCTCGTGCGCGGTGGACGGCTCCGGGCGTTGCGGCAGGCGCCCCCGTCGCTGCTCACCTCCCGGGCGATCCCCGCGCGCACGCGGCTGGGCTTCGTCAGGGATGCGCTCCTCGGCGGGAGCGCCCCGCTCCCCGGAGACAGCCTGGACGCCGCGATGCGACGCGCCTTCGGGGACGCCTTCGCGGACGGCCCCCTCGCCGCTATGGTGCAAGGCATCTGGGCCGGGGACGCCAGCGCGCTCGACGCCGAGGCCTGCATGCCGGAGCTGGTCGCCACCGCCCGCGAGGCCGGCGGGATCGCCCGGGGGCTCCTGCGGAGCGCGCGCGCGAAGGCTGCAGCTTCGGGGTCGGAGGCGCGCACGGGGACCTGGACCCTCCGTGGAGGGCTCCTGCGGCTGGTGGATGGGCTCCTCGCCAACGTCCCGCTCCGCATGAGCGCCCCCGTCGCCGCAGCGTCCCCCGACGGCCGCGTGAGGCTCACCACCGGGGAGGAGCTCCGCGCGCGCAGGGTGCTCCTCGCTACAGAGGCCCCCGCCGCTGCGGAGCTGCTCCGCGAGACCGCCCCGGCGCTCGCCCGGGCCCTCTCCACGGTGCCCACCGCGCCCATCGCCGTGGTGCGCTGGGAGGCCGCTCCCGGAGGCCCACGGGGTTTTGGCTGGCTCGCCGCCCCACGGGAGGGCCGGAGCGCGCTTGGGGATCTGTTCCTCTCGGACATCATCGAGGATGATCGACGCCTCCACGCGACGTTTTTTGGCGGTGTTCGACACCCTGAGCGCGCCTCATGGAGCGAGTCCGACCTCCGCGAGGCCCTCGATGCCGATCTCCGCGCCCTGGGCGCGCACCGGCTCGTGCGGGTGGTCGGGGTGGACCGGTGGCGCTGGGCCATCGCGCAGCCCGCGCTCGGGCAGGCGGCTCGCCTCGCCGCGATCGACGCAGCGCAGGCCGGCACCGCCCTGCGCTGCCTGGGCGCCTGGCGCGGGGCCGGTGCCATGAAGGACGCGCTTCAGAGCGCGGAGGCCACGGTCGGGCAGCTCCTCGCGGAGTCGCGGTCATGAGCCGCCTGCCGCTCGGCATGGTGAGCCTCACCTGGCGGGAGTCCTCCTCGTTAGCGCGCGCGGCGCTGCTCGAGGCCGACTCCGGCGCGGAGTCCCCCGGAGCGGCGCTGCTGGCCTCCGGCGTCGCGCGCGGGCTCGTGCGCCTGGAAACGTGTTCCCGCGTGGAGTGGCTCTTCTCCGCAGAAGACCCCGCCTGGGCGGCGTCCCTCCTGCGCGCGGGGCTGCTCGCGCGCGTGGGCGCCCACGCGGACGGTCCCCCGCGCGTGCCTCCCCGCGCCCTCCGGGCGCGCACAGGCGCCGCCGCCCTCGATCACCTCCTGCGCGTGGCGGTGGGCCTCGACGCAGTCGTGGAGGGGGAGCGCGCCGTGGGCAACCAGGTGGGCCGCGC
>JBEIQZ010000158.1:0-10898 GCA_040376255.1 Alphaproteobacteria bacterium
AGCGGCAGCCGGGGCCAGATCGGGTCGAGCAGGTGGTAGAGCGGCGGCAGCATCGCCGCGCTGTATCTCAGCGCGCCCGGCCGCGCTGTCCCGGCCACGCTGTCCCGCCCGCGCTGTCCTGCCATGCCTGCGGGGTGCCGCCCGGTTAGACGCTGCCCCATGCCGGACTTCGCCTTCCAGGATCTCTTCCCCGTCGCCCACACTGACCACAGCGCCGATCACAGCGCCGACCACAGCGCGACCCCGTGGCGCCTGCTCACCACCGATCATGTCTCTGCCGGGACGTACCGGGGGCAGCGCATCCTGGAGGTGGCGCCGGAGGGGCTGACGCGGCTCTCCCAGGAGGCGATGCGGGACATCGCCCACCTTCTGCGGCCTGGACACCTCGCGCAATTGACAAAGATCCTCCGCGATCCGGAGGCGAGCGGCAACGACCGGTTCGTAGCTACCCAATTGCTGAAGAACGCCTGCGTCAGCGCGGGCTTCGTATTGCCCTCCTGTCAGGACACCGGCACCGCCATCATCATCGGCAAGAAGGGGCAGCGGGTCTGGACGGCGGGTGCAGGCGCAGACGGGGAGGGCGCGGAGAGCGACGAGGCGGCCCTCGCGCGCGGCGTCTTCCGCACCTACACCGGCACCAACCTGCGCTACTCCCAGCTCGCCCCGCTCAGCATGTACGAGGAGGTCAACACCGGCACCAACCTCCCCGCGCAGATCGAGCTCTACGCGGTGCCGGGGGATGAGTACCGGTTCCTGTTCGTCGCCAAGGGCGGCGGCTCGGCGAACAAGACCTATCTGTTTCAGGAGACGAAGGCGCTCCTGAACCCGGCGTCGCTGCTGAAGTTCGTGGACTCGAAGATCCGGTCGCTCGGGACGGCGGCCTGCCCGCCCTACCACCTCGCCATCGTCATCGGCGGCCTCTCGGCGGAGCAGACGCTGAAGACGGTCAAGCTCGCCTCCTGCCGCTACCTCGACGGCCTGCCGACCACCGGCAGCCGGGGCGGTCACGCCATCCGGGACACCGCGCTCGAACAGGAGATCCACGCCCTCACGGTGAAGACCGGCATCGGCGCCCAGTTCGGCGGCAAGTATTTCTGCCATGATGTCCGCGTGATCCGGCTCCCCCGGCACGGCGCCTCCTGCCCGGTCGGGATCGGGGTGAGCTGCTCGGCGGATCGGCAGGCGCTCGGGAAGATCACGCACGAGGGGATTTTTCTCGAAGCTCTGGAGCGCGATCCGGCGAAGTACCTCCCCGACATCGCGCCCGCCGCGCTCTCCTCGGATGTGGTGAAGGTCGACCTCAACCGGCCCATGAGCGAGATCCGCGCGCTGCTCAGCCGCCACCCGATCCGCACCCGGCTCTCCTTGTCCGGCCCGCTCATCGTCGCCCGCGACATCGCCCACGCGAAGCTGAAGGAGCGCCTCGACCGGGGCGAGGGGCTCCCGGCGTACATGAAGGATCACCCCGTCTACTACGCAGGCCCGGCCAAGACCCCGGTCGGGATGGCCTCCGGCTCCTTCGGCCCGACGACCGCCGGGCGCATGGACAGCTATGTGGAGCTGCTGCAGGCGGCGGGCGGCTCGCTGGTGATGCTCGCCAAGGGCAACCGGTCGAAGGCGGTCACCGACGCCTGCAAAAAGAACGGTGGTTTCTATCTGGGCTCCATCGGCGGCCCGGCGGCGATCCTCGCCCAGGACAACATCCGCAAGGTCGAGGTGCTGGAGTACCCCGAATTGGGGATGGAGGCGATCTGGCGCATCGAGGTGGAAGACTTCCCGGCGTTCATCGTCGTCGATGACAAGGGGAATGATTTCTTCACTGAGCTCGGGGCGCTCGGATAGATGGCACAGCCGCCTGTCTCTGCGCCGCTCCCTTTCTCTGCGCCGCTCCCTTTCTCTGCGCCGCTCCCCGAGCTGCTCGCCCCCGCCGGGGACATGGACTCGCTGCTCGCCGCCCTCGGCGCGGGCGCGGACGCCGTCTACTTCGGGCTGGACGAGGGCATGAACGCGCGGGCGCGGGCGCAGAACTTCCCGGCGGCGGAGCTGCCCGCGCTCTGCGACCGCATCCATCGGGCGGGCGCGCGGGCGAACCTCACGCTCAACACGCTGGTCTTTGAAGAGGAGCTGGAGTTTGTGGAGGGGCTGGTGCGCGCGGCGGCGCTCGCGGGGGTGGACGCGCTGATCGTGCAGGACCCGGCGGTGGCGCTGCTGGCGCGGGCGGTGGCGCCCACGATGGAGGTGCATGCGTCCACCCAGATGACCATCTCCAGCGCGGTCGCCGCCCGGTTCGCGGCGGAGATCGGCTGTTGCCGGGTGGTGCTGCCCCGGGAGCTGTCCACGGCGGAGATCCGCCGCTTCGTCGGGGAGACGCGCGGGTTCATCGGGAGCGAGGTCTTCATCCACGGCGCCCTCTGCATGTCGTGGAGCGGCCAGTGCCTCACCAGCGAGGCGTGGGGCGGGCGATCCGCCAACCGGGGCCAGTGCGCGCAGTCCTGCCGCCTCCCGTACCGGCTGGTCGTCGACGGGGCGGTGCGCGACACGGCGGACGTCAGCTACCTGCTCTCTCCGCTCGATCAGGCGGCGTTCCAGGCGATCCCGGCGCTCGTGGAGATGGGGGTGCAGAGCCTGAAGATCGAGGGCCGCCTGAAGGGGCCCGCCTATGTGCAGACGGCGGTGGAGGGCTACCGCCGCCAGCTCCAGGCCGCTGCAGCGGGCGGGCAGGCCCGGCCCGGCGCGCAGGCTGAGCTCCGGGCTGACCGCGCCCGGATGGCGCTCACCTACTCGCGGGGCTTCTCCCCCGGCTTCTTCGGCGGCGTCGACCACCAGCACCTCGTCGAAGGGCGCTTCCCCAAGCACCGGGGGCTCCTGCTCGGCACCGTCACCGCCGTCGAAGCCGGTGGGCCCGGCGCCTCCGGCAGCCCCTCCGGCAGCATCTCCGGCGGCGCGTGGCGCGTCCGCGTGTTCCCGCCGGACGGCGCGCTGCTCAAGGAGGGGCGGGAGTCCGCCCGCGATCTGCTCGCCGGGGGGCCTGCGTCCCGGCTCGTCGGGATGGGCGCCGGGTTCGACACCGGCCGCCCCGAGGAGGAGGAGCCCGGCGGCGCCATCACCGCCGCAGAGGTCGCGCCCGGCGGCGGCTGGTGGCTCAGCTTCGGGGGGAGACAGACGAAGCCCGGCGCGCAGACGAAGCCCGGCGCGCAGACAAGATCCAGGACGTCCGCCCGCACCGGCGCCCGCTCCAGCCCGCCCGCCCCGGTGCGGATCGGTGACCGGGTCTGGCTGAGCGGCGATCCGCGCCTGGAGGCCGAGGCGGAGCGCCTCATCGCCGCCGGAGAGCCGGAGGGGCGGCTCCCGGTGTGGCTGTCGGTCCGGGGCGGCGAAGGGACGCCGCTGGAGGCGGTGTTCTCCTGGTCGGACGCTGCGCTCGATCTCCCCGCCGCGCCGCGCTCCTGCGGCCGCCCCGCCCGCTCCATCGCGGTGCGCGGGGTCACCGCTTCGGCGCTCCGCCGCGCTGACAGCGGCGCTGACAGCGGTTCCGGCAGCGGTTCCGGCAGCGGTGCTGACAGCGGTGCTGACGGCAGGAGCGGCGGGCTCGACGGGGCGACGGTGCGCGCCAAGCTCGGGGCGCTCGGCGGGACGCCGTTCTCGCTGGCCGGGGTGGACGTCAGCGGCCTCTCGCCCGGGCTGCACGTCCCGGTGTCGGAGCTCAAGCAGCTCCGGCGGGCGCTCCTGCCCGGGCTGCTCGACGGGCTGCTCTCCTCCTTCCGTCACCCCGTCCTCCAGGGATCGGCGGTGGCCGCGATCCGCGAAGATCGGGCGCGGGCGGCGCAGGCGGCAGGTTCAGGGAGGGCAGGGGCGGGCATCCCCGATCCGGACGGCGCGCCGCAGCTCATCCCGCTCTGCCGGACAATGCAGCAGCTTGAGGCGGTGATCGCCGCCGGGCTGCCGGAGGTGGAGCTGGACTGGATGGAGCTGGTCGGGCTCCGGCAGGCGGTGGAGCGGGCGCGGGGCGCGGGGTTGCGGGTGGGGATCGCCACCGTGCGCGTCCACAAGCCGGGGGAGGAGGCCTATGACCGCCGGATCGCCGCGATGCGTCCGGACAGCGTGCTGGTCCGGCACTGGGCCGGGCTCGTGCAGTTCTCATCGGCTGCCGCTGATCCGGGGTGTGTCGATCCGGTGCATGTCGATCCGGTGCAGGCCGATCCGGGGTGTGCCGATCCGGTGCAGGCCGATCCGCCGCGCGCCCCTGTCGTCCACGGTGACTTCCCGCTCAATGTCACCAACTCGGTGACCGCGCATCACCTGTTCTCGCTCGGCCTCGCCACCCTCACCGCCGCGCATGACCTCGACGAGCCGCAGATCCGCGCGCTGCTGCGGCGCGTCCCCGCGCACCGGATCACCGTCGTCCTCCACCACCACATCTCCACCTTCCACACCGAGCACTGCGTCTACGCCCACATGCTCTCAAAGGGCCGCGACTGGCGCACCTGCGGGCGGCCCTGCGAGCAGCACCGGGTCGCGCTTCAGGATCCCTCCGGCCTCCAGCACCCGGTCGTCGTCGATGTCGGCTGCCGGAACACGGTGTTCGAGGCCCGCGCACAGTCCGCCGCGAAGGTCGCCCCCGGCCTGATCGCCGCCGGGGTCCGCCGCTTCCGTGTCGAGTTCGTATGGGAGGATTTTTCTCAGGCTGCCGATGTGCTGGACGCCTGCGCCGGGCTGCTCGCCGGGCGCCTGAGCCCCGCTGAGGTGCTGAGCCGTGTCGCCGCCCGCGAGCGCTTCGGGGTCACCGCCGGGACGATGCGGACGATGACCGGATGACCGGCGATCCTCCAGATATGCTCTCCGCCTGTCGCGCCAGGCTGGCCCGCCTCGACGATGAATTGCTGGCGCTCCTCGTCCGCCGCCACCGCCTCGTCCGCGATCTCCACCGGTGGAAGGCGGAGAAGGACATCCAACAGCGCGACCCGGCGCAGGAGCAGGCCGTGATGATCCGGCTCCGCGCAGAGGCGGAGGGGCTCGGGCTCGATCCGGACAGGGTGGAGGAGATCTTTCAGCGCATCGTCGGGGTGGATCTCGGCGCCCCTGCGCCCGCCCCTGCGCCCGCCCCTGTGTCCGCCCCTGTGTCCGCCCCGCTCAGCCCGCGCTGAACCACGGGACGCTCTGCGACGGATCCGCCCGATCCACCAGCACCACGATGTCCTGCCCCGTCCGCGCCGTCGCGTACGAAGCCCGGAAGCCGCTGGCCTCGCCGGGGAACTCCTGTCCGCCATAGCGGTACGTCCACTCGATCTGCGGCGGGTGCCGCTTGTTCACTTTCACCATCCGGTTCACCCCCACCCGCGTCACCGACGCCTGCACCGCCTCCCCATACTTCCATGCGCGCCGCCGCCGCAGGATCTTCCGCCAGCCGAAGAACGCAAGCAGCCCGCCGATCCCGCCGAAGCAGAGCGTCATCATCGCCCCGCCCGCCAGCGCCTCCAGCACGTCCCCCCGCCCCATCGACACCGCTCCCGCGAGGAACGCCACCCCGAACGCCCCGCCCGCCAGCACGAAGATCGTGCCGATGGCCGCCATGATGTTCGCGCCCGGATCGCCTGGACCCCAGCCGGAGCGCGGGGCAGACGGGACCAGGGCAAGCTGAAGATCGGAGTCGTGGCTCATCGCGCCTCACCGGGATGAGCCGGATCTATCCTGTCTGACCCGGCCTGCGCAAGGGCCGTGCATGGCCCCGTGTATGGCTGTGCATAGCTGTGCATGGGCTGTGCGTGGCCGCTGTGTATGGCCGCGAGCGGGTCGACGGGCTGAGATTTGGCAGATGTGGAGGCTTCGAGCGGGTCGACGGGCTGAGAGTTGACAAATGCGGGTGCGTCGAGCGGGTCGACGGGCTGAAAGTTGACAAATGCGGGTGCTTCGAGCGGATCGGCGCGCGTATCGTTTACAGTTGGCAGCGCCCGCATCACTGCGCGGTGCAGATCGTCATGTAGTCCATCAGCGCCATCTCCAGCTCGTCCTCGATGGCCCAGCGGAACTCTCCGGTCTGGGATGACAGCGGCGCTCCGTAGACTTCGGTCAGCGCAGCGGGCTGGATCGTCTGCACCTGGAAGGCGAGGGGGTGCTGGGTATCAGAGCGGCTGCAGGTCGGGAGGAGGATGCGGCCGGAGACCTCCTGGCGGAGCCTGTCTCCATCGACGCCGCTCTCGCTGCGGTAACGGAGGGCGGTCGCCTCTTTGAACGCGGAGACCTTCTCTTCGGGGAGGGCGTGGTTCTCTGCGATGCGGTCGATGATGCCGTCCAGCTCGACCCAGAGCATCGCCGGGTCGCGGCCCGCGCCGCCCACCACCACCGCGCCCTGCGCGGAGGCGGCGTCTGCCGCCCAGGGCATCAGCGCGAGGGCGAGGGTCAGCAGGGAGAAGGCAGGTGAGTCAGTGATGGATGTGCGCATTGTGGCTCCGTATCGGTTACAGCAAGGTCTGTGCCAGCCGTCCAGACCGTCCATGTCCCGCTCCCTTCCCTCGGTGCCGGCCTCGACCCGCCCGTCCTGACAGGCGTCTATGAGGGGCCCCTGGATCTGCTGCTGCTGCTCATCCGGCGCGAGGGCGTCGATGTGCGTGAGATCCCGCTGGCCCTCATCTGCGACCGCTACCTGTGGTGGCTGGAGGGGCTGGAGGCGGGCGGGGAGGGGATCAACGTGGAGGTGGCCGGGGACTATCTGGTGCTCGCGGCGACGCTCTGCCAGTTGAAGGCGCGGGAATTGCTCCCGCCTGCCGCGCGGTCTGAGCGCGAGGCGGAGGAGGCCGATCCGAGGGAGGCGCTGGTGCAGCGGCTCCTTGAGTATGCGCGCTACCAGGAGGCGGCGGCCAGCCTCGGCGCGCTGGAGGTGCTGGATCGCGAGGTGTTTGCGCGGTGCCCGTCCGGGCCTTCCGGGGACCAGGAGGGCGATGAACCCGACCTCCCGGCAGATCTCCCGGTGGATGGCAGCCTCGGCGCGATGGGCATCGGGCTGTGCTATGCCGCTGTGCTGGAGCGGCTCCGCGCCCGCGACGTCGTCCATGCGGTGGAGGCGGAGCGGTTCTCGCTGGCGGCGACGCTTCAGTGGCTCAGGGGCCGGCTCGTCCCCGCCCGCCCTGTCCCGCTCCAGTCCCTGTTCTCTCAGCTCCCTGATCGGCGCCAGCGGCTCCATGTGTTCCTGGCGCTGCTGGAGATGGCCCGGCGGGAGTGGCTCGATCTGCGCCAGGAGGTGCAGGCGGGCGGGCAGGCGGGCGGGCAGGCGGGCGGGCAGACCGCCCCGGTGCTGCTCTGTCTCCGTCGCAGGGTGGAGGAGGAGGAGTTAATGGCGCTCCAGGAGACTGTCTGATCCTCCCACCCCCTGAACCTGCTGACAACTCCGGCAGCGTCGGCCCCCCCCCGCCTGAGCAGCTCCTCGCGGCGATGGAGGCCTGCCTGTTCGCCAGCCCGGCCGTCCTGACCGCTGATCGGCTCGCGGTGGCGCTCAGGCTCGATCTCCCGACCGTCCAGGCCGCGCTCCCCCTGCTCCAGGAGCAGCTGGAGCGGCAGGGCGGCGGGCTCCGGCTCTGGCAGGTGGGGGAGGGGTGGCAGCTCCGCACAGACGGGCGCTTCGGCGCCTATGTCGCCTCGATCCGGGGCGTCCGTCCGGTGCGCCTCACCCGCGCCGCGCTGGAGACGCTCGCCGTCATCGCCTACCGCCAGCCCGTCGCCAGGGCGGTCATCGATGAGATCCGGGGCGTCGACTGCACCGGCGTCCTCCGCATGCTGCTGGAGCGCAACCTCGTCCAGACCCTCGGCCGCGCCGATGAGCCGGGCCGCCCGCTCGCCTACGGGACCACCCCCCACTTCCTCCACAGCTTCGGCCTCCGGAGCCTCAGCGCCCTCCCGACGCTCAAGGACCTGCGCGCCCTCGGCCCGTCTGAAGAGCCGCCCGCAGAGTCCTCCGCAGAGTCCTCCGCAGGGCTGTCAGCAGCGGGGGGCGACCGTGTTTGATCCCGTCTGGCTCGACGCGGTCGTCATGCTCGTCACCGGCCCGTCCTGGTGCGCCGGAGTGATCATCGATCCGGCAGGCACCGTCGCCACCGCCTACCACTGCGTCGCCAACGGGTCGCGCCCGCAGGTGACGCTCCGCGACGGACGCGTCTTCATCGCCTCTGTCCTCTCCCGCGATCCCGCCCACGACCTCGCCATCCTCCAATTGCCGCCGTCGGGCATCGTGGACAGCCCGGCGGACCCCGGCGATGTGGACCCCGGCGCGGACCCCGGCGCGGACCCCGGCGCAGATTCCGGCGGCGCGGACCCCGGCGCGGGTGACTATCCCTGGCTCCCCATCCGTCCCGGCGATCCGATCATCGGGGAGGAGGTCTGGTCGATGGGCCACCCCTTCGCGAGCGGCGCGGGCGGGCGCTATGACGGGCTGCTCCGCTGGAGCGTCAGCAACGGCATTGTGTCGGCGGCAGGGGAGTGGTACCTCCAGACAGACGCCGCGCTGAATCCGGGCAATTCGGGCGGGCCGCTGGTCGACGGAGCCGGGCGGGTGATCGGGATCGTGAGCCGGAAGTTCTCCGGTGATAACGTGGCGTTCGCGACACGCACCGCCCATCTGCTGCACCTGCTGGCCGCCCCCGATCCCGGCAGCCTCATCGGCGGCACCTACGGGCTCGGCCCGGCGCTGATCCAGACGCCGGAGGCGCTCTACCTCTCTGCGAACGGGTGGATCTCGTTCCGGGATCGGATCGTGCTGCGCGGCTGGGCCGGGTTCGTCCCTCCCACCGCCCAGAGCGGTGATCTGGGCGGGCAGGGCCTCGGCGCCGCCAGCGTGGAGGTCCGCCAGCGCTTCGGGCGCGGCGCGCTCACCTCCACCGTCGATCTCGGCGTCGGCGCCATCGCCCCCGACGGGCGCCCCCGGCTCGCGCTCACCGGGCGGCTCGGGCTGGGGGAGGTCGGCTTCGGCGCGATGGTGCAGCCGGAGGGCCGGGTCTGGAGCCTGATGCTGGATCTCGGCGTCCCCGGAAATATCGGCTGCTTCTGATTCTGATCTGCTGCTTCTGATCTGCAGGTGATCTGCAGGTGATCTGCAGGTGATCTGCGCTGTAAGATGCGTCCGGGGCCGGACGGGTTAGCCTGTCCGGCAGAGCGGCTGGATGTGACCAGGCGCCGACGTCTGGGATGTGGCCGGACGTGGATGACGGGAGAGGAGGGTTTTGATGTCGATGTATACCGAGGAGCAGCAGGCACTCATCGCGGCGGCCCGTGAGGCTTCCACCCGCATCCTCGGCCCCACGCTGAAGGCCGACGATGAGGCGGAGCTGTTCCGCAAGGACGCTTTTCAGGCGCTCGGCGCGGCGGGCCTCTGCGGCATCCCCGCCGCCGTCGACCACGGAGGGCTCGGGCTCGGCTACACAGACTATGTGCTCGCGCTGGAGGAGATCGCCCGGGTCTCCGCCCCTACGGGGTCACTGTCGCGGTAAACGGGCTGCCCCAGATCATCCTCGCCGAGTTCGGCGACCCCGCCCAGCAGCAGGCGTGGCTCCCCGGCCTCGCCGCCGGTCAGCTCCTCGGCGCCTTCGCCCTGTCCGAGCCGGGCAGCGGCTCTGACGCCGCCTCCCTCCGCACCACCGCCCGCCTGGAAGGGGATCACTACCGCCTCAACGGTACAAAGTTCTGGATCACCCACGGCGGTTATGCCGATGTCTATATCCTCATGGCGCGCACCGGCGAGGGCGCCTCCGGCGCCGGGCCGAAGGGCGTCAGCGCGTTCATCCTCCCGGCAGACACCCCCGGCCTCCGCTTCGGCAAGAAGGAGGAGAAGATGGGGCTGCGCGCCTCGCCCACCGTGGAGCTGATCCTGGAGGACGCCCTGATCCCGGTCAGCAACCGGCTCGGAGAGGAAGGGGACGGCTTCCGGGTCGCCATGCGTGCCCTCGACTCCGGCCGGATCACCATCGCCGCCATCTCGGTCGGGCTCGCTCAGGCCGCCCTCGACACCGCCGCCGCCTACGCCTGCCAGCGCCGCCAGTTCGACACCGCGATCATCGACTTCCAGGGCGTCGGGTTCATGCTCGCGGATATGGCCGTCCGCATCGAGGCCGCACGCCTCCTCGTCCACAAGGCCGCCGCCCTGAAGGACGCAGGCGCCGCGTTCTCGCACACCGCCGCGATGGCCAAGTGCTTCGCCACCGACGCCGCCATGGCCGTCACCACCGACGCCGTCCAGGTGCTCGGCGGCTACGGGTACACCCGGGAGTACCCCGTCGAGCGCTATATGCGGGACGCCAAGGTCATGCAGATCGTGGAGGGCACCAACCAGGTCCAGCGCCTCGTCATCTCCCGCAACATCAAGCGGATGTACCAGGGGGCAGCATGAAGCGTTGTCCGATCTGCCATTCGATCTGGGAAGATTGGATCGAGCTCTGCTTCCGGGATGGCTCTCCGCTGCTCCCGGTCGATCCCGCGCTGTACAGCGCCGCCGATTCTGCCTCAGCCGCCGCCTCTGCTGCCGCGCTCCCGATGGCTGCCGCGCTCCCGATGGCTGCCGCCGCCTCTGCTGCCGCGCTCCCGATGGCTGCCGGGACGGATATGCTCCGTGACCTGCGCTCCGCTGATCACGCCAGAGGCGATGCGCCGCCCACTCCCGTCGCCGCGCCCCCGGATGTCCAGGGGTCGCTGGGTGCGATGGATCCCTTCGGCGCCCCCGACCCCTCCTTCCTCATGCCGAGCCGCCCGGAGGCCAGCCCGCTCCCGCAGGCCGCCAGCCTGCCAGAGCCGCCCCGCTGGTCGCCCTCAGCGCTCCCGGGGGCGGCCCAATCCCGTGTGGCACTGACTTCGCTGTGGCTGCCACCGTCACCTTCTCCGTGTACACGGCCTCGGGCAGTGTGCTGTCCGCGGAGCAAAAC
>JBEIQZ010000490.1:0-4743 GCA_040376255.1 Alphaproteobacteria bacterium
CCTCCTCTCCGCCATCGGCTGGTCCAGGGCCGACCTCTGGCAGGTGCTCCTGATCCAGTCGCTCGCGCTCGCCGGGCTCTCCACCCTGCTCGCCGTCCCCGCTGACCGGATCTCGTTGCTGATTTTCCAGGAACGCCTCGCCCGGATCAACGTCTGGGTCGATGTCTCCTCAGCGGGCCGGGCCGAACTCCTGCACCTCGGCCCGGTAGCGATCCTGTTATTACTCTCCACCATACCTGCCCTCCGGTTAATCGGGAAGAGCTCCCTGGTTACTGGAGTGTAGCCCCGGATCTCTCATTTTTTCCCGCAGGAGATGACATGCTATCTGCCTTTCTCTTCTTCCCTGCTCTCGCCTCCGCAGAACCGCTCACCAAGGTGGAGGCCACCTCCACGCGCTATCAGATGCTCTGCCATGAGGAGGTCTCGTGGCAATGCATGCGCCCGCCGGACGGGCAGATCTTCGTGGTGGTGAATGCCCAGCTCTGGGTCACATGGAGCGCCGAGCAGAAGTCCTACCCTCTGAAGGACGCGGCAATCCTGGTCGCGGATGGATCGCGGCGTGGCCGTGTAGCGCAGCTCAAGGGGCTCCTGCTGGATGATGACCTCGCGGCCATGCTGTACCGTCCATATGACTGGGAGAAGAAGCAGGGCGAACCTGTGGAGGTCTCCTGGGTGTTCACCGCCCCGGCCTCCGCCACGACGGCCACGCTGGAGGTGTTCGGCACCAGCACGGTGCTGGAGTGGGCGGAGGCCGTGGAGGAGGCGCCCGACCCGCGCCGGGTAGCTGCCTTCGACGTGCGCGGCGGTCGCGCCGTGGGCACCGTCAAGGACACCCCGACTACCCTCGCGGAGCAGCAGGTGACGAACCGCGTCGATCTCGGGTGCGCTCTGGTCGAGGTCAGCGTGAACGTGCGGGCTGCTGAGGGCGTGCGGGGCTACAGTGAGAAGCGGCTCGATGTGGACACGCGCGACTTCGCGTTGAGGACAGCGGGGATGGGGTATATCCGTCCGCTGGAAGATCTCACGGGCGGCACCTGGCCCACCGCCGACCACAACCGCTCGATCAATATCGGCAAGGCCGACGATCTTAACCTGCTGTTCTGCGCGCCTGACGCCGCGACGAAGTTTGATGTGTTGTTCAGGGGGCAACAAATCGGCGAATTCTCGTTCGCGTCTGCTGCGCCGGAGAAACCACCTGCGGAGAAGACGGGGCCGGGCTACACCGTCGTCGCAGGCGCGATCAGCGGCATGAGCGCGCTGTCTGCCCTTGGCATTGTCGCGGGGCGGCGAAAGTCCTGAGCGGGCAGGCGCCGGCGTACATGCAAAATCTGCTGGAGGCGCTGGCAGGCCCGACATGGGAGGCTGTCCGCTGCGGGCTTGAGCCGCTCCTGCGGCAGGACGATCCCGGGCTGTGGGAGGTGCTGGCGGAGGGCTGCTGGGTGTGGCCGGACGGGGAGATCGAGGTGAGCGGGCGCAGCCGCATCCACCGGCTCCAGGGCGATCCGGGCCTGCGGCGCGCCATCGCGCTCTATGCGCTGTGCCGATCAGGCCGGATGCGGCGGAGCACCTGCCTCGACCTGCGGGGCTGCGGGCCGGAGGCGATCCGGGAGGTGCTGCCGTGGCTGCCCGCTGTGGAGGAGATCACCTGGGATCTGAATGACGCGCCGGCGGATCTGAGCGTGCTGGCGGGGCTGGAGCGGCTGCGGGCGCTGAAGCTGGCGGGGTGCGGGGCGCTGAAGGATCTGGACGGGCTGGCGGGGCTGCCGGCGCTCTCGACGCTGCGACTGGCGGGCTGCGGGGCGCTGCGGCACCTCGGGGGGCTGGGAGGGCTGCCGGCGCTGTCGTCGATCTGGCTGGAGGGCTGCGGGGCGCTGCGGCACCTCGGGGGGCTGGCGGGGCTGGGGAGGCTGTCGGCGCTGCGGCTGGAGGGCTGCGGGGCGCTGGTGAGCGCGGAGGCGGTCGCGGGGCTCGCGGGGTTGAGGTCGCTGCGGCTGAGCGGCGGCGATGCGCTGGAGTCGCTGGCGTTGCCGGTCGGGGGAGGGCTGGAGCGCGTGAGCGCGGAGGATTGCGGGGCGTTGCGGCGGGTCGCGGGGGCGGATCTGCCGGGGCTGGAAGAGCTGATGCTGCGCGGGTGCGGCCGGTTGCGCGAGATCCGGGTGGAGCGCGCGCCGCGACTCGGCAGCCTGCACATAAACGGGTGCGATCCGGAGCTGGCGCTGGCGGGGGTTCTGCGGATCGTCGGGAGCGTCCGCGCGTTCGGGGTGGACTGGCCGGTGCTGGCGCGGGCGCCGGAGCTGCTGCGCGGGCTGCCAAACCTTGAGTGGTTGTCTGTGAGCGGGGGGGAGGCGATGCAGGACACGGGCTGGCTGGCGGGGCTGGCGTCGCTGCGCGGGCTGCGGCTGGAGGAGTGCGGCGCCGCCGACTTCAGCGGTATCGGCGGGCTGGCGCGCCTCTATTCCCTGTGGCTGGCGGGCTGTCACCGGCTGGAGCATCTGGACGCGCTGCGGGGGCTGGCGGAGCTGCGGGAGGTGGTGATCGAGGACTGTCCGGCGCTCACCGACATCGGCGGGCTGGGCGGGGATCGGGAGCCGTTCTATCGCGTCGCCCTGCGCTCCTGCGCGGCGCTGGCGGATCTCGGGCCGCTGGAGGGGAATGAGGTGGTCTCGCTGGAGGTGATCGGCTGCCCGTCGGTCGCGGGCATAGCGCCGCCGGATATACTGGCGCGATGCTGAACATCCTCCCCTGCCTCGACAGCCCTGAGATGGGCGCCGCCCGCCACCGGGAGCTGCGGATGGAGCGCGCCGAGGCCGCCCGGCTGGGCCGATCCGCCGTGGCGGCCATCGCAGACGGGTTTTATCTGTCGCCGGACGGGCAGCGCGTGGACTGGTCGGCGCAGGTGCGGGCCGCAATCGCGGCGAAGGTGAGCATCCCGCCGGACATGGTGCTTCCAGAGAAGAAGCTGCCGGCGCACCCGGTCACCGCGCTGCAGGTGACAAACGAGACGACGATGGGGGCGGGGCGGCGGCTTGTGGCGCGGGGCTGCCGCCCGCTGGCGCTGAACTTCGCGGCGGGGGTGAACCCCGGCGGCGGCTTTCTGAGCGGGGCGCGGGCGCAGGAGGAGAGCCTGTGCCGCTCCAGCGCGCTCTACGCGACGCTGGTGGGAGATCCGATGTACGCGCACCACGCGCTCCGCCCGGAGCCTGACTCGACGGACTGGGCGATCCTGTCGCCGGATGTTCCGTTCTTCCGCACCGACGCGGGCGAGGCGCTGGAGGCGGCGTGGGAGATGTCCGTGCTTACCTGCGCGGCGCCCTACGCGAAGACCTGCGGGGTGGAGCGTTCGGCGGCGCTGATGGAGCCGCGCGTCCGGCGGGTGCTGGAGATCGCGGCGGCGTACGGATACAGCGCGCTGATCCTCGGAGCGTGGGGCTGCGGGGCGTTCGGGAACGACGCGCGGCAGATCGCTGCGCAATTCCACCGCGCGCTGACCGGGCCGTTCGCGGGGGCGTTCGCAGAGATCGTCTTCGCGATCAGCGACTGGTCGGAGGATCGCCGGTTCATCGGGCCGTTCCGGGATGTGTTCGCCGCATCGTAGGCAGGTGGGCCGCGCTCAGGTTATCTGAGCCGATCCACCAGGAGCCCTGATGAAGACCCGCGCCGCCCTCGCCCTCGCCCCGAAGACCCCGCTGGAGATCGTGGAGCTCGATCTGGAGGGGCCGAAGGCCGGAGAGGTGCTGGTGCAGCTGAAGGCGACCGGCATCTGCCACACCGACGCCTTCACGCTCTCCGGGGCCGATCCGGAGGGGCTGTTCCCGACGGTGCTGGGGCATGAGGGGGCGGGCGTGGTGGTGGAGGTCGGCGCGGGGGTCACCTCGGTGGCGGTGGGCGATCACGTGATCCCGCTCTACACCCCGGAGTGCCGCACCTGCGACTACTGCCTGAGCCGCAAGACCAACCTCTGCCAGCGCATCCGGCCCACGCAGGGGCGGGGGCTGATGCCGGACGGGACGAGCCGGTTCTCCTATAAGGGCCAGATGGTCCACCACTATATGGGGACCTCCACGTTCTCGGAGTACACGGTGCTGCCAGAGATCGCGCTGGCGAAGATCCGCAAGGACGCGCCCTTTGAGAGCGTCTGCTACGTCGGCTGCGGGGTCACCACCGGGGTCGGCGCGGCGATCTGGACGGCGAAGGTCACGCCGGGGTCGAATTGCGTGGTGTTCGGGCTCGGCGGGATCGGGCTGAACGTGATCCAGGGGCTGAAGATGGCGGGGGCGGCGCAGATCGTCGGGGTGGACATCAACCCGGCGAAGGAGGCGTGGGGCCGCCGCTACGGGATGACCCACTTCGTCAACCCCGCCGCCCTGCCGCCCGGACAGGACATCGTGGCGCACCTCGTCGCGCTGACCGGCGGCGGCGCCGACTACAGCTTCGAGTGCGTCGGCAGCACGACCCTGATGCGGCAGGCGCTGGAGTGCTGCCACAAGGGCTGGGGCGAGTCGATCATCATCGGCGTCGCGGGCGCGGGCCAGGAGATCTCCACCCGCCCGTTCCAGCTCGTCACCGGGCGCGTCTGGAAGGGGTCGGCCTTCGGCGGGGCGCGCGGGCGCACCGACACCCCGAAGATCGTCGACTGGTACATGGACGGCAAGATCCGGATCGACGACCTGATCACCCACACGATGCCGCTGTCGGACATCAACCGCGCGATCGACCTGATGCACTCGGGCGAATCGATCCGCA
>JBEIQZ010000233.1:0-8757 GCA_040376255.1 Alphaproteobacteria bacterium
CCCCGCCCCCGGCGAAGATGGTGGCCGCCCCGGCCGCAACCCCCGCGATGCCCGACGCGGTCGCCTCTGCTCCCGCCGGTCCTGCTCCCGCGCAGCCGGTAGCCCAGGGCGCCCCCGCCGGCGGCTTCTCCGGCCTCCAGGGCGGGGCGACCGGAGGCGCGGAGGTCGGGAACGCCCCCGCCGCCGAGCCGGTCGCGGTGAGCGTCCCCGAGGGCCGCGCGGCGCGCGGCGAGTCCGAGCGCGCTGCGCCCAAGGACGACGCCAACCGCAGCCCGGCTACCTACGACGGAGACGCCGGTGGCAAGCAGAAGGAGGCGAAGAAGGAAAATAAGCCTGCGACCAGCACTCTCGCTGACAAGTCCTCTGAGGATCGCGCGCGCTCCGGCGCCGACGAGGAGGCCGCGAGCATGGTCGCCGAGAAGGGCGAGGACATGGCCGATCTGCGCGGCGACCGCGACAACCGGCTCCAGAACCAGAAGGCCGCCGACGACGAGAATTCCCGCTGGGACTGGGGCGGCACCACCTGGCTCTCCAACGACGACTCGATGAGCCTCGCCTCCGCGCAGCGGCTCCTCTGGGCGCTCCAGCAGCGCGGCCCGGTCCAGGCCTCCGAGATCCGGCCCCACGAGTTCCTCAACTACTTCAGCTTCGACACCCGCCCCGTCGCCGCCGGGGAGACCTTCTCGGTGATGTCCGGCGCCGAGCAGACCGGCCCCGACACCATCACGATGTCGATGGCGGTCAAGGGCGCGATGCCCGCCCGGATGCCGCTCGACCTGACGCTGGTGATCGACCGCTCCGGCTCGATGTCCGCCGAGGGCCGCATGGACTACCTGAAGCGCGGCCTCGACAAGATGGCGAAGGAGAGCCTGAAGCGCGGCGACCGCATCGACATGGTGCTGTTCGACGACACCCTCTGCACGCCGCTGGAGAACTTCGTCGTCGGGCGCGACGATCCGGCGATCCTCGACAGCGTCATCAGCAGCCTCCAGCCGCGCGGCTCCACCGACCTCGACCTCGGGCTGAAGGAGGGCTACCGCATCGCCAACGGCCACGTCGACACCTCCGGGCGCAACCGCCGCGTGATGCTGATCTCCGACGCGCTGCTCAACACCGGCGACGTCAACGTCGACACCGTCTCCCAGGTCGGCCGCGCCTACGAGGAGAGCAACATCCGGCTCACCAGCGTCGGCGTCGGGCGCGACTTCAACGACACCGTGCTGAACAAGCTCAGCGAGAAGGGCAAGGGCGCCTACGTCTACCTCGGCTCCGAGGCGGTCGTGGATCGCATCTTCGGCGTCGGCTTCGAGTCGATGACCCGCACCATCGCCCACAACGTCCGCTTCGAGCTGGATCTCCCCCCCTCGCTCGCGCTGGAGCGCTTCTACGGCGAGGAGGCCAGCACCGTCATGGAGGAGGTGCAGCCCATCCACTACTATGCGGGGACCACCCAGCTCTTCCTCCAGGATCTCCACCTGCGCTCCACCGGGGCGGTGCGCTCTGAGCTGGTCAAGCTGACCATCCACTTCGAAGACCCGCAGACCGGCGCGCTGAAGACCCAGAGCTTCCAGGCCAGCGTCGGCGATCTGATGGCCGCCGACCCCCGGAACCTCCGCAAGGCGCGCGCGCTGATGTCGTGGACGGACATGCTGATGGCGCGGGCGATGGGCGTGAGCCCCTGCGGCGCCCCGTTCAGCACCTACAAGGGGCGCGTGGACGCCCTCGGCTCCGACACCGAGATCAACTGGCTCGACGGCCTCACCCGCCCGCTCTGCGGCGAGACCGCTCCCCCGCCCCGCCCCGTCCCGACCCCCGCCCCCGGCGTCGCCTACAAGGTCAAGGTCGACAGCGACATGCCCATCGCCGAGGTCAGCCTGAGCTGCCCCAACAACCAGCGCCTCGCCGAGTCCCTCTCCGGCAGCGACACCGTCGCCATGTTCACCGCCGCCCCCGGCGCCTCCTGCACCCTCACCCTGCAGGGCGCGGTCCCGATGCAGACCATGGTGAAGGTGCCGGTCACCGGCGGCGATCTGCGCTGCATGGTGCGCGGCGGCCAGATGAGCTGCTCCTGATGGTCAGCGGGCGGCTGCCATCTCCGCGTGGATGCGCCCCGGCAGCCCCGGCCCCCCGAAGATGAGGCCGCTGTAGAGCTGGGTGGCCGCCGCGCCCGCCTCCAGCACTGCCTGCGCGTCCGCCGCCGAGGAGATGCCGCCCGCCCCGATGATCGGGAGGCGGCCCGATGCGGCGGCGACGGCCTGCCGGATGCGCGCGAGCGCCAGCGGGCGCAGCGGCTCGCCGGAGAGGCCGCCCGCCTCGTCCAGCCGCCCGGTGGCGCCGGGGCGGGAGAGGGTGGTGTTTGTGGCGATCACCCCGGCGCAGCCCGAGGTGGCGGCGACATCGACCGCCTCCGCCAGCGCCTCCGGCTCCAGATCCGGCGCGATCTTCAGCAGCACCGGCCGCCCCGCAGCCCGCCCGACCACCTCGCCCAGCAGGCGGCGCAGCGGCTCCCGCTCCTGCAGCGCGCGCAGCCCCGGCGTGTTGGGAGAGGAGACGTTGACGGTGAAGTAGTCGGGCAGCCCCGCCAGCAGATCCATGCTCGCCAGGTAGTCAGCGACCGCCTCCTCGTTCGGGACGACCTTGGACTTGCCGATGTTCGCCCCCACCGGGATCTCCGGCCACGCCCCCGCCTCGCGCAGCGCCCGCATCCGATCCGCGAGCGCCGCCGCGCCCCGGTTGTTGAAGCCCATCCGGTTGATCAGCGCCCGCTCCGGAACCAGCCGGAACAGCCGGGGGCGCGGGTTCCCCGGCTGCGGCTGCGCGGTCACCGTCCCGACCTCGACCGCCCCGAAGCCCAGGGAGGCCCACGCCCGGATCGCCACCCCGTCCTTGTCGAGGCCCGCCGCCAGCCCCACCGGCCCCGCCCACCGCAGCCCCGCCACCGTCCGCGCCAGCGACGGATCGGGCCGCCGCCCCAGCAGCCCGAGCAGCGGGCGCACCAGCGGGATCAGCCGCATCGTCTGCTCATGCGCGGTCTCAGCGTCCAGCGAGAACAGCACCGGGCGCAGCAGCCGCCATAAAATATCAAGCATCATCCAGGCACCTCGTCCATAAAGCCCCTGAGCGTAACCGAGATCCGCCGCCCGCCCATCGAGCGGTGGTGGGGGACCTCGTGCGTGCAGCGCAGGTTGGTCTCCCACGGGATCAGCAGCACATCGCCGTGCGCGACCGGGAAGTCGTAGCGCGCCGCAGGCGCTGAGTCACGCGGGCCGCGCAGCGGGCGCATCCGGAAGATCCGGGTCGCCCCGAAGGACAGGGTGAGGATCGGAGATCCGGGGATCATCTGCGCCGTGCTGTCCCGGTGCGGGCCGATGAAGTGGCCCTCCGCCGCGTCGTACCAGTTCAGCAGCAGGCCGTTGAACCGCGCGTCGCTCCCCCGCGACCACGCCAGCAGCGGCGCCAGCAGCGGCGGCACCGGCAGCGCCCGGTTGACCCGACCGGTGTACCGGTAGTCCGCGCCGTAGGCCTGCTGCCAGCGCGGGGTCGCCACCGGGCGGCCGTACATCAGGATCGTGTGGTAGTCGGGCGGGTGCAGCGCCCACATCGCCTCCAGGGCGGCGGCGTCGGGCAGGAGCGTGGCAGGGAGCTGGCCGATCCAGAGCGCGTGTCCGTCGCCAAAGGATCTCTGTTGGAGATCAGGATACAGGTCGGAGCGCATTGTGCCTCACAAGTGTCCAGCTTGAAAAAGAGAGAAAATAGGAGTAGATCTGGTGAATGGATCTGCATGTATTCCGCTATTCTCAGGGGAGCTGGTCAGCGGCGCTGCCGCCGCTCCCCGGCCCCGATGTGCTGATCCTGGCGTTCAGTGCGCCGGAATTCGGCACAGATCGCGCAGACGGGCCGCTCGCGGATCTGCGCCGGAGCTACCCGGAGGCTATCATCGCAGGCTGCTCCACGGCAGGGGAGATCTTCGGCCCGGACGTACAGGATCGCTCCGTCGTCGTCGCGGCGATGCGGTTCGCGCGGTGCAGGGTGCGGCAGGCGTTCGCCACGGTGGGGCATCCGGGGGAGTCGCTGCAGATCGGGGAGCAGTTGGGGCGCGCGCTGGCAGCGCCGGATCTGAGGGCGATCCTGGTGTTCTCGGACGGGACGCGCGTGAACGGGAGCCGGCTGGTGGAGGGCCTCCGGTGCGCGCTCCCGCCGGAGGTGGTGGTGAGCGGGGGGCTGGCCGGGGACGGGGTGGAGTTCCGGCAGACCTGGGTGCTCCGCGACGGATCGCCCTGCGAGGGCGGGGTGATCGCGGTCGGCCTCTACGGGGCGGCGCTCAGGGTGGCGCACGGGTCGAAGGGCGGGTGGGACGTGTTCGGGCCGGAGCGGGTGATCACGCGATCTGAGGAGCATGTGCTTTACGAATTGGACGGGCGCCCCGCCCTGGATCTGTACCGCGAGTACCTCGGCGGGCTGGCGGCGCAATTGCCCGGCGCGGCGATGCGCTTCCCGCTCTCGATCCGCGCCGACCGCCACCACAGCGAGCGCGTCGTCCGCACGATCCTCTCCATCGACGAGGCCGCCCGCAGCATGACGTTCGCCGGGAACCTCCCCCAGGGCCACCTCGCCCGCCTGATGCACGCCCAGCACGATCGGCTGGTGGACGGGGCGGCCGAGGCCTCGGCGGCGATGGTGGAGATGCTGGACGGGGCGACCGGGCCGGTGCTGCGGCTGGCGATCAGCTGCGTGGGGCGGCGCGTCGTGCTGGGGGAGCGCACTGAGGAGGAGGTGGAGGCTGTGCTGGAGGGGCTGCCGGAGGGGACGCCGCTGATCGGGTTCTACTCCTATGGCGAGATATCGCCGTCTGGACTCCTCTCCTGCGATCTCCACAACCAGACGATGACGCTCACTGCCCTGGGCGAAGACGGGACATGAACCTGAGCCACCGCCTGCTCCTCCGCCAGCTCCGGCGGGCCGGGATCTCCGCTGACGCCGCGCCGGACGCCGCCGGGTGGCAGCGCTTCCTGGGGCATGTCCAGCGGAGCTACCAGGAGGTCGATGACGATCGCTACCTGCTGGAGCGCTCGCTGGAGCTGGTGTCGGCGGAGATGCAGGCGCTCTATGAGCAGCTCAGGCAGGCCGGGGAGACCGCGCTGGCCCTGGAGCGCAACCGCCTCCAGGCGATCATCGCCGCCACCGGGGACGGCCTCGCCACCATCGACGCCGCCGGGCGCATCCTCTCGATCAACCCCGCCGGCGCGCAATTGCTGGGCTGCTCCGGGGCGGCGCTGATCGGGCGCGACTTCGCGGAGCTGCTGCCCGACGCGCCGCCTCAGCCTGTGAGGCAGCTCATCGCGGCCGGGACGGTCTGGCGCGAGGATCGCAGCCGCATGCGCGGTTGCCGCGAGGCCGGGGTCGCGCCGGAGGCCCCGATCCCCGTCTCCTTCGTGCTGTCCCCGCTCCGCATCCTCCCGCCCGGGCCGTTCGACCCGGAGAGTCCGGCGCAGACCGGCGGCGTCGTCGTGTTCCGCGACATCCGCGCCCAATTGGAGGTCGAGGCGGCCCTCCAGCGCGCCCGCGAGCAGGCGGAGGAGATCGCGAGAGCCAAAGGGGACTTCCTCGCCAACATGAGCCACGAGATCCGCACGCCCCTCAACGCCATCATCGGCATGAGCCACCTGCTGCTCTCCGCGCCCGCCGCCAGCCGCGACGCCGATCAGCAGGACTGCGCCTGCACCATCCACAGCGCCGGGCAGCACCTCCTGCACCTCATCAACAATATCCTCGACTTCTCCCGCATGGAGTCCGGCCGCCTGGAGCTGGAGCGGATCCCGTTCTCCCTGCGCGGGATCGTCGATGAGACCCTCCAGCTCTTTCTGGAGGAGGGCAGCCCGGACGTGGAATTGCTCTCGCACCTCCAGCCCGATCTGCCGGATCGCTGGTACGGCGATCCCGGTCGCATCCGGCAGCTCCTGCTCAACCTGCTCGGCAACGCGCTGAAATTCACCGCCTCCGGGCAGGTGCGCCTGTACATCAGCGCGGATCCGCCGGACGCGCCGCCCGACGCGCCCTCCGACCTGCCGCCGCGCCGCACCCTCCGCGTCGAGGTGCAGGACACCGGGATCGGGATCTCCCCCGGCGATCAGGCCCGCCTGTTCCAGCCCTTCACCCAGGCCGACAGCTCCACCACCCGCCGCTTCGGCGGCACCGGCCTCGGCCTCGCCATCTGCCGCCAGATCGTCGATGGGATGGGCGGCCAGCTCTCCCTGGACAGCCACCCCGGCGTCGGGAGCAGCTTCCGCATCGCCCTCCCCCTGTCCGCCGATCCCGGCCCGCCCCCGCGCCCCCTCGCGGATCGCGCCTGCCTGCTGATCGGGGCAGGCGCGCCCGCCGGCTCCCTGCAGCTCCAGCTCCAGGATCTCGGCGCCGCCGTCGAGGTCGCCGACAGCGGCATCCACGCCCTCCGCCAGATCGGGCGCGCCCGCTTCGATGCGATCTTCCTGCTCCCTGATCCCGCCGCCCCCATCAGCGCCCCGGAGCTGATCCGCGCCCTCCGCTCCGGCGTCGGCGCGGCGCCGCCGATCATCGCCGTCCACACCCGCGCCGCAGGTCCGCCCGCCGGGGCCGTCGGGCTGCGCCGCCCCGTCCGCCAACACGCGCTGCTCCAGCTCCTCGCCCCCGCCCGCCCGCCGCCCCCCGCCGCCGCGCCGATCCTCCCCGCCGCGCCGATCCTCGTCGCAGAGGACAACCCGATCAACCAGCGGCTCATGCGCCGGTTGATGGAGAACCTCGGCTACACCTGCGCCATCGCCTCCGACGGGATCGAGGTGCTGGAGCTGGTGCAGCAACACAGCTTCTCGCTCATCCTCATGGACTGCATGATGCCCGGCCTCGACGGCTACGAGACCACCCGACGCCTGCGTCGCCTCGGCTATACCGTCCCCATCCTCGCCCTCACCGCCAACACGACCTCTGATATCCGCGAGATCTGCCGGGACGCCGGGATGGACGGATGCATCCACAAGCCCGTCGATCCCGAGTCCCTCGCCGCCCAGATCCGCAGGCACCTCGCCGCGCTCCCTGCCGCGCCCGCCCTGCCGCCCGATCCCCCCGCGCCTGCCCTGCCGCCCGCCCTCGATCCCGCCGCCTTCCGCCAGCTCTGCGGGCTGCTCGGCGCGGAGGCAGGCGCCGTGCTGGACATCTTTTTCGCCGACGCCTTCGCCCAGATCGGGCAGATGATCCAGACGCCCGGCAGCGCCCGCGCCTGCGCGCACCGCCTGAAGTCCGCCTGCGGCTACGTCGGCGCCGCCCGCCTCGGCGCCCTCTGCGCCGCCATCGAGTCCGGCCCGGACGCGCAGATCCTGAACACCCTCCCGATGCTCATGCCCGCGCTGGAGGAGTTCCGCGAACAGCCGGATGTCCGGCGCTTCGCGACAGGATAGGAGGGCCTGTACCAGGGGTGTCCGTGGCGAATGTGGTCGTGGTCGGGGCGCAGTGGGGAGACGAGGGGAAGGGGAAGGTCGTCGATCGGCTCGCAGCAGAGAGCCGCTACGTCGTCCGCTACCAGGGAGGCAACAACGCCGGTCACACCGTCGTCGTCAACGGCGAGACCGTCATCCTCCACCTCATCCCCAGCGGCATCCTCCATCCCGGCTGCACCTGCCTGATCACCAACGGCGTCGTCCTCGATCCCCACGTCCTGATCGAAGAGCTCGACCAGCTCGCCCGCCAGGGCCACCCCGTCGATCCCGATCACCTCTGGATCTCTACCGAGGCCCACCTCATCATCGACAGCCACCGCCTCATCGACCGCGCCCGCGAGCACGCCCTCGGCGACCGCAAGATCGGCACCACCGGTCGCGGCATCGGCCCTGCCTACGAGGACAAGGCCGGACGGCGCGGGATCCGCGCAGGCGCCCTCCTCGACGATCGCGCGCTCCGCGAGGCCGTCGGTCGCCTGATGCCCGAACACCGCCTGCGGCTCGCCGGGTACGGCCAGCCCGCCCCCGATGAGTCCGCCGTCATCGATGGGCTGCTCCAGGCCGCCGCCCGCCTCCGCCCCTACCTCCGCCCCACCACCCGCGCGCTCAATGAGGCGATCCGCCGCAAAGAACCTGTCCTGTTTGAAGGCGCCCAGGGAACCTTCCTCGACATCGACCACGGCACCTGGCCCTTCGTCACCTCCTCCTCCACCATCGCCGGAGGCGCCTGCACCGGGGCCGGGGTCGGGCCGACCGTCATCGACGCCGTCGTCGGCATCGCCAAGGCCTACTGCACCCGCGTCGGGTCAGGGCCGTTCCCTACAGAAGATACCGGCGGGATCGGGGAGAAGCTCAGGAGCGTCGGGCGCGAGTACGGCGCCACCACCGGGCGCGCGCGGCGCTGCGGCTGGCTCGATCTGCCGATGCTCCGGCACTCCGCTATGCTCAACGGCCTCACCCACCTCGTCCTCACCAAGCTCGATGTCCTGTCGTCGTTCGAGACGATCCAGCTCGGGGTCGGGTACGCGGGCGGGGAAGAAGGGCTGACGGACGCAGGGGGGCTGGAGCAGGTGCAGGTGGTCTATGAGGAGATGGAGGGGTGGGGGCCGGATATCTCAGGGTGCAGGCGGTTTGAGGAGCTGCCGGAGGCGTGTCAGCGGTATGTGCGGCGGATCGAGGAGGCGGTGGGGGTGCCGGTGGCGCTGATCGGGGTGGGGGCGGGGAGAGAGGCGGTGGTGGAGAGAGGGGGGATCACGGCGGCACGGTGACACGGCGAAAGACGAAAGGCGGC
>JBEIQZ010000587.1:0-3703 GCA_040376255.1 Alphaproteobacteria bacterium
AGCCCGCGATGATGACCACATGCACCTTCGCCGCCGTGTCGACGCGATCCGAGACGATCTCGCTGGAGGTCACGCGCCGCCAGCAGTCGGTCAGCCGCTCCAGCAGCCGATCCCGCGTGGCGAAGAAGCAGAGCCGCGCCAGCGGGCGGATCTGGCCCGCGCCCGTCTCGATGCGGAGGCCCGCCGGGATGCTGTAGGAGGCGTCCCACCAGTCCTGGATGTGCTGGTTGCGCTTCAGGTTGTCGCCGATCAGCCCGCTGATGCTGGTCGAGAGGTTCACCCGCTCGCTCTCGCGGAAGCGGATCACCTCGGCGAACAGATCGGGCTTGTTGCCCTGCGTCGGCGGCGGCACGTCCGAGGTCGTCTCAGTGTCGATCGACAGGAACGCCGTCCCCTCCAGCGCGTCCACCCGCCCGAACCGCTCCAGGATCAGCCGCCGCAGGTGCAGCAGCGACTTCGCGCCGCTCCCGCCCAGCCCGATGAAGATCGTGCGCGGGTACCGCCCGTGCGCCCGATCTTTTACAAACTGATCGAGGGCCTGCTGGTAGCCCTCCTCTCCCGCCCCGACCATCCCCGACTTGAGCGTGCTCATGCCGCGCTCCGTACCACGATCAGCGTGTACACCGCATGCAGCAGGAAAATCGCGAACACGAACCCCGCCCAGAGCCACACCCCCGCGTCGTAGCAGCCCGTCACCCCGAGGTACAGCCCCGCCATCCCCACCCCCGCGATCCCGAGCGCCAGCGAGACGCCGAGGTGCCGCCCCAGCAGCGGGTTCCGGTTCTCCTGGATGAACCGCAATTCCATCAGCCGCATGAACAGGAAGCAGCAGACCAGGAAGATCGCCAGGTCGCCCGCCGCGATGCCGACCTTCCCCGCCGTGGAGGGCGGGCAGCACTCGTTCACGGTGCAGCCCACGGTGAACGCAGGGGAGGGGGCACCGGGGGAGGGGACACCTGGTGTTTGCGCCTGTGTCGGCGGAATCAGGAGATACATCGGCAGCCTCCAACAGGCGGCTATATCCGGATCGCAGGCGGCGGGACAGCCGGGGCGCGGCGGGCAGATCCGCCCGGTTCTGTCCTGGCAGCGGCCTGCGCCTGATCTACCCTGGATAGCATCTCTGCTGCATCGGGTTGAAGCCGGAGCAGGCTCCGCGCGTTAGTCTGGCATGATGTTCCTCACGCTGCTGACTGCGACGGTACTGGCTGCCCCGATCACCCCCAACGAGAAGCTGGAGTGGTCGGTGCAATGGATGGGGATGACGGCGGGGGTGGCGTGGTCGACGCTGAAGAAGGACGGGGACGGCTACCGGATCGACGCGGGCTGTGAGAGCCGGGGGATGGCGGCGTCGATGTACCCGGTGGACGACGTGCTGACGTCGTGGTGGTCGCCGGAGACGGGATCGTCGTCGTACTACACGAAATTCCGGGAGGGGAGCTTCCAGCAGGATCAGCAGATGACGTTCCTGCCCAACCGCTTCTCGGTGAAGCGGACGACGCTGAAGTCGGGGGAGTGGGTGACGAAGACGCAGCGCTACCCGTCGCAGCCGAGGGTGGAGGACCCGCTGGCGGCGCTGTACCGGATCCGGGCGGCGATGCTGGAGGCGGGGAAGTCGGTGTCGTTCCCGATCTTCACCGGGCGGAGCACGGTGACGCTGAAGGCGGTCGCAGGGACGAAGAAGACGACGATCGCGGGGTACCCGAGCCTGCAGGTGGACGTGTACGCGAGCCACGAGGGCGACGTGAAGGGGAATTTCACGGTGTACATGTCGACGGACGAGAACCGGGTGCCGGTGCAATTGAAGCTTCAGACGAAGATGGGGGCGGTGACGGCGACGATCAGCCGCCGGAGCGTCGGCAAGTAGGGTGCGGGTGCTGCACGTGGACACGGCCTGCGAGTGGCGGGGCGGCCAGCAGCAATTGGCCTATCTGCTGCGGCACCGTCCGGGGGATTGCTGGGCGGGGGTGCCGGGGAGCCCGCTGGCGGAGCGGGCGCGGGCGCCGGAGGTGGCGCTGTATGCGGGGAACGACCCGCGCAACCTGTGGCGGCTGCGGGCGGCGGGGGCGGGGTTCGATCTGGTGGCGGTCCACACGCCGCATTCGCATTTTGCGGCGCTGCTGTGCGGGCGGCCGGTGGTGGTGCACCGGCGGACGGACGTCGTTCCGGGGAGCGTGTGGCGGTACCGGCGGGCAGCGGGGATCATCGCGGTGAGCGGGGAGATCCGGCGCGTGCTGCTTGGCTGCGGGCTGGCGGCGGAGCGGGTGCGCGTCGTTCATTCGGGGGTGGCGTCGCGGGCGGGGGGGCGGGCGGTGCTGGCGCTGCCGCGCCCGATCATCGGGGCGGTGGGGGCGCTCGCGCGGCACAAGGGGCAGGACGTGCTGATCCGGGCGATGGCGGGGCTGCCGGGGAGCCTGGCGCTGGCGGGGAGCGGGGAGGAGGAGGAGCGGCTGCGGGGGCTGGCGCGGGCGGCGGGGGTGGCGGATCGGGTGTTCTTCCTGGGGCAGCGGGAGGACGTGGCGGACATCTTCGCGAGCCTGGACGTTTTTGCGCACCCGAGCCGCACCGAGGGGCTGGGGCAGGTGATCGCGGAGGCGCTGTCGGCGGGCTGCCGGGTGGTGGCGAGCCGGACGGGGGGCATCCCGGAGGTGGTGGGGGAGGCGGGGCTGCTGGTGGAGCCGGAGCGGCCGGAGGAATTGGCGGCGGCGATCCGGCGGAGCCTGGAGATCCCGGCGGAGGTCGCGGGGGCGGCGGCGCGGGCGCAGGCGGCGCGGTTCTCGGTGGAGGCGATGGTCGAGGGGACGGGGCGGGTGTATGCGTCGATCTGACGGGGCGCTGCCGGATCGGGCGCTGCTGTCTCCGCTGGCGGCGGGGCTGCTGCTGGCGGCGCTGCTGTCGACGGCGACGGGGATCGTGGGCCACGGGATCTATTTTTTGACGCACGAGGTCTGGCAGTTCTCAGACGGGGACAACCTGCTGCTGGCGGCGGCGATGTTCCTGCCCTATGTCCCGGCGGCGCTGCTGTCGGGGCGGGCGGTGGGGCGGTTCGGGGCGCGGCGGGCGGTGGTCGGGATCACGCTGGGGATGGTGGCGTGCGCGGCGGGGCTGGCGGCGGAGCCTGCGGCGGGGTGGGTGTGGGTGCTGGCGCCGCTGTACAACGCGGGGGCGGGGATGCTGTGGCCGATGGTGGAGGCGGGGGTGGTTTCGGGGCAGCGCGGGGCGGGGCTGTACCGGTCGGTCGGCTGGTTCAACCTGTGCTGGGCGGGGGCGCTCGCGCCGTCGCTGTGGCTGGTGCACGAGGCGGGATCGCGGGTGGACGTGGTGTTCGGGGCGCTGATCGGGCTGCAATTGCTGGCGCTGCTGGCGGTGCCGTTCCTGCGGACGGGGGGCGATCACGGGGCGGCGGGCGGGGAGGTGCCGGGGGAGTGGCGGGCGCTGCTGCGGGCGGCGCGGGTGCTGCTGCCGCTGTCCTACCTGCTGCTGGACTGCGTGGTGCCGATGCTGCCGGGCATCTGGGGGCGGCTGGGGGTGGAGTCGGGGGCGCTGCTGAGCCCGGTGTGGATGGTGGCGCGCTTCCTGACGTTCGGGGTGCTGATCTTCAGCCGGAGCTGGCAGGGGAGCGCGGCGGTGCTGTTCGGGGGGGCGCTGCTGCTGGCGGGCGGGGTGGCGGGGGTGCTGCTGGCGCCGTGGGCGGGCGGGGCGGCCG
>JBEIQZ010000192.1:0-9852 GCA_040376255.1 Alphaproteobacteria bacterium
CCCGCCCTGGAGGCCGGAGAAGCCGCCGGCGGGGGCGCCCTGGGCTACCGGCTGCGAGGGAGCAGGACCGGCGGGAGCAGAGGCGACCGCGTCGGGCATCGCGGGGGTTGTGGTCGGGGCGGCCACCATCTTCGCCGGGGGCGGGGGCGGGGCGGAGGACTTGGGGCTGGCCGCGCCGAGGCCGCCGCCGCCGCTGCCGTAGCCGCTGCTGCCGTAGCCGCTGCCGCTGCCGCTGCCGCTGCGCCGGGCGACGGAGCTGCCGCACTCGCGCACCGTCACGCGGTCGGAGGGGATCGAGACCGGGAGCGCCTCAGGGGCGGCGGAGCGGCCCGCCGCGCTGCTGCCCGCCATGTTGCTCCCCTCCGGGGTCGCGGCGGCCGGGGTGCCGGACTTGCCGGCGGTGCCATCCGGGAGCGTCTCCTGGGGGGCGGCGTTGGTCTGATCGCAGGAAGCAAAGAGGAGAAGCATCGAAAGCATAGGGGCTCCGTCGTGTCGGCAGCCTAACGACCTCCCCCGCCACCTGCTTACACCATCCATGCAGGATCACAGGATTAGAGGCCCGCCGCGCTCAGGATCGCCTCCCGCGCCTGCTGCCGCTCGGCGCGGACCTGCTGCTGCCAGGCGGTGAGCGCGGACTGCAGCGGGAATTCGGCGGCGCAGAACGGGGTGTTGGCCGTCCCCTGCGGCGGAGGCAGCGTGGCGGGCCGGATGTTCCAGCTCTTGAGGTTGCCGCTGCTCAGAGCGCGGCAGAACTGCGACGGATCACCGGCGGGGCGGCTGGCGACGTCGACGAGCCACCACGTCCCGTCGAGCGGCGCCAATTCCTCGACCAGCCGGAACTGGCCGGGGATCGGCCCCCCGGCGGAGGCGGGCAGCATTCCGAGGTTCTCCGGGCGGCCCGCGTCGCCGCTCAGGGCCTGCAGCGGCAGCCGCACGCCCTCCAGCCGCATGCGGACATCGGCGGGCAGCAGCGCGCGCGTCGCGCCGCTCCACTGGACGCCCAGCAGGCGCCAGCCCTCGGCGTCGCTCCAGGAGAAGCCGACGCTGCCGTTGCCGGGGAGGTACAGCACGGCGAGGTGCTCGCCCACGCGCTCGAAGGCGAGCTGGTAGGGCCCCTGCGTCCCCTTCCGGTGCGCGGTGTTGCGGAGCAGGTCGCCCCAGGCCGCCTGCCAGATGCGATCCATGCCGCCCGGCGCGAGGCTCTCGTCCAGCTTCATCGCCAGCTCCGCCCGCGAGGCGCCCCAGCGCATGTCCGGCGCCATCCCGCTCTCCAGGCGGCGCAGATCGCCGATCTCTGCAGCGCCAGCCACGGCGGCGAGCCGCCCGACGAGCGCCCACTGCAGCCCCGCGCCCTCGGCCTTGCCCCAGGCACCCTCCTTCATTACGCGATCGATCTCGGCGGCGGTCTTCGGGCGGAGCGGCGCGGGCAGCGCGGCCTGCTCGATAAAGCCAGGTGGCTGCGCGTTCTTCGCGCCAGTGCGGAGCAGCATGCTCAGGTAGAGCCGCGCGTCGGCGGCGAACAGGTGGAAGCCGAACGCCCCCGCCGCTGTCCCCGCTCCTGCGCCGGTGCCGACCTGCTGGTCGTCGCGCAGGATCAGCGCGCCGCGCGCCGCGCAGCCGGGGCAGTCCTCGATCGGCGTCCCCTGCGCGAGCCAGGCGCCCCGCTCCTTGTTGTAGAAGGAGGTCAGGTCGTAGCAGGTCGGCCCCTGACAGGTCGCCTCGACCGTCACGAGCTGATCCTGGTAGAACGTCAGGCAGGCGTCGGCGCTCTTCGTGCAGGCGCGCGACACCCCGGCGAGGTCGGCGGCGGGCAGCGTCGCGGGCAGCCCCTTCAGCAGCTTCTGGTTGACGCTGTAGGGCGTGCCGAAGGTGAACACGGACTTCGCAGCAGTAAAGCTCTCGCCCGTCGCCACGCGCAGCCCGACCAGATCCTTGCAGTTCATCACCGGGCGGAACGGGTAGCGCACCGTCCCCCCCGCCATATCCACCTCGATCTCCAGGCTGCCCGACGGCAGGCACAGCCCCACCGGCCACGACCCCACCCAGCCGCCGCCCTGCATCGCCCACTGATCCTGCGCCGCCGCTCCCGACGCGATGGTGAGCGGATAGCGGCTGTCCGAGAGCAGCTTCGCCAATTCCATGCGCTCGCCGCCCGCCACCCAGCGCAGCCGGGGCGTCCCGCTGACGCTGCCCGAGATCTTCGCCTGCAGGATCGTGCCGGGGACCGCCCGGAAGCCGGAATTCCCCGGCCCCACCGCCGTCCAGCCGGTCGCCTCGCTGCCCACCTCCACCTTCAGCCGCCCCGCCGCCACGCCCTCGCGCAGCAGCGCCGCCTGCGGGTGATCGGGGTTCTTTGTCAGGAACGCCTCTTTGGCGGCGGCATCGGCCAGCCAGGCGTCCCGCAATTGCGCCCGCTTCAGCCGCGCCTCGACCTCGGCGCGCTGGGGGTGGCGCGGCCATGTCTGGAGCCAGAGCGCGTAGGCGGCGACGTTGTCAGCCTCCGACGCCTGCGCCCAGCCGATGGCGTTGACCCGCGCGACGACCTCGGCGGAGCGCGGGTGGTCGGGCGCCTGCGCGAGCATCCGCTGCCAGGCGTCCACCGTCCCGATCTTCTCGGTCTCCCGGTAGAGCGCGTCATACCAGCGCTTTTTCACCTCCTGCATCCGGGCATGCTTCGGGTACCGCTCCATCAGCCCCTTCCAGCCCGCCGCCGTGTCCGCCCGCTCCGCCTCGGCGAACATGATCTCCTCGACCGTGCGCTGCGCCTCCGGGGCGTTCGGGGAGTCGGGCCAGGTCTTCAGGAATTGCTCCAATTGCGGCACCGAGCGCAGCCCCGCGTACGGCCCCCAGATCACCGCCCACGCCTGCACCGCCGCCGGGGTCTCCGGGTAATTGCGCGCGACCTCAGTCAGCATCTGCACGTTATTGCCCGCCTGCTTGATGCGGATCTCAGAGGCCAGCGTCAGCGCCCGCGCCGCCGCCTGGCTGTCGTCCCACTCGCGCGCCATCGCGTCCAGATCGTCGGCGCTCGGGATGCGCTTCTCCAATTGCGCGAGGTTCGCCTTCGCGCAGGCCTCGTAGAGCGAGCCGGTCGAGATGCTGTCCTTCGCCATCCGCCGCTGGCACCACGCCCAGGCCGCCTCCGGGTTGCCCGCGCTCAGCTTGCGCTCCACGACCGCAGCTTCATCCTTCGCTTCTACGGGGAGTGCCACCCCGAGCGCTACCAGGGTAACGATCAGCCAACCGGAACGACGCACCATCATCCACCTTGCTATGAAGGGAAATATAGCGCGGGATGCCAGAACAGGGTGGAGAACGTACGCAGCCTTCAGGCAGCGATCTGCCAGCCGTCAGGGGCGAGGATCATCCGGCGGTTGTGAGGCAGGGCGGCGAGCACCCGCTGGCGGAGGGCGACCTGGACAGCCTCTGGAGCAGCAGGGTCGCCCTGCTCCCACTGCTGCACCCGCTCCACCGGATGTCCTGCCCACACAGCAAACGCCTCCTCTGACAGCCCTGCCGCTCCCCGCAGGAACCGGAGGGCTGCACCGCTCAGCGGTGCCGGGTGGGCTGCCAGATCCGCTGCGATCCGCCAGTGAAGCTCCATCGCGCGGGGAAAACTGTGTTCTCCATATCCGCAGGCCGGACAACGCCACTCCTCGACCCCCTCCACAGACAGACCCTGGATGCCCTCATAATCGTTCAATGTGACGCGCTGCATCTCCATCGGCGCGCCACAGTCCAGACACGTCCTCATAGAAGCCTCCAGAGGGTGATGACAATAAGATGATCTTCCATACGGAAGGCGACGATAACCCGCATAGCGGGGGTGCGAACGGGATAGCGCCAGGTGCCGCCCTCCTGCTCTGGAGCATCCACAACGCCGGATCGCAAAACATCAAAGATCTCAAAGGGCGTCACGCCCCGCTCCTTCATGCGAAGTGTTGCATGAAAAGAGAATGCGACGGTTCCCTCTGCCGCGAGCTTCCGTATGAGCTGGCGGGCCGCCGTCGGAGAGAGCGGCTCATTCAGCATCGGATCGACTCCAGGGATGAAACGATGCGATGTGCGTTGTCCACGCCCCTGATCTAACCGGTTTCTGCTGAAGTCGGCGGCAGGTGCGGCTCAGGTCAGGGACATTGTGATACGATCCGCCGCCTGCCGGAGCCGCCCCTTGAACCTGAGCCGCCGCCAGCTCATCGGCCTCGCCGCCGCCGCGACCGCAGCCACGGGGGTCGGGGTGACGCTGGGCAATTGGTGGGAGGCGCCTGCAGACGCGGCGTTCGCGGTGCTTTCGCCGGAGGAGGCGCGGTTCCTCGACGTGCTGGCGGACGCGGCCTTCCCGCCCGGCGGCGATCCGGCCATCAGCGGGAGCGCGGCGGGGGCGGCGCGCTATGTGGACGGCATCCTGCTGGCGATGGTTGGCGATCAGCGCAGCCTGCTGCGGCTCTCCTTCCACGCCTTCGACGCGGCGACGCTCCCGACGCACGGCGCGCATTTCTCGGCGCTGGATGCGGCGGAGGCGCAGGTGGTGATGCTCGGCTGGCTCCGCAGCCCGATCCCCGAATTGCGGAGCGCCTTCACCTCGGTCTACCTGTTCATCGGGATGGCGTGGGCGACGCACCCGGAGGTGGTGGCGAAGATCGCGCCGATGTTCCGGTGCGGGTATGGCAGATAACAAGGAAGCTGAAAGGAGCGCCCATGTGGAGACCCGGTGACGGCTTCCTCCGTCTGCCCCCCCCGCCCGCCGAAGGGTTCTCGGAGCAGGATCGGCTGATCCAGGCCGATGTGGTGATCGTCGGCGGCGGGCCGGGCGGGTCGGTGGCGGCGCGGGAATTGGCGCAGGCGGGGGCGAAGGTGGTTTTGCTGGAGGAGGGGCCGCCGGAGTCGCGGTTCCGGCCGAGCCAGGGCCACACGATGCGCCACCACATGCAGGAGGGCGGCGCGATGGTGGCGATGGGGCGGCGGGCCTTCATGCCGATCGCGGCGGGGCGGGGGCTGGGCGGGGGGACGCTCATCAACTCGGCCATCGCCTGGCGGGCGCCGGACTACATCCTTGCAAAGTGGGCGGAATTGCTGGAGGACGACGGCTTCGGCCCGGAGGCGATGCGCCCGTTCTACGACGAGGTGTGGGAGTACCTCGGCGTCTGCCAGCCCACCGACGAGGTCGCCGGGGCCAACAACCGGCTGATCGTGCGCGGGGTGCGGGCGCTCGGCTACGAGGGCGGCTACCTCGACCGCTACACGCCGACCTGCGTGGGCTGCGGGATCTGCTACTTCGGCTGCCCGAGCAACGGCAAGTCCGCGACGTTCCTGAACTACCTGGGCGAAGCTGCCATCGCCGGGGCGCGGATCATCGCAGACACGAAGATCACCGAAATCCGCGTGCAGGATGGGCGCGCCATCGGCGTGCGCGGGCAGCAATTCCACCCCGACACCCGCGCGCCGGGCGGGACGGTGGAGGTGCGCGCCGACCGCGTGATCCTGAGCGCGGGCGGCATCGGCACGCCGCGCCTGCTGCACCACAGCGGGGTGGCCGATCTGCTCGGCCCGGCGGTCGGGGCGGGGCTGCACGTGCATCCGGGGAACATGGTGCTGGGGATCTGCCGCGAGCCGATCCGGCTCTGGCAGGGCGCGACGCAGGGCGCGTGGTTCCACCCGCCCGATCTGCCTGGCTGCCTGCCCCACAGCTACTCGGCGCCGCCGGAGGTCTGCCTGATGGTGCAGGGGGCGATGGGGCAGGACGTGAAGCGCGGGCTGGAGGAGATGGAGCGGGCATGCGGGCTTGTAGTGATGGTGTCGGACAAGGGCGAGGGGCGGGTCGGCGCGTTCGGGGACGGGCGCGCGGACATCTCCTATGCGTTCGACCCTGAAGACCTGGAGAAGACCAAACAGGGGATGTACCACGCGGCGAAGGTGCTGCTGGCCGGGGGGGCGGAGGAGATCATGGCCCCGGTCTACGGCACCGGCCGCCACCGCGACGCAGAGAGCTTCCGCGCCGCGATCAGCGCCCGCGCCCTGCCCGACTTCACCCTCTACGCCGCCCACCCCATGAGCACCTGCCGGATGGGCCTCGACCCGCAGACCTCCGTGCTGCGCCCCGACGGCGCCGCGCACCGGCTGGACGGCCTGACGATCATCGACGCCTCCGTCTTCCCCACCGCCCTCGGCGTCAACCCCAGCATCACCCTGTTCGCCCTCGCCACCCGCCTGAGCCGCGCGCTGGCCCGGGCGGGCTGAGGCATGGTTGAAAGTCCTTCAGTCTGCCGACCGATCTGCCGACCAGTATCGGGCGTATTAGTAGAACGGACACCCATGTCCGCCTCAACCCTGGAGATGCCGTGAGCCAGAACGACAAGACCGAGAAGAAAGAGACTCTCCCCCTGTTCGCCGCTGAGGGCCGCCCCCTCGCCCTCCGCACCGGCATCCGCGCCGGGGCCGCCGGGGTCAGCCTCATGGAGGAGAGGGCCAAGCGCGAGAGCGCGAACAAGTAGCCCTCAAGCAACCCCCAGCAGGCGCGCCGATGCCGATCCTGATCCTCACTGACAGCGGGAACCCGGATCGCAGCATCGGGGCGGTCTGCCGCCACCTTGAGGCGGAGGGGCGCCCGCTCCTCCGCCTCGACACGCGGCGCTTCCCGGTCGACACCTGCCTCTCGCTCGATGAGGAGGGGCGGGTGTACTGGGAGGGCGCGCCGCTGCTGCCATCGGCGGTCTGGCACCGGCACACCGACATCGGCGCCGGGGTGCGCGACCGGCTCCACCCCGACTGGGCCGATCAGTGCTGCTTCCAGGCGGAGCTGGCGTTCTGGAACGCCGTCTGCGAGCTGCCCGGCCTGCACGTCGACCACCCGTACCGGCTGCGGCGGCTGCCGACGCTCGTCGGGATGCTGCGGCTGGCGCGGGCCTGCGGCCTGGAGATCCCGCGCACGCTGATCTCCAACGATCCGGCGCAGATCCGCAGCTTCGTGGCGGGCTGCCGGGACGGCACGATCCGCAAGCTGCCGCACAGCTCCTCGCTGCAGATAGCTGGCGGGGACAGCGGGGACAGCGGGGGCGTGCGCTACGGGCGAACGGACATGGTGACGGCGGAGGATCTGGCCGACGATGACCGGCTGCGCGCCTGCCCGCTCGTCTGGCAGGAGCGGCTCCTGAAGCAGCGCGAGTACCGCGTGACGGCGGTGGGGCGCGGGTTGTTCTCCGCCTCGGTCGATCCGCGCGGCTCGATCAGCGGGGAGACCGACTGGCGGCAGGACCCGGCGCTCGTGCGCGCCTTCCGCTCCGACCCGCTGCCCGCCCCGGCGGAGGCGGCGATCCACCGGCTGATGGATCGGCTCGATATTGAGTTCGCCACCATCGACCTGATCCGCACGCCGGACGACCGCATCGTCTTCCTGGAGGTGAACACCACCTCCTTCTTCGACTTCATCGAGGAGTCGACCGGGCTGCCGATCTCGCGGGCGGTGGCCGATCTTCTCTCCGGGCAGGCGCCGACCCGATCCGGAGCGCAGGTCAGCCACCGCGCGGGCGCGGAGCGCGCAGAATGCGGATAGGCTGCGGGGGATGTCGGTGCCTGCCCTGATCCCTCCGCTCCCGCTGCTCTGCGGGCTGTCCCTGCTGTGTGTCCTCCCGGCCCGCGCCCACGTGCCGTTCAGCGAGGGGATGTTCACGATCACCGAGATCCACGCCGGGCCTGCCGCCGACGGGGGCCAGTGGTTCGAGATCCGCAACAACACCGCCGCCACCCAGAACCTCGTCGAGCAGGTGTTCACCGACACCGCCGGCAACGCCTTCACCGTCAGCGCGGGCGTGCTGGTCGCCGCCGGGGCCGCCGCCATCCTTGCCGCGCCGGACAGCCCGGTCAGCGCGCCCGTCCTGCTGCGCCTGCCCGCCGGGTTCTCCTTCGCCCCGGCGGCCGGACGGCTCGCCCACACCGACCTCAACGGCGACGTCGACGCGGTGGCCTGGGACAGCGCCTGGGCGATGCCCGCCGACGCTCCGCTCTCGCTCGGCGCGCCGCTCCTGACCGACACCTGGGCCAACGACCTGCCGCAGAATTGGTGCGTCCTCCCCGCCAGCCCCGGCGCAGAGAACGCCGCCTGCCCCGGACAGGATCGGGACGATGACGGCGACGGTTTTTCTGAGCTGGACGGCGACTGCGACGACGCCGACCCCGCGATCCGCCCCGACCCCGGCGGCCTGCTGCTGGACGACGCCGACCCCGCCCGCGCCGACGACGACTGCGACGGCAGCCGCGACGAGGACGGACAGGACGGCGACCTCGACGGCTTCACCATCGCCGCCGGGGACTGCGACGACGCCGAGCCCGCCACCTTCCCCGGCGCCCCCGAGCAGCCCGACGGGCGCGACAACGACTGCGACGGCGTCCCCGACGACTTCGACGTCGACCTCGACGGCTGGTCCTCGCCTGAGGGCGACTGCGATGACCTCGACAGCGCCGTCCACCCGGGCGCCGAGGATCCCCCCTGCGACGGGATCGATCAGGGCTGCGACGGGGCGGACAGCGGGGCCGACAGTGATGATGGCTGTGACTCCGGCGCGGGCGCGGACAGCGACAGCGGTGACTCAGACAGCGCCGACAGCGGCCTCGCGGACAGCGGTGACGACAAAACAGGCGTGGCGGGACCGTGCTGCAGCCACGGGGAAGCGTGGCTGCCGGGGCTGTTCATGGCCGGGCTTTTGTTGCGGCGGCGAACCGGCGATCACTCCGCGTAGTACAGCGAGGCCAGCCCGTCCTTCCTCGGGCATGCCGGGCAGACCTCGCGCAGCAGCGTGTAGGCGTGCCGGATGGCGAGCAGGGTGCTGGTCTGGCGGACGGGCTGCTCAAAAAATATACGGTCGGGCGGGATCTGCCGCAAGAGATCGGACTTTTTCAGCGCGGCGTGGACATCGGGCCGCACGCCGCAGAGCAGGACGGGGATCTCTTTCTTCTGCATCTTCAACAGAAAATCATGGAGCAGGTGCAGGCCGACGGCGTCGGGGTTGCGGACGCGCTTGATGCGGAGGACGATGATGCCCCGGCTGACGCCCCGCTCCCCGGCGAGGTCGGCGGTCAGGTGGGCGAGGTCGTCGAGGTGCTGCTCCAGGCTGGAAGCGGCGCCGAAGAACAGCTCTCCTTCGAGGCCGAAGATGCGGATATGCGGGCAGGGGGTGTCCGACTCCAGCCGCTCGTGGATGCCGCCGTCCGGGGCGATGACGAACTCGGTGAGCAGCACGCGCCCGACGCGGGGGACGGTCAGCAGGAAGGACAGGAACATCCCGATCAGGACGCAGAACTCGATGGAGATGGCGACGGCTGAGACGGCGGTCGCCAGCACGATGATGGCGTCGAACCTCGTAGATCGCACATGGAACAGCAGCGCCCGCCGGTCGATCATGCGCCACGCCGCGAGCATCAGGATGCCGGACAGCGCCGCCTTCGGGATGTACTGCGCCCAGGGTGCGAACAATAACATAATCAGCGCCACCGCCCCCGCCGACCACACGCCTGACCACTGCGTCGCGGCGCCCGCCTGCTGGTTGATCGCCGAGCGGGTCAATGAGCCGGAGCCGGGGATGCACTGGAAGAAGCTGCCTGAGAAGTTGGCCAGCCCCTCGGAGAGGCACTGCTGGCTGAGGTCGATCCGCTGCCCGGTGTGCGCCGCGATCGCCTTCGCCATCGCCAGCGCCTCCAGCAGCCCGAGCAGCGCGATGGCCGCCGCGCTCGGCGCCAATTGCTCCATCAGCGCCGGGTCGAGCGCCGGGAGCTGGAAGTGCGGCAGCTTCGCCGGGATCTCCCCGATCACCTTCACCCCCATCGCCTTCAGCCCCAGCCGCTCCGACGCCAGCGCCACGA
>JBEIQZ010000463.1:0-5032 GCA_040376255.1 Alphaproteobacteria bacterium
CCGCCGCCACCTCCACCGCCGCCGCTGTTGGACGCTGCGCCGGAGCTCACCTCTCTGGAGGCCTTTCCGGGGTCACGGGGAGCATGGGAGTGGGTCGGATGTGTGACTGCTGTTGCCATGGCTGGATCGTAGCAGCATCCATGAAACCTTCAACCGATCTCAGCGGAAATCTGCTGCTCCCGGCTTCCTCCCGGTATCACCGCTCCAGCCGCTCCCGGAGCCGCGCCTGCGCCGCAGCAGAGAGGCCGAGCGCCTCCAATTCCTTCAGCGCCGCGTCTCCGCCCTCACCATCCAAAAAGGCGTTCGCGCGCATCGCAGCGGTCGAGTAGATGAACGAGCGCCCGTCCGGGTACATCTTCGCGAATTCCGCCATCAGCAGCGGCTCTGCCTGGAGACGGTACTTCTGATGATAATCCTCGGCGACGTAGAACCGCCCCAGCGGCTCGATGTCGGTGTAGACCGTCTTCCCGCGCCACGCCTGCTCCTTGCGCCGCCGGGCCTGCGCGGCCTCCAGCTCCTCCGCGCCGCTCACCCAGATCGCGGAGCGGTACTGCTTCGCGTAGGGGGCGTAGGTGGGCTGGTGGCTCTCAAAGAACGTGTCCAGCAGGGCGCTGTAGCTGATCCGGGAGGGATCGTAGGCGACCTCGATGGCCTCGGTGTGATCGCCGAGGTTGTGGTAGGTCGGATCAGGCTGCGCGCCGCCGGTGTAGCCGACGCGGGTGCGCCAGACGCCAGGTAGACCCCCGAACCGGGAGTCAGGGCCCCAGAATCAGCCAAGCGCGAACGTGGCGACCCGGAGGTGCGCCGGGACCTGCCGATCGATGGGCGGCGGGAGGCTGCCCTCCGGCGCGCTCCACGCGACCGCGCTCTCCGGGTGCGGCAGCGGGCAGGACAGCCCCCGATCCGCCCGCGCCGGCGTATTGCCCCACAGCACCGCCGCGATCCCGGCCAGCGCGCTCAACCCGAGCCACCACTCTGTCTTCATGTGCTGCCTCCTGCGCCTCAGATGCGCCGCTGCGGTGTCCGTCGCACCTGCTGACAAGCGGTGACAGCGGCCCACGTTCCGGCTCCTGTCCCCGGCTCATGCCTCCGAGAGCGGCTTCAGCCGGAAGCCTGCCATGCTGATCGAGATCGACTCCCGCGCCTCCCGCTCCAGCCGCGCGCTGTCGATCCGCACCGGCTCCTCTCCGAATTCCTTGAGGAGCCGATCCACCTCTCTGCCGTCCTTGCGCTCCCAGGCGGTGACCAGCCGATCCAGATTTTTCCGTGCGACATCTGGATATAACAAAGCTTGTACATCTGTTACAGGCTCTATCGCTCCCTGAACATCCATCTGTTCCTGGAGCCTGCGCCGCTGCTCCAGCAGATCCGGCAGCGCCTCTGCGAGCGCCTCCCGCAGCCGCTCCGGATCGCCGGGGGGCAGATCGGAGGCGAGCGTGTCCAGCGTGCGCCGGGTCTGCTCATCAAGCGTAACACCTGATTGCTCAATGAGTTTACGGATGACAAGCATCATGTCTTCCGGTTGTGCGCGCCGCTTCATGCCGCCTCCGGCCACATCAGCGCGCGCAGCCGCTGCGACTCCGGCGCGGGCAGCCGGCCCCAGAAGGCGCGGCTGAGGAGGTCCGGCTTCTCCGGGGGCCAGGGCGAGAGCCGGGCGATCAGGTCGGCGCGGCGATCCACAGGAAGCGCGGCGATGACGGCGATATTATCATGAGCAACCAGTGTTACTGCGTTCTCAAGCAGCCAATCCGTGTCCGCACGCGCCAGATCCTCCAGCAGGTACCAGCCCCACGACCGCTCCGCCGCCAGCCGCCGCAGCCAGGGGATCGCCACCGGATCACCGGACTGCACCTGCGAGGCCGCCGCCACCGCCGCCACCTGCTCCAGATCGGCGAACTCGATGCGCCACGCCGGACGGACACCCCGGAACAGCGCCTCCTCCTCTGACACTGTCTGCGCCACCCGACCCGGCGATATATCTTGTACAACCTCGCGGAGACAGGCGACCGCTCCGGTCCGCAACCGCAGATCCGGATCGCGCAACAGCGCCGCGATCCCCGCCGCGAAGAACGGGCGCTGCGCTCCGGCGCCCCGGATCGCCCGCAGCAGGCCGTCATGCGGGTGCTGCGTGTCCGCATCATCCCAGATCCCTGCCCCGCAGAGCTGATCGCGCATCTGCGCCACCACCTGGATCGCTACCGGTTCCTCCGACATGGACGCTCCTCGCCCCGCGACTTCGCAGGTGCAGTGAAATCCGATACCCTTCCGCTCACGCCTGTTCCGGCCCCCCGGCCAACTCCAGATAGAACCGATCCATGAACGCGTTCAGCATGTGCGGGTACTCCAGCAGCATCAGGCCGCCGCCCCGCGCATAGAAGTCGAACCGCTGGCTCTCCATCAGCGCCTCCAGCCGCTCCGCCACCGCCTCCGGCCCGCCCGCAGTCCCGGCCATCGCGGCGGCCATCGCCTGCCAGAGCCGCTCCCGCTCTGCAGCGCTGCGCCAGCCGTGCAGGCTGTCCCCGTCGCGCGGGGTGGCAGCCTGCGAGAGCGGCGGCAGGCGCCAGCCCGGGCTGCCCTCCCGCCAGAGGCGGCGCATCAACGCCAGATCATCGGCGAAGCCCGCGCGGGCGCGGTGGTAGATCGCGTGGGCGTTGAATGGGTGGTGGAAGCCGGCGTCAGTATAGATCGCCATCTTTGAAGGATCAAGCTTATCAATGCAGTGGAGCAGCAGCGCGTTCAGCGCCTCCAGGTTCTCCTCCACCCGCTCGTCCGCCTGCTCATAGCCCGACCGCAGCGCCGCCACGAACGGCCCGGCCTGCTGGAACCACAGGCAGGCGTCCCCGTCCAGCGCCCGATCCGGACGCTGCGGGTGACCCTGATCCCACACATCCACGCCGATCCGGACAAAGCCTTCGACCGCCTCCTTCTCCTCAAAACGCCACGCACGGGCGGCGATGCCAGTGGAGAGGAAGTCAGGTTGAGCAATCTGTGGAATTGTCAGCGGGAACACCGCCTGCGCGGCCAATGCCTGCGCGCGCCCCGGCGCCCCCCGGCGCAGCTCCTGCCAGCCCCCGTCCACCATCGGGGAGGACTTCAGCATGGACGCGATGCGCTGGAGCTGTTCGCCCGCCGGTGCAGGTTCAAGCCAGAGTCGGATGTGCAGTTCAGTGGACATGATCTATTTCTGGGTTGAGAATACCACGTTGACCGGCTTGCCGTGGATCAGGTACCGCGCGCCGTCCATCATCAGTATCCCGTCCTCGACGGTGAAGCCCGGCGAATTGATCCGCTCCGGGATGACCAGCTCGTACCGGATCACCCGCTCATGGCCGAGCCTGGACGCCGTGTGCGCGAGCTGATCGAGGCCATGCTCGATGTTCATGCCCTTGGCTTCGCTGACCATGAACTCGCCCTTCCGGGTGACCGCGACGGTGTCGGCGGACATATCCTTGCCGACCCGGCCCTTGCCGTTCACCATCGCGTCCGCGTCGCGCCCGATGACCACCCGCTCCACGTTCGGGCGCCGGGCCGCCAGCTCTGCAGACAGCACCTCTCGCTGCGCGTCGGCGCGCACGACCGACTCCGGCTGGCCATGGATCTTCTGCGGGTTGGCGATCCGCTTCCGGTTCAGCCGGAAGCCGCTCTGCGTCGGGGAGACGAGATCGTTGATCTGGATGGGGTTCTCCTGGCTCCCGGGGCGGGTGCGCTTCTGGCTGCTGCCCGACCCCCCGCTCTCCGGCCCGCCCGGCCCCTTTCCGCCCGGCCCGCCCGGCCCGTCGCCAGAGCCGCCTGAACCGTCCCCGGACTCAGATGTCCGGGGAGCAGGCGTGGCGCTGGCCGGGGTCGCCAATGGATCGAAGGTGGCAAACCTCGGGTTCTTGACGAGATCGTTGAGAACATCCTGGCCCGTCCGGCCCGGATGATCCACCATGGCCTTCTCCATCGCCTCCAGCACCTCAGCCTTCTGGTGGTTGGAGGCGCTGCTCTCCCGGATGCGGTCGACGAGGCCGACCCCGTCGATGTCGCCCCGGTTCTTCAGCATCCCGCCGACGTTCTCCGCGCGGGCGTCGACCACCTGGCGCGGCGTCCCGCCGAAGTTCTCCACCCGGCTCGACTGGGAGGCGTCGACCCGGCCCATGACGCCCTCCTGCTTGTTCCCGGCGCCGGTCGCCGGATCGATCGCCGTGCGGCCGAAGGCGTTCCCGCCGCCGGTCGGCACCCACTCCGGGAACATGCCGTCCAGCGCCGTCGGCTTTGTCATCCCGCCGCCATGCGCCTGCTCCGGGCTGATCTCGAACCGCACGCCGCCCTGCGGATAATTGCCAGGGGTGAGCGCCAGCGCATCGACAAGCTCGCTGATGTTGGCCGCCTTGCCCTCGGAGCTGAGCCCCCACCATGCAACATCGTTGTACCCCTCCACCGAGGCGGAGGGATCGAGGTTCGCCTTCACGTCGTAAGTCGGGTTGTCCGCGAGGAACTGACCGAAGTTCTCTTCGCTCACGCCGCTCTTCTTCAGCGCCGCCTTCGCCGGGTCGGAGAGCATGTCGAACACCTTGTCCGCCCGGTACAGCCGGTTCATCGGCCCCGCCGCCTGGAGATCCGCGAGGCTGACCTGCTCCCCCCTCCGCAGGTACTTGTTCTCGATAACGCGCCCGGAGGAGTCCTTGATCGACGCCGCGTTCACCGTGTCGCGGATCATCGAGAACATGTCCTTCCCGGCGTTGGCCGGATCGCTCACCCGCGCCTCCAGCTCCTTCAAAAACTCCATCTTGAGCGCGTCCGTCACCCCCGGCGCCTGCTCGTCGAGGATCTGCTTCAGCTTGTTCTCCGCCACCTCGTTCGCCTTGCGCGTCTTCTTGTCTGTGCTGGCGTCCGCGCGCTCCCGCGCCTTCTGGATCAGGCTGTCGCCCTTCGCCTGCACCTCAGGGGCAGGCTGACGGCGGGTGCGCGTCGAGTCTGCCGCCGGGCCGCCGGGGCCGTCCTGCGCCGGGCCATCCTGCGCCGGGCCGCCGGGGCCGTCCTGCGCCGGGCC
>JBEIQZ010000288.1:0-7805 GCA_040376255.1 Alphaproteobacteria bacterium
CCCGTCCGGGATCGTCGAGATCCCATACCCCCGCCCGCAGCGCAGCCAGCCCTGAGGGAACGCCCAGCCCAGCATCTGCGCGGGATATGCCGCCCGCGCGCCTCCGGTCGCACCTTCAGATCGCAGATGTACCACGCCTCCTGTTCCGCGCCCCCCGCCCCATCTCCCGGCAGCCTCCGCACCACCCCGCACCCCACCGCCAGCACTTCCCCGGCCTCCACCGCCGCATAATAATGCACCTCTCCCAACCTATCGAAAAAACCGAAGTAATCCCGCCCGTGGTCAACCCGGAAGTGATCCCGCCCCAGCGGATACCGCGCCCCCCCCTCCAGCGCCGCGATCCGCCCCGCCCACTCCCCCCGCTCCCCCGCCCCGATCTCGATCACCCGCATCATCCCCTCCCGCCTTTCGCCTTAAACCCGTGAGTGCGCCCCCTGCTCCCCCCTCCTCCATCTCCTCCCCCTCGCCTCCCACATCCCCCGGTACAACCCATGAAACAGGCATGCCCCCTGCTGAAGCCCCTGCGCTGAGTAGTAATCTGCCTCCCCGACCACCCCGAAGAAGTCTGCCGCGTGCCGCACATCGAGCCGCTCATGGAGCGAGTAGTGGATCAGCTCCTCCTCCTTCAGGAACCCGCACCGGACGATCCCGCGCCCGATGTCCCCGCTGATCCCGGAGAACATGTACTCGATCATGCCCATCGTGGCGGCGGCGACTTTGGGCTCCTCCATGAGGCAGGCGCCGGTGAGGGCGGTGTTGAAGGCGCGGATCTCGGGCCAGAGGGTGTGGCGCTGGATCTGGTCTTCGTCCAGCCCGCCGAGGCGCCGGAGCAATTCGCGGAAGGTGTGGGCGTGGGCGAGGCGCGGGTCGCCCTCTCCGTGCTCCTCCCAGATGTTGCGGACGATCTGGATGCGCTGGCGGGTGCCGGGGATGCGGGCGGAGAGCATGGACATGGGGCGGGAGAAGAAGGTGACGGCCCAGAGGAATTGCACCTGGGTCTCCAGGAAGTCGTCCTTCTGGAAGGTGCCGTCGGCGAGGGTTTGGAAGAAGGGGAGGGGTTGCCAGCGCCAGCCCTCCAGCACCTGCGTCGCCTGTTCATGGATGGTCACGGGTCACCGGGTTTGACGCCGATCAGTATCCGGGAATAGAACATGCTGCGATCCTGCTGGAGCAATTCCCGTGCGCGTTCGCGGTCAAAGCGGAGCATCGGGCAGTGGCTCTCCAGGCGGCGGCGGTTGTTGAGCTGCCGGATGAGCAGGCGGGCGCCGGGCTTCACCGCCGATCCGATCCGGCGCAGGAGGGGGTGGAGGGTGTCGGGGGGCATCCAGTCGGGGACATTGGAGAGCTGGATGAGATCCCACTCTGGCCAGTCGGTGATGTCCTGGAGGGTGCAGCAGCGGAATTCGAGGCGCCACGCGGGCGGCGGGGGGAGGAGGAGCCAGTCGGGGAGGGCGGCGCCGGTGTAGCGTCCGAGGAGGATGTGGGCGAGGAAGGGGTTGGTGGCGGCGGCGGGATCGAGGATCGCCTGCTCGACGCGGTGGCGGAACCAGCCGGGGTAGGAGCCGGGGGCGGCGTGCTGGACGGCGGCGGGGCCGAACATGCGGAGGAGGAGGGCGTCGGAGAAGGCGACGTCGAAGGCGGTGACCCACCACGGGCTCTCCAGCAGATCGGAGAGCCGCGCCATGTCCCCGGAGATCAGCCGCTCCCAGGCCTCCGGCGGGGCGACGAAGTCGTGGAGGACGCCGCGCAGCACCCGGAACAGCCCCTCGAAGTTCCCGCGCTCCAGCAGGCTGTCGGGGGGGCCGCTGAGCAGTCGCGACATCTCTCCAGCCTCGCGGGCGAGGATCTTCTGCCGGACGTGGTCGAGCTGGGCGGGGTTCGGGTCGACGAGGCAGATCGTCGCGTCGGGCCAGCGGGCCTGGAGCGCGAGCGGGGTGCAGCCGCCGGAGGCGATGAGCAGGACGCGCGGGTCGCGGCGGCCGGCGCGTGCGCTCCAGTCATCGAGGACGCCGGATTCGGTGCGGGGGTCTTCGCGGGTGACGGCGAACTGGAGCGGGTTATGTTGGAACATCCAGGTTACTCAAGCTCCAGAAGAAACTGGACAAGATCGTCAAGCTCTGCACCGCCGATATCGATGCCATGAGATGCAATGGCATCTTCCAGCGTAACGGCTGACCCGTCATGGAGCCAGGGGCCGGAGGCGTGGAGGCCGCGCAGCCCGGGCGTCCGGAGGCCGGTCAGCGGGGCGCCCATGCGCTGCCCGGAGGCGGCGGTGAGGGTGCCGACGTCGTGGAGGAGGGGGCCGTCGGGGGTCCATGCGGCGTCGGTATAGCGCGGGGCGGGGTGGCAGTCGGGGCAGCCGAGGCGGTCGAAGGTGGCGGCGCCGCGCGCGCCGGAGCCGGTGGGGCTGCCGTCGGCCGCGCGCCAGGGGGAGCGGGGGGTCTCATCAGCGAGGGTCTGCATCCAGGCGGCGAGCGCGTCGAGATCGGGGGAGAGGCCGGATTTTGTCGGGCCGAGGGTGTCCTGCGTCTCCGCCCAGTCTGCCGCAGAGAGGAAGCCGGCGCCGCCCTGGTGGAGCCGGATGTCGTTCTCGAAGTCCTGCAGCTCGTCGAAGTTGGCCGTCCAGTGGAACGGCCCGTCCGGCGGCATCGCCCAGAGCGGCAGCGTGTTGCGCAGCCCTTCGCCCCGGTCGGTGAAGTCCCAGGTGCGCCCGTCGCCGCCGCCGTCGGGGTGGCAGGAGGCGCAGGAGAGGTAGGCGTCCTGGCTCATGCGCGGATCGCCTGCGGCGTGGAACAGCCGCCCGCCCGCCAGCACCTCCGGGGGCAGGGGCTCTGTCTGGAGCAGGTCGGTGCGGGAGAGCTCGATCTGGTCGTTGCCCGCCTGGAGATCGTAGGCGATGATCTGCCGATCCCAGGTCGCCAGCACCCAGGCGGTCGCGCCGTCGGTCTGGATGCCGTCGAGCCCGGTCCCCACGCCCTGCCAGCCGCCGATCCGGGCGCTGCGGACGGGGTCGAGGATGTCGATGACCTGCGCGCCGATGTGCGCGACGAGCAGCCGATCCCCGCGCGGCGTCCACGCGATCGCGCCGACGCGGTCGCGGTTGTCGAACAGCGCGCGGCTCTGCTGCTCTCCGGTCAGCGGGTCGAGGCCGCGCAGCATCGCCCGGCTGGCGGTCTCGCTGGTCAGCGGCAGCCCGTCGCGCCAGAGGCCGCGCGCCATGTTCGCCTTGCGCCCGCCGACGGCGAGCTGTCCGCCGTCCGGCCGGAGGGCGAGCGCCCCGAGGAGATCCGGCAGCCCCCGCGCGTCGGTGTCCGAGTCGGGGCCGGGATCGGGGGGAAGGGCGAAGCGCACCGGCGGGCGGCCGGGGTCGATCCGCCAGACCTCTCCGGCGGCGCCGGGATCGACGGGATCCGTGTCGGGCGGGCTCAGGAAGCGCGCGGCGTAGATCGCCCCGCCACCGGCGGCGAGCGCCTTCGCCCCTGGCACCTGCGCCACCGTCTCCGGCGACCAGTCCGGCGCGCCGCCCGCCGGGTCGAGCCGCACGACCTCGCCCGTCCCCTCAAGCGCCGCATAGAGCGCCCCGGTGTCCGGATCAAACACGATCCCCGCCGGGCGCGCCCCCCAGCGGAGCGCCGCCTCTGCGACGAGGCTCAGGCTGCCGGTGTCCCAGAGCTGGAGCTGATCCCGGCGGCAGGCCACGGCGAGCATGCCTGTGGTGTCTGCGCCGGTCACGCTGATGGACACCGGGCCGTCGCAGACATCGAGCCGCGCGAGGATGGCCGGGGCGGTGCGGTCGGAGACGTCCAGCACGATCACCTGGTCGGCGTCGGGGACGGCGGCGTAGAGGCGGCCCGCGTCCAATTGGAGGCGTCCGCTCTGGCGGGGCGGGGCGGGGAGGGGGTGGCCGACGACGGTGATCTGCGCGTCGTCGGTGTCGGTGTCGGTGCCGTCGGGGTTGTCGAAGGCGGCGGTGAGGCGGACGGTCCAGGTGCCGATGGCTGCCCAGGCGTGGCGCACCTCCTCCCCGCTGGCGGCGGCGCCGTCACCGAAGTCCCATGTGTAGCGATCCGCGCGGCTGTCTCCGGCGGAGAGCACAAGATCCTCGCCGATCTCCACCACCTGATCCGGCCCGGCGAGGGCCTCCGGGGTCTGCGGCTTGACCTCGGCGCGGCAGGCGGGGAGCAGGAGGAGCAGGAGCGCCGGGGGGCAGAGCAGCGTCAGCAGCAGGGGGCGCGGCGTTCGCGGGGTCGGCATCACAGGCGCTCCGGGAAGTCGCCGTCGATCTCCTGCCCGGTCGAGAAGCGCCAGCGCAGGGCCTCGCCGGTGGGGTTGCCGCAGACGTCGGTGATGCCCCCGGCGGGGATCTCGACGAGGTAGGTCTGGTCGGCGTCGAGCGGCGCGTCGGGGACAAAGTTCACGATGGTCTCCTGCGTGTAGAAGCGGCCCGGCACGGCCTCTCCGTCCGCCGACCAGACGCGGAACGAACCGGAGAAGGCGGAGACCGGCTCGATGTTCTCGTCGAAGGAGAGGCCGATGGCGGTGGTGGCGGCGACGCCGGTCTGGTCGGCGGCGGTGCGGTGCCAGCCGACGGACGGCCCCTGGCGGTCGGCCTCCTGTGACCAGGGGAAGACCTGGGTGGCGAGGCCGGGGTCGCCCTTCTCATCGACGCTGGCGACGGCGACGTTGCCGATCGGGGTGAGGGTGTCGAAGTCCCCGGCCATGTCGACGCGCCCGACCTCGGTGATGGCGGCGGGGTCGGTGAAGTCGTAGCGGGCGCCGAAATTGCTCTCGCCCTGGAACAGCAGGTCGCCGTGCCGGTAGACGTAGCCGCCGTCCCCGTCCCCGGCGACCGCGCTCCCGGCGCGCACCGGGGCCGCCGGATCGCTGATGTCGTAGACCATCGGCCCGCCGCCGCCGTCCTTGCGGGCGAACAGCGCCCAGGGGCCGCCGACGCTGGCAAAATAGTACGGGTGGATCTTTCCGTCCGCCTCCTGGGTGTCGAAGCGGGCGAGCAACTGGCGGTTGTCGGGGTCGCCCACATCCCAGATGAACGTCGGGGACAGCCCGGCGCTGGTGCCGAGCGCGATGTCCCCGACGATCTGGAGCCGCCCGGCGATGAAGGCGGTCTCCTGGTGCTGGTCGATGATCTCCGGCGCGTCGGGGTCGGAGACGTCCACTGTAAAGATACCGGAGAGCCCGGAGGCCACATAGAGCCGATCCCCCAGCCAGAACGTCGAGAGCGCCACCCGGAAGTAGGCGTCCGGATAGAAGTACCCGGGCAATTCCAGCTCTGAGCGCCATGTCGGCGCCGCAGGATCGGTGATGTCCCAGAAGCCGATCCCGCCGTGCGTGGCGTCCCGGTGCATATCGACCGCGAGCAGCGTGCGCCCGTCGACGACGCCGATGCCGAGCGTGTGGCTCTCGCGCATGATCGGGCTCCACGCCTCCCCGGCCTTCACCGGGTCGCAGGGGTCGTGGAAGTCGAAGGCGGTGATCCCGCCGCCGCCGCTCTCGGGCGCCCACGGCATCCAGAGCCAGCCGTCGTGGACGCCGACGAGGTTGTGGTGCTCGGCGTCCTCAGGGCCGCCGGTCAGGACGGCGCAGGGCGCGTCGATGGGCTGGCTCAGATCGACCTGCGGGCCGCCGGGGCCGTGGACGGTGAAGCCGTCCGGGGCGGGCATCGGGTCGAAGGCGGGCGCGCAGGCGAGGAGGAGCAGCATCGGAATATGATAGCATCCCGTATCCCGGGAGGTGGTTCACACATGGCGGAGGCCCGATTGGGACATGCGGGACAGGCCGGACAGATCGGACAGCCCGGACAGATTGTGCAGGGCTGGATCATCGGCCCGCAGGAGGATCGGCGCTGGCTGCTCGGCAGCGTGGCGGCCTCCTACCTGCTGATCGCGGTCACGGTCGGGCTGGAGGTGCCGTATGAGGTGCTGTGGTGGGTGTGGATCGTCGGCTTCGACGGCCCGCACATCTTCTCGACGCTGGCGCGCACCTACCTGGATCGCCAGGAGCGCCGGGATCGCCAGGGGCTGCTGCTCGGGAGCCTCGCGTTTTTTCTCGTCGGCCCGGCGGCGGTGGGGCTGTCCCTCGCGCTCGGGCGGCCCGCGCCGTACCTGATCTTCAACACCGTCGCGAGCCTGTGGGCGTTCTGGCACGTCACCCGCCAGCACTACGGGTTCCTGATGCTCTACAAGCGCAAGAACCAGGATCTCGATCCGCTCGACAGCCGCCTCGACAACGCGCTGCTCTACGGGGGCATGATCGCGCCGTTCGTGGCGTTCGCGCTCACGCATACGCAGACGCGCCCGATGCTCGGGTTATCGGGGCCGCCGACCTGGGAATTGGCGGTGGCGATGGGCTGCTGGGCGCTGGTGGCGGTGCTGGTGCTGCTGATGGCGGCGCGGCAGCTCTGGCGGTGGCGGGCGGGGCTGCGGATCAACCTGCCGAAGCTGCTGCACTTCGCCGCCTGTCTGCCGCTGACCTGGCTGCTGTTCTCGCCGGGGATCGCCAACCGCATCTCTGTCCCGGCGGTCAATCCGCTCATCACCTGTTTTCATAACATCCAGTACACCGCGCTCGTCTGGTACCACGGCCAGCGGCGCTACCCGCAGGCGCCGGATCGCTACGGCCTCGCCGCGCAGATCATGGGCAGCTTCGCCGGGTTCTACGCGCTCGCCGTGTTGTTCACCGTCGCCTACCGCTACGGGCTGGGCTGCGTGTTCGGCGCCTCGCCCGGCTGCGAGGACACCGCGATGGTCGGGGCCGGGCTGCGCGGGATCGATGTCTGCCAGGCGTTCATGTGGGGGTTCGCGCTCCACCATTATTACCTGGATCAGAAGATCTGGCGGCCCAGCCGGGACGCGACGCTGCGGGAGGAGCTGAAGCTGTAGGCGCGATCCGGTTGCGGCTGGTGGCGGGGCTGTGCTACAGGCGTTGGATGCTGCTGATCCTGGTTCTGGCGTGTAACGGCCCCAAAGAGTCCACCCCTGACAGCCCGACCGGCGGGACGGACGATTCGACCGATTCCCCGCAGGACAGCGACAGCGGGACGCCGGTGTGGGAGGCGACGGTGAACCTCGCGCTCCCGGGGGCGTACAACCACCTGCTGCCGCTGCATACGACGGTGGACGCGGCGTCGCGGCGGGCGTTCGTTGTGGCAGAGTCGCTGTCCTCGCTGGCGATCATCGACATCGACAGCGGGGCGCTGGTGGACATGCAGTTCATCGGGTCGGGGATGGCGTTCGCGCACCCGGTCGGGGACGGGGCGGGCGGGGTGCTGGTGTGGGATCGGGACATGCTGGAGGTGGTGCGGGTGGACGCGGCGGGGCAGCTCACGCGCGTCGCGACCGGCGCGGAGACGCATGCGGGGCTGGCGCGGGTGGGGGAGGAGGTGTGGGTGCTGGGCCGGGCGGCGGGGCAGGCGGAGGGGTTCAGCACGCTGAGCCGGTGGACCGCCGACATGCAGCCGCTCGGGTCGGCGGAGGTGGCGGGGCAGTTCCGGCTGCTGGTGCCGTGGTCGGCGGACAGCGCGGCGGCGGTGACGCAGGACGGGGTGCTGGAATTGCTTGCTGACGGGACGGTGCGGGCGCAGGCGGCGGCGCCGATCCTGGCGACGGCGGCGGTGCGGTTCGGGGATCACCTCGCGCTGATCGACAAGACCAGCGTCGCGCTGGTGCCGCTGGCGGAGGGCGCGGCGGCGGTGACGCTGACGGAGGGGACCGAGAACACCGGGGTCGTGGCGGAGGGGGAGCGGCTGTGGGTGCTGGATCGGCTGGGGGACGCGCGGGGGATCGGGA
>JBEIQZ010000220.1:0-9092 GCA_040376255.1 Alphaproteobacteria bacterium
TCCCCACCCCGCCGCTGTTCCTATCTATCTATATAAACCCCCTTAATCCGGGGGGTGGCGCGTCCGGGCTGCGCCGGGGGGGCGCCGCTACCCCCCGCACGCTCCTCCCTCGATGATTCAGGGGCAGTCTTGAATATCTTTATTGCCTTTGGAAAACATCATGGAATTCATCTCTACGCCCGCCGCGCCCGCCGCCATCGGCCCCTACAGCCAGGCGGTGGTACACGGCGGCCTCATCTACGCATCCGGTCAGATCGCCCTCGATCCGGCCACGGGCGCGGTGCTGACCGGCCCGGTCGCTGAGCAGGCGGCGCGTGCGCTGCAGAACCTCGGCGCGGTGCTGGCGGCGGCGGGGAGCGCGCCCGATCAGGTGCTGCGCTGCACGGTCTATCTGCTGGACATGGCGGACTTCGCCGAGGTCAACGCGGTCTACGCCGCCTTCTTCGGCGCCCACCGGCCCGCGCGGGCGACCGTCGCGGTGGCGGGGCTGCCGCGCGGGGTGCGGGTCGAGATCGACTGCGTCGCGGCGCAGGGGGCGCGATGAGCGCGGAGCTGTTCGGGGACACCCCGCTGACGCTGGTGGAGAGCCGGAAGGAGCTGCTGGAGCTGGTGACGGCGCTCCGCGATGAGCCGGTGATCGGCGTGGACACCGAGTCGGACGGCTTCCACCGCTTCCGCGAGAAGGTGACGCTGATCCAGATCTCCGGGCCGGATCGGGACTGGATCATCGACCGCATGACGCTCGACGAGCTGTCGCCGCTCGCGGATCTGCTGGAGAACCCGGCGCAGGTGAAGATCTTCCACGGGGCCGACTACGACGTGGTGAGCCTGCGGCGGGACTTCGGCTTCCGCATCCGCAACCTGTTCGACACGATGGTGGCCTCCCAGTTCCTCGGGCTGCCTGAGATCGGGCTGGCCGGGCTGATCAAGCGCTACTTCGGCCACCACATCGACAAGCAGTACCAGCGCCATGACTGGTCGCTGCGCCCGCTGCTGCCGGAGCACCTCAACTACGCGCGCGGGGACACGCACTTCCTGCTGGCGTTGCGCGAGGTGCTGGTGTCGAAGCTGTCGCGGCTCGGGCGGCTGGATCGGGTGGAGGAGGAGTGCGATCTGCTCTGTGAGCGGCAGTGGCAGGGGCGGACGAGCGACCCTGCCGACTTCCTCCGGGTCAAGGGTTCGGGCGATCTGTCTGAGGAGGGGCTGCGGCTCCTGCGGGCGCTCTGGCGCTACCGCGAGGATCAGGCCGAGCGCCTGGATCGGCCTGTGTTCAAGGTGATCCCCGACGAGGTGCTGCTGCTGCTCGCTGAGCGCCGGTTCGCCTCCATCAACGACATCGACGGCGCCTTCCGCGCCGGATCGCCGCTGCTCCGCCGCCACCGGCAGGGGCTCTGGCAGGCCATCATCGACGGGCGCGCCTCCACCGATCCGCTCCCCGCCGCGCTCCCCCGCGCGCCGCGCGCCGAGGGGCTGATCTCCCACGCGCTGAGCGAGCTGCAGGCCGAGGCGCTGATGGTGAAGCTCCGCGAGTGGCGCAACGCCGAGGTCAGCCGCCAGAACCTCCCGGCGGTCGCCATCCTCTCCAACAACGTGCTGAAGTCCCTCGTCCGCGTCGCCCCGCGCACGATGGAGGAATTGTCCAGTGTGCCGGACATGCGCCGCTGGCAGATCGCCGCCAGCGGGGAGGCCGTGCTGGAGGTGATCCGCGCCGCCGTCAGCACGGCTCCCCCGGAGCCGAAGAAGAAGAAGCGCCGGAAGAAGCCTGCCGCGCGCCAGAAGGCCGCAGCGTCCGCGCCGGGAGCCAAGGCGGGGGCAGGGGCGGGCTGAAGCAGTTAAGGGGACGGGATGCGAACGATCATCCCCGTCCACCTCATCAGCATCGCCGCCGCGCCAGAACAGGATCTCTCCATCTGGTCCCTGCTCGCCGGGGCGGACTTCGTGGTTCAGCTCGTCCTGCTGGGGCTGGTGGGGATGTCGGTGGCCTGCTGGGCGATCATCCTCAACAAGGGGATGGCGGTGCGGAAGGCGTCGCAGGAGTCCCAGGCGTTCCTCGACATGTTCTGGAAGTCCTCCGATCTGGAGAAGGTCTATGAGCGCGTCAACCGCTACCCCTCGGCCCCCGTCGCGCAGGTGTTCGCCGCCGGGTACGTCGAGATGAAGCGCATGATCTCCGCCGAGTCCGCCGCCGGGGCCGGGATCGACCTCGGCATGACCGAGAACATCGAGCGCGCCCTGCGCCGCGCCTCCAACACCGAATTGAACCGGCTGGAGGGCATGACCACCTTCCTCGCCACCACCGGATCGACCGCGCCCTTCATCGGGCTGTTCGGCACCGTCTGGGGCATCCTGCGGGCCTTCCAGAAGATCGGCGTGACCGGGCAGGCCACCGTCGCCACCGTCGGCCCCGACATCGCCCACGCGCTCATCGCTACCGCCGTCGGCCTCCTCGCCGCGATCCCGGCGGTCATGGCCTACAACTACTTCACCAGCAGCATCCGGGGGCTGGCGCACGAGATGGACTCCTTCGCCGCCGATCTGCTCAACATCGTCAAACGTCACTACCGGGGGCGCTGAGCCATGGGGATGAGCAGCAACCGCCAGGGCGGGGTGATGTCTGAGATCAACGTGACGCCCTTCGTCGACGTCATGCTGGTGCTGCTGATCATCTTCATGGTCACCGCCCCGCTGATGACCACCGGGGTCGAGCTCGATCTCCCGCAGGCCGCCGCGCCGTCGATGGCCGCCGAGAACCAGCTCGTGATCTCGCTCGACGCGGCGGAGCGGTATTTCCTGAGCGACGGCACCGGGGGCGACCGGGAGGTGCCGGTCGCGGAATTGCCGGTGAAGCTGAAGGCCATCGCCGCCGCCAGCCCGGATCGCCCGGTGTTCGTGCGGGCGGACGGGGCGCTGCCCTACGAAAAAGTCCTGCAATTGCTGGCGATGGCGCGTAACGCAGGCATCGTGAAGGTCGGGCTGGTGACAGAGCCGGGCGGGGCGCCCGCTGCAGGAGGCAGGCAATGAGCGGACTTTCCTGGGAGATCGGCGCGTCGGCGCTCGTCCATGTGGTGATGTTCACCGGCGCGATGCTGATGCGCTGGGAGGACGACGCGAAGCCGCTGGTCAGGCCTCAGGAGGTGATCATGGTCGACCTGCCCGGCCCGGCGAAGTCGAAGACCGCGATCCCCCAGAAGGCCGAGCGCACCGTCGACGCGGTGAAGGGGGCGCCGACCCCGCCCGATCCGACCCCGCCCGCCCCCGCCCCGCCGAAGCAGAGCGATCTGTCCTTTGAGACGCCGAAGGCGCCCCCGACCCCGTCAAAGTCGGCAGCGACGGCGCAGGCGGCCCCGAAGGAGGACGCGAAGGCGGCGAAGCTGCGCGAGGAGATGCTGGCGGACATGCGGCGGCGCCAGCTCCTGCAGGACATGGAGGCGCCGGTCGGCAGGGAGGATCGCGCGAAGGCCAGCCCCGACGGCACGATGAGCCCCGATCAGGCCGGGAGCGGCAAGTCAGCGAACCCGTCAGAATTGGCGAAGTGGGGCGCAGAGGCGCGCCGGCGCGTCAACCCGAACTGGCACCCGATCACCGCGATCTGCCAGCAGAACCCCTCGCTGACGGCGGTGATCCGCGTGTCGGTGGACGGGAGCGGGATGCAGAAGGAGCCGCCCCGTGTCATGGAGAGCAGCGGGAACGCGTCGGCGGACAGCTGGGCGATGGAGGCCGTCGAGGCCACGAAGCAGCTCCCGGCCACGCCGGGGACCCACCCTGAGGGATGGGTGGTCGGGCTGAAATTCTCCTGTAAAGAGGCGCTTTGATGAAAAATACCAAGATTCAACGCTTCCTCATCGCCGGCGCTGCGTCCATCGGCCTCTGCCTCTGGGGCGCGGCGCTCTCCGCGCGGGTGTGGGCGCAGGGGGTGGGCGCTGCGGGGGGCGACGGCGACACGGTGGGCGTGATCGACATGGGCGCGCCGGGGAAGCAGTCCATCTCCATCGCCCTGCCGCTGCCGGTGGGGCTGGGCGGGTCGCAGGCGCGGGACTTCTGGCAGGTGATCCAGCGCGATCTGGAGATGACCGGCTACTTCCGCATCGTGCCGCCTGAGGCCAGCGTCGAGGCGCCGGGCGCGGGGCTGCGGCCGGGCGAGTTCCTGTTCTCCGACTGGCGCACGGTGGGGGCGATGGTGCTGGCGAAGACCGGGCTCGTCGCGTCGCCGGAGGGGTTGCGGGCGGAGGTTTGGGTCTACGACGTGCGGAGCGGCGAGAAGCTGGGCGCCAAGGCGTTCACCGCCCCGGCGAACGCCGGCCGCAGCGCCGCGCACCGGCTGGCGAACGAGATCATGTACTTTGTCACCGGCAAGCGCGGGTTTTTTGACACCAAGGTCACCTTCGTCGGCAACTTCACCGGCAACAAGGAGATCTACGTGATGGACATCGACGGCTATGGCCGCCGTCAGGTAACGAAGAACGGGACCATCAACCTGAAGCCCCGCTGGAACCCGGCAGGCACCGCCATCGCCTTCACCTCCTACGCCGCCGGGAACCCCGATCTGTACGTCGCCGACCTCAGCCGGGGCCAGATCCGGCGCGTGTCGTCGCGGGCGGGCATCAACACCGGCGGGGCGTTCTCGCCTGACGGCAGCCTCCTCGCGATCACGCTGACGGTGAGCGGCGACGCCGAGCTGTACCTGCTGGACGCCGCGACGGGCAGCCAATTGGCGCGGCTGACGGACTCTCCGGGGATCGACACCTCCCCGACCTGGTCGCCGGACGGCTCCCGCATCGCCTTCGTGAGCGAGCGCGGCGGCGGGCCGCAGGTCTACGTGATGCCCTCGGGCGGCGGCCCGGCGTCGCGGGTGAGCTTCGCCGGATCGCACTGCACCGATCCGGCCTGGTCCCCGGCGGGCGACCGCATCGCCTTCGTGGCGCGGGACGGGCGGTTCGACGTGTTCACCGTCGGGACGGACGGGAAGGGCGCGGAGCGGATCACGCAGGGGCAGGGCGACAACGAGGACCCGTCCTGGTCGCCGGACGGCAACTATGTGCTGTTCTCCTCGACGCGGGCGGGCGGCAACCACCTGTGGCTCTCCTCGTCGGACGGCAGCTACCAGCTCCAGGTGAGCAGCGGCGGCGGCGGCTACAGCAACCCGCACTGGTCGCCCCACCTGAGCTGGTAGCGGCGGGGCGCGGGGGATCCCGATACTGGTTAAGCGCGCGGGGCCGTCAGCAGGTTCTGGCGGGGGGGTAGAGACTTTGAAGGCATCCATCGATATCGGTTCCAACTCGCTGCTGCTGCTGGTGGTGGACGACGCGGGGAAGGTCGTGCAGGAGGAGGCCCGCGTAGTGGGGCTGGGGAAGGGGCTGGGAGATCGCGGCGTGTTCCGGCCTGACCGGATGGAGGAGGCGATCCGGGTGCTGAAGGAGTACGCGCAATTCGCGCAGGCGCGCGGCGTGCCGCCGGAGAGCGTCCGGGCGGTGGCGACCTCAGCCTCGCGGCGGGCGCTCAACGCGACGAACTTCTACGCGCAGGTCCGCACCCACACGCGCCTCCGGGTGGAGGTGATCAGCGGCGAGGAGGAGGCGCGGCTCACCTGGCTGGGCGGTAAGAGCGGGCTGGAGGTGCCGGACGGGCCGGTGGTGCTGGTCGATCCGGGGGGCGGCTCGACTGAGGTGATCCTCGGCGAGGGCGAGCGCATCTTATACAGGACCTCGCTGGAGATCGGCACGGTGCGCCTGACTGAGCAGTGCCTCGGCTACGGCGTCGCGGACACCGCCACCCTCGCCCGCGCCCGCGCGGTGGCGGCGCAGGTGATCTCCTCGGTCGAATTGCCCGCCATCCCCCGCGCCGCCATCGCCGTCGCCGGGACGGCCACCACGCTCGCCGCCACGGAGCTCGGCCTCGACCGCTACGATCCCGCCCGCGTCCACGGCAGCATCCTGAGCGCCGGGGGGCTGCGCCGCCAGATCGATCTGCTGCTCGGCGCCACGCCCGACATGCGGCGCCAGATCGTCCGCGCCTCGCCCGACCGCGCCGACACGGTGCTGGCCGGCGCGATCATCCTCCTCCAGCTGCTGGAGCAGATCCGGCGGCAGTCGTTCCGGATCTCGGATCGCGGGCTGCGGTACGGGCTTCTGGCGGGCTGATCGCCGCAGGGACAGGCAGTCCTGACATGCGGGAATGAAAGCATGGCGCAACTCTGCAGAGTGCAGTCTGTGATACAATCCTGATCAGGATCTCTTCTCCTCCTCTTTTTCGATGTGCCGGCCCTCTGGCCGATGGAGCCACGATGATGCGCCTTCTCTGGACACTCCCCCTCCTCGCCCTCTGGGGCTGTGACGCCGGCACCAAGATCCCCGACGAGTCCGTCCCCAAGGAGAGCGGCACCGGGGCCTGCGACGAGGACGGCGACGGCTTCTGCCCGAGCGCCAACGACTGCAACGACGCCGACGCCGCGATCAGCCCCGGCGCCACCGAGCTCTGCAACGGCGTCGACGACAACTGCGACGGCAACGTCGACGAGGGCGTGCTGCAGACCTTCTACGCCGACGCCGATCAGGACGGCTACGGCTCTGAGACGGTGACGATCGAGGCCTGCGAGGCGCCCACCGGCTACATCCCGAACAACACCGACTGCGACGACGGGCAGGCGTCGATCTACCCGGGCAACACCGAGGTCTGCGACGGGCTGGACAACAACTGCAACGACGAGACCGACGAGGGCGTCTCCAACACCTACTACGCGGACAGCGACGGCGACACCTACGGCGATCCGCTGGCGTCGATCAACGCCTGCGAGATCCAGGACGGCTACGTCGAGGACGCGACCGACTGCGACGACACCACCGGCACCTCCTTCCCCGGCAACCGGGAGGTCTGCGACGGGGTGGACAACGACTGCAACGGCCAGACCGACGAGGGCGTGACCCTCACCTGGTACGCCGACTTTGACGGAGACAGCTTCGGCGCAGCGATGCTGACCCAGGAGGCCTGCACCCAGCCCGTCGGCTATGTCGCGGACAACACCGACTGCGACGATTCGATGAACGCGGTCTACCCCGGCGCCACCGAGGTCTGCAACGGCTACGACGACGACTGTGACGGCGACATCGACGAGAGCACCTCCAGCGACGGCGTGACCTGGTACGCCGACACCGACGGCGACGGCTACGGCGACGCCTCCGCCACGGTGACCGCCTGCGCCCAGCCTGCGGGCTATGTCAGCAGCTCCACCGACTGTAACGATGCCGCCGCCGCGATCAACCCCGCCGCGACCGAGATGTGCAACAGCGTCGACGACGACTGCGACGGCTCCACCGACGAGTCCAGCGCCGCCGACGCCGCTACCTGGTACCAGGACGCCGACGGCGACAACTACGGCAACAACCGCATCTCCCAGGTCGCCTGCGCTGCGCCCGCCGGGTACGTGTCGGACAACACCGACTGCAACGACGGCAGCGCCTCGGCCAACCCCGCCGCCACCGAGGTGTGCGACTACATCGACAACGACTGCGACGGCACCATCGACGAGGCCGACGCCACCAACGCCTCCACCTGGTACGCCGACGCCGACCGCGACAATTACGGCGACCCCGCCACCAGCACTGTCTCCTGCTGGCAGCCCGCCGGCTACATCGCGGACAACCGCGACTGCGACGACGCCCGCGCCACCAGCAACCCGAACGCCCCTGAGTACTGCAACGGCTACGACGACGACTGCGACGGCAGCACCGACGAGGACGCCGCCCTCGACGTCGCCACCTGGTACCAGGATCTCGACGGCGACGCCTACGGCAACGCTGCAGTCTCAGACATCGACTGCGACCAGCCCGCCGGCTACGTCGCGGACGACACCGACTGCCTCGACAGCCGCTATGAGAGCAACCCCGGCGCCACTGAGCTGTGCAACGGCTACGACGACGACTGCGACGGTCAGGTCGATGAGAACGCCTCGGCGGACGCGATCACCTGGTACCGCGACGCCGACACCGACGGCTACGGCCTCAACACCTCCTCGGTCGTCTCCTGCGCCCAGCCCGTCGGCTACGTCACCGACAACACCGACTGCAACGATCTCGTCTCCAACATCTACCCCGGCGCGGACGAGTACTGCGACGGCGCGGACAACGACTGCGACGGCACGGTCGATGAGAGCCCGGTGGACGGCACGACCTGGTACCAGGACAGCGACGGCGACGGCACCGGTAACCCCTCGGTCACCGTCTCTGAGTGCAGCCTGCCCCCCGGCTACGCGGACAACGGCTACGACTGCAACGACGCCGACGCCACCGAGCCGATGGTCGCGGACGCCATCACCGGCACCTCCGGCGGCAACGGCACGATCGGCAACCCCTTCCTGAGCCTGCAGGACGCCATCGACAACGCGCAGCAGTGCGTGATCGCCCTCCCCGGCACCTACCGCGAGCCCATCGATCTCGACGGCAACAGCATCGACGTCTGGGGCGTCGAGGGCGCTGACTACACGATCATCGACGCCACGATGCCGACCTGCACCGCCTCCAACCCGACCGCCTGCGGCCCGGCGGTCACCATCGCCTCCGGCACCGGCGCGGCCCCCACGCTGCACGGCTTCACCATCACCGGCGGCTCCGGTCAGGTCAGCTCCTCGACCTCCTCCACCACCTGCGCCAACTCCTCGGCCTCCAGCACCGGGCTCAACACCTGCACGGTCACGGTCTATGAGTACTGCGGCGGCGGTCTGTACATCGACGGCGACGACCCTGTCATCAGCGACGTCGTCCTCCGCGACAACACCCTCCCCGACTTCGCCCAGACCAGCGTCGGCAGCTTCACCCAGTACTGGCTCTACAGCTACGGCGGCGGCGCCTGCGTCCGGAACTCGGCGGCCTCGTTTGACGGGGTGGACGTCTACGGCAACTTCGCCGATCAGGGCGGCGGTATCTACGCCAGCGACGCGGCCTCGCTCTCCTTCGAGCAGGGCGTCGTCTTCGACAACACCGCCACCGACGGCGCCGGTGTCCATGTCTCCGACGCGACGACCTCGTTCAGCAACGCGGCGATCTACTGCAACGTCGCGGACACCGACGGCGGCGGTCTCTTCACCGAGACCAGCGGCTCCA
>JBEIQZ010000409.1:0-5762 GCA_040376255.1 Alphaproteobacteria bacterium
CCGCCTGCTCGTCGGCGCTGCCGTCGCAGTCCTGATCGATCCCGTCGCAGTACTCCGGCGCGCCCGGGTGGGTGCCGGTGTCCGCGTCGTCGCAGTCGTCGTCACCGGCGACGTACCCGGCGGGCTGGCTGCAGGCGCTCACCGCGCTCCCCGGATCGCCCCAGCCGTCGCCGTCGGCGTCGGCGTACCATGCGACGGCGTCCACCGCGCTGCCCTCGTCGATCTGCCCGTCGCAGTCGTCGTCGTAGCCGTTGCAGTACTCAGCCGCGCCCGGATAGACGCTCAGGTCGGTGTCGTCGCAGTCGAGATCGTTTGCCGAGTACCCGGCGGGCTGGTCGCAGGCGGTAGTCGGCTGCGCGGCGTCCCCGAAGCTGTCCCGGTCGCTGTCGGCGTACCAGATCAGCGCGTCGGCGGCGTCCGGCTCGTCCTCGGCGCCGTCGCAGTCGTTGTCGATCCCGTCGCAGAATTCCGTCGCGCCGGGATAGGCCGCCGCCGCGCCGTCGTCGCAGTCGGTCGCGTCCGCGACGTAGCCGCCGGGCTGGCTGCAGGCATGCACCGACACCCGCGCGTCCCCGTAGCCGTCCCCGTCGCCGTCCGCGTACCAGAGCGGCGCGTCGACGGCGCTGTCCTCGTCGATCTGGCCGTCGCAGTCGTCGTCTGCTCCGTCGCAGTACTCGATCGCGCCCGGGCTCGTCGCCGCGTCGCCGTCGTCGCAGTCGCCGGGGAGGGCGGTGTAGCCTGGAGGTTCGGTGCAGCCGGGGGCGGTGACGCCCGCGTCGCCCCAGCCGTCGCCGTCCGTGTCCGCGTACCAGATCGCGGCGTCGACCGCGTCGTCCTCGTCGGTGAGGCCGTCACAGTCGTCGTCGTAGCCGTCGCAGACCTCCAGCGCGTCGGGGTTGACGTCGGCGTCCGCGTCGTCGCAGTCGTCGCTGCTGCCGCTGTACCCGGCGGGCTGGGCGCATGCCTGGATCGGCAGCAGGGGGTTGCCGTGGCTGTCGCCGTCGAGATCGGCGTACCAGGTGTAGGACACCTCCTCGTCGGTCAGCCCGTCGCAGTCGTTGTCCAGCCCGTCGCAGACCTCGGTCGCGCCCGGATGCACATCGTCAGAGCTGTCGTCGCAGTCGCTGTCGTCGGTGACGCTGCCGGGGGGGAGGTCGCAGGCGTCCGCCCAGACCAGCGGGTCGCCGTAGCCGTCCCCGTCGGCGTCCTCATAGCCCCGCACCGTAACGCCGTCGTCGATGGCCCCGTCGCAGTCCTGATCGACGCCGTCGCACACCTCCGCCGCGTCGGGGTTCACCCCCGCGTCCGCGTCGTCGCAGTCGGCGGTGTCGGTGGTGTAGCCGTCCGGCGGGGCGCAGGCCTCCATCGCGGCGCCGGAGTCGCCGTAGCCGTCCTGATCCGCGTCCGCATAGAAGGTGGCGGTCACGCCCTCGTCGATTTCGTTGTCGCAGTCGTTGTCTGCGCCGTCGCACAGCTCCGCCGCCTCCGGGTTCACGCCCGCGTCGCTGTCATCGCAGTCGCCCTGGGAGGTGCTGAAGCCGTCGCCGTCCTCGTCCGATCCGCTGAGGCCGGTCGGCAGGCTCTCTTTGCCGGTGCTGCCGTCCGGGTTGCAGGCGGTGAGCGGGAGCAGCAGGAACAGGGCGGTGAGCGGGTGGCGCATCCGGATCTCCAGAACCGGATGATATCCTGCCCGCTGAGGATATCCGCACGCATTTCATGCGCGCTGATATCATCCCCTCCGGCGGCGGCTCCCGATCAGCAGCGACCCTGCCAGAGAAACCGCGATGAAGCCGGATGCTCCGGCACCGGTCGCTCCGGCACCGGTCGCGCAGCCGCAGCCCGCTCCGGCCTTCACCTCGTCGTCGAAGTCCTCAGGCGTCCCGCTGTCTGTCCCGCTCGCGTCCTCCTCGCAGGTGCCGGGTTCGTCCTCGATCATCCCGATCCCGCAGACCGGCAGGTACGTCTCAAGCTCGTGCTTGTACAGGATGTAGCGGATCTGCTCGCTCTCCTGGATGTTGCTCGGGTAGATGACGAGATCCTGCGTCGCCTCGTCGGGGCTGAACCGCGCGCGGATGCGGGTGACGTAGGTGTCATAGCTGTCCCAGCGCACGCCGAGCGCCTGCAGCGTAGACTCGCCCGGCGGATCGGAGGAGCAGGGGTCGCAGGAGCCGATGGCCCAGGCGTACTCCTTTACCCAGACGCCCGTCTCAAAGGCGGCGGCGAGCTGATCCTCGTACCACGCGCCGTAGCCCACCGTCTCGGGCGGGAACATGCACTCGTCCTCGACCGTCGCCTCGGCGTAGTTGGCGATCCCCGCCGAGCCGTCCGCCGAGGGGTTCAGGACGTGGATGATCACCTCCTGCTCGCCCGCCGAGACTGAGGTGCCGATGCGGATCGGCAGGGAGAAGGTGGCGGCCTCGTAGCGGAGCTGGAGCGGCGCGAGGAACGCCCCGCCCGGCAATTCCTCCATCTGGACGCGGGCGGCGAGGAAGTAGTAGCCGCCGTCGATGTAGTCGGAGAGGATCGGCCCCGCGCCATCGGGCATCGTGAAGCCGTTGCTGTCCAGCCACGCCAGCAGCCCCTCCTCGCCGGTCGCGGAGAGCACGGCGATGTCGTAGCTCCCGACCTCGAAGGCGGCCTCCACCGTCACCCCGTTCGCGTCTGTGCCGCCCCCGGCCGCGCCGCTGTCGTCGGCTGCGCTCGCGTAGTCGTATTCGTCGCGGACGAAGTCGTCGCAGGTGTAGGAGACCATGCGCGGGGCGGTGTAGGCGTCCATCGCGTTGAAGTCCGCCGGATCGACCAGCGAGACGTCCTCAGCGGTCAGCACCTCCGGCACCGGGATCACCATGCCGAAGTCCGTCGCGTCGCCGCTCACGTCGGCGGCCAGCGTCAGGGCGGTGTAATCTCCGTCGCGGGCGATGATCACGCGGGAGGCGTAGTTCTCCAGCGAGGAGCCGAGCGGCCCGGTGTAGGTGCCGCAGAAGGCCCAGCCGGTCTGGACAAGGGAGAGCAGAAGCATCGTCATCTCCAGGCAGGAAGCAGGCAGCACTGTAGCCGATCCAGCCGGCTCCCGCTGCTCAGCCCGTCGCCCGGAGCGCCTGGATCGCGTCGGTGGCTGCCTCGCGCACAGACGCCTCGTGGTCGGCCAGCAACCGCTCGATGTCAGGGATCGCCACCTCGGCAGACAGGTCTTCAAGCGACCTGCATGCCTCCGCCCGCACCGCCTCGTCCTCGTCGCGGAGCGCCGCGATCAAGGTCGGGACGGCCGCCTGCGCGGAGGAGAAGCCGAGGAGCTGCACCGTGAAAAAGCGGGTGCGTGCGTCGCGCGGGCTCTTCTGATAACACTCGATGAGATCCGGCACGGCCTCCTCCCGGTCGAAGAGGACGGCGTCATAGGCGGCGTCCGCGAGGCGCGGGTTCGGATCCAGCATACGGCGGAACAATTCGATATAACGGGCGCGCATAACTTACCGGGGCGAGGGGTCTGCAGGGCGGCAGGCGGTGTTCAGGCCGGGAGCGGTATACCCCATTTCAAGATCCCGATCCAGACTTTTTGAAAGAGAGGCGGTTATCGGCTGATCGTTCATATAGAAATCTCTCTGGAACCGCTGGATTCCGCCGGGCAGGCATGGCGCGTCGGAGGTGGTGTGCGCGGCCGCGCGTGATAGGCTGGCGGCATGGTGGATGGGATGGTGGTACGGGAACCGCTCCCCGCCGGGGCGCTCACCGGGGAACAGGCGGTCAAAACACTGATCGGGCTCGGTCGTCGGCTCTACGACCGGGGCTGGATGCCCGCGACCAGCGGGAACCTGTCGATCCGGGTCGGGGAGGCGGTGGTCAGCACGGGGTCTGGCTGCGACAAGGGGGCGATGGGGCCGGAGGATCTGCTCTGGACGGATCGGGAGGGGCGCGCACAGGTTCAGGGCGGAAAACCTCCGGGGAGGCCGGAGCGGGGGCCGTCGGCGGAATTGGCGCTCCACCTGATGCTGTACCGGCTGCTGCCGCAGACCGGCTGCGTGCTGCACGTCCACAGCCCGATGGCGACGCTCTGCTCGCGCGGGGCGGCCTCGCCGCTGCTGTTCACCGGCTGGGAGCTTCAGAAGGGGCTGGAGGGGGTCAGCAGCCATGAGCAGACCGTCCGGCTGCCGGTGGTCCAGAACGATCAGGACATGCGGCGCCTCTGCAGCGCGGTGGAGCGGGTGCTCTCTCCGATGTCGTGGGCCTGGCTGATCGCCGGTCACGGCATCTACGCCTGGGGGCGCGATCCGGCCTCCGCCTTCCGGCACCTGGAGACGTGGGATTTTCTATTGAACCTGTATTTCCTGGAGCAGAAGCGATGAGCCACCTCAGCGTCTACCCGGACACTCCCGCTGTCGCCTCCGGTCGCGCCCCCCTCGCGCTGGCGGAGGGGAACGATCCCGCATGGATCCGGCGGATGCTGGCGGGGAACGGGATAGAATTTGCGCGCTGGCCGCTCCCCGGCGGGCTCCCCGATGCTCCGGCGCTGCTGCCGGAGGCGCTCGCGCCCCTGCTCGTGCCCCTCCGCGCCCGCTACCCGACCGTCGACGCGGTTAAGATGTCGCCCGATCACCCGCAGCGCCACATGATCCGCCAGAAGTTCCTCGCCGAGCACCGGCACACTGAGGACGAGGTGCGCCTGTTCGTCGCAGGCGGCGGCCTCTTCTGCTTCCACCTCGGCGCGCGGGTGTTCGCCCTCCGCGCCGCCGCCGGGGACTTCATCGCCGTCCCCGCCGGGACACCGCACTGGTTCGACGCGGGCGAGGCCCCCGACTTCGCGGCGATCCGCCTGTTCACCGATCCGGCGGGCTGGGTCGCGCAGTACACCGGATCGGACATATCAGCGCGCTTCCCGGCGTACAAACATGGATAGCGCGCTGCCTGCAGTCATCCTGCTCGACATTGAGGGGACGGTGGGGGCGATCTCCTTTGTGAAGCGCGTGATGTACCCGTGGGCGCGGGCGCGGCTCTCAGCCTTTGTACAAGACGGACATCTCTCTTTGTCCGCCGAACTCGCGGAGGTGCGCCGCCTCGCGCTGCTGCCCGATGACGCGCCGCTCGCGCAGCAGATCCGCGCGCTGGAGGGGTGGAGCGACGCGGATCAGAAGATCGGGCCGCTGAAGGACATCCAGGGCCGCATCTGGGAGTCGGGCTTCCGCAGCGGAGAATTACAGGCCCACCTCTACCCGGAGGTCGTCGGCTGCCTGCGCCGCTGGCATGCCGCCGGGGCGCGGATCGCCGTCTACTCCTCCGGCTCCGTGCAGGCGCAGCGGCTCTACTTCGCGCACACCGTCGATGGCGATCTCTCGCCGCTGATCTCAGGCTGGTTCGACACGAAGACCGGCCCCAAGCAGGAGCCCGCCTCCTACCTGCGGATCGCAGACGCCCTCAGCGTCCCGCCCGCCACAATCCGCTTCTTCTCCGACCAGCCCGCCGAATTGCTGGCCGCGAAGGCCGCCGGATATGACGTCGTTCAGGTGCGGCGACCGGATGAGCCGGGGGCAGCGGCGGGGGAGGGGTGGAGGGTGGTGGCGGAGCTGGAGGAGGATCAGGGCGGGTAGATGACGGCGAGGGTCAGGTTGTAGCGGCTCCGGATCACTGCGGGGAACCAGTGATCGAGCATGTCATGGTGGAGCGCGACAAAGGGCATATTATACCGAACCTGGAAATAGACTGCCGAGAAGCACCCTCCGTCCCTTCGCCCCTTGGGGGAGAAGGTGGCCCGGAGGGCCGGATGAGGGGCG
>JBEIQZ010000505.1:0-4567 GCA_040376255.1 Alphaproteobacteria bacterium
CCCGCAATCTGCGGCGGCATGCCCGCTGACGGGTTCTTCGCCATCTGGATCAGCGGGGCCATCGCCTCCGTCTGCGTCGGATCAATCGCGATCACCCGCTCCCAGAGCGCGATCGCCCGGTCGGCCTCGCCCTCGCTCATGTGCAGCAGTCCCCGGTAGGAGAGCGCCTCCACCATGTCCGGTTGCATCGCGATCACCTTCTCCAGGATCGCCTTCGCCATCGCCGTCTCGTTGATAGCGATCAGGATGATCCCCTGGTGTGTCCGCGCCTCGATGTTGTCGCTCTCGATGGCGACGACCTGCTCCGACAGCTTCCACGCCTCCATCATCCGATCCGCCCGCATCAGCCCGTGTCCGCACAGGTTCAGCTTCGCGATGTCGGCCGGGTTCTTCTCCGCCTCCGTACACGCCTGCTGAGTGATGGGATCCAGCTGCACCGGCGCGCCTGTCCCGTCGCCCGTCCCGCCCGTCCCGCCCATCCCGCCGCCCATCCCGCCGCCCATCCCGCCGCTCTGGCCGTTCCCCGTCACCGAGCCGCCCGTCCGGGGCGCGCTGTATTGCTGCAGCCCCAGCCCGATGGCCCCCAGGAACAGCATCGCCATCGTCGCCCAGAGCGCCCCCACCAGCCTCGGGTGCTGCTCCCCGATGCCCGGCCGGATCTTCGGCGCCACCGCTGTCCCGCGCTGCATCAGCGCGTCCAGCCCCTTCAGCACCTTCGCCGCCTCCAGCTCCAGCCGGTACCGCTCCGCCTCCAGCCGCTCCGGCTCCATCCGGTCGCGCTCCACCTCCAGCTCCCGCAGCCCGCTGTAAAAAAGATCCCGCTGCCGCTCCAGCTCGATCCGCTCCGCCACGTCCGGCGACGGCAGAAACGGCCCGCTCCGGGCGCGCAGGAGCAGCCCCGTCCCCACTGCTATCCCCGCCGTCGCTGCCACAAGTCCCGGCAGCCAGTCCTGAAAAGTCATGCGCGTTCCTCTCTGCCCGTCAGTCGTCTCTGTCCGTCAGTCGTCCTTCGTCCAGCTCTGCCCGTCATACCGGCATGAAGAATAGATGGCCGATGGTCGCCCGCTGCGCGTTCCGCGCTAAGCGTGCTTCCACCGACCACCTATTCTTCATGCCGGTATTCATTGCTCTCGTGATACGGAACTGCTTTCAGCATTTCCGTATCAGTCGTCCTCCGTCCGGTCGCCCCTCGTCCGGCTGCCCCCCACCTCCAGCCGTTCCTCAAGGGTCCCTCCTGCTTTCCCGTCTCACCTTCTCCAGCCACTGCCTCATATCTCCGTCGCCCGCCGCGCTGCCCGCCTCGCCCGGTGCCGCGTCGCCCGCTGTGCTGCCCGGCGCCGCTTCCGCTGTGCCGCCCGCTGTACTGCCCGCTGTGCCGCCTGCTGTGCCGCGTGCCGCGCCATTCAGCGCTGTCCCGCCATTCAGTGCTGTCCCGGCGTTGCCGGCGTTGCCGACCGTCCGGCTCTGTCCGCTCCCGATGCTCGTCCATACAAGCCCTGCGCCTGCGAGGAGGAAGAGCGGCGGAAGCACCCACACCCATAACGAAAAACCATCCGTTTTCGGCTCCAGTCTGACAAACTCCCCGTAACTTGCCTCGAAGTAAAGCGAGATCTGCTCCTCGTCGTAGCCCATCGCCACGAGCGTCCGGACCTCCTCCAGCATCGCCCGCGCCACCTCCGACGGGCTGGCCTCCACCGAGAGCCCCTGGCAGACCGGACACCGGATCTTGGACGCGGTCTCCTTTGTCGCTGCCTCCAGCTGCTCACCGGTCAGCGGCGGTCCCGATGGCGGTCCCACCACTGTCTCCGGATCAGGCCCGGGAAGAGCGCCGGGGGCAGGGGAGGTTGAAGATGCGGTCGCCGGAGCCGCACCCGCCGCCGGAGCCGCACCCGGAGCCGCGCCCGCCGCCGGTTCTGCTCCTGCGTCCCTGGCCAGCAATGCCCCGCAGAGCCAGATCACACCGGCCGTCTTCATGAGCGCCGTCTTCATGGGCGCCGTCCTGTTCATGGGCGCGTTCATCCCGGCCCCGCCAGCTTCTCCAGCATCGCCTTGAGGTAGGCGGCGGGGAGCGGTCCGTTGTATTTTTCGATCATCGTCCCGTCCCGGTCAATGAAGAACGTCTCCGGGACGCCGCTCACCCCGTAGGCGATGGCCGTGCGCGTGCGGTCGTCGATCAGGATCGGGTACACCGACCCGCCCGGCCCGAGCCATTGCCGGATCTTCTCCTCCGTATCGATGTAGACGATCCCCGTGAACTCCACCCGATCCCCGTATACCCGCGCCGCCTGCTGCAGCAGCGGGTGCTCCTGCCTGCACGGCACGCACCAGGTCGCCCAGAAGTTCATGACTGCCGGCTTGCCCGCCCGATCCTCCAGCCCCCGCTCGCCACCCCCCAGCACCGGCAGCCGGAACGCAGGCGCAGGCTTCCCGATCAGCGGTGTGTCGATCCGTCGAGGATCAAACTCAAATCCCCGCGCCAGGAAGTAGAGCATCGGGAGCACCAGCACCAGGCCGATCCCCAGGTACTTCCAGTTGGGCCCGCCGCTTCTGCTCATCCTGCGCCCCCTGCGCGGCCCGTGCCTGTGCCCCGGGCTGCGTCGCCGCTGCTGCCGCTGCCGTTCCCGCTGCCGTCGCTGCGCTCCACCATGCCGTCGAGCGCCCCCGCCGCCGCCTCCTTCCGCCCCGGCCACGCCGCGATCAACGATCCGAGGATCGCCACGCCCGCGCCGATCCACAACCAGATCATCCCCGGCGTGTGGTAGACATGGAGCCCGGCCTTCCCATCAGAGACGTCCATCAGGCTCAGGTACAGATCGTGGGTCAGGCTGTTCCGGACGGCCGGGGTCCCGATGGGGCTCTGCATCTGCGGGTAGGCGTTGAGCGCCGGCTCCATCGTCGCGATGACCGCGCTCTCCTTGAGCGCGCCGCCGTCGTCCTTGCCCACGCTGAAGCGCCCGATGTGCATCGTGCGGTTCGGCTCCTCGCGCGTACGATATCCGTCGTACCGGATGCGGTAGCCCATGAAAGACGCCTCTTCGCCCGTCTTCATCTGGATCTGCCGATCCGTCTGAAACGCCGAGGAGAGGGCGATGGCGGTGATCATCACGATGATGCCCGCATGCACCGTATACCCGCCCATCCTCCGCCTGCTGCTACCCCACGCCCGCGCCAGCGCCGTCCCGAAAGACACCCGCGCCCCGCCCCCTCCGTTCGCCCCGCCTCCTCCGTCCGCCCCGCCTCCTCCGTCCGCCCGCATCCGGGCCAGCACCGGCTGTACTCCCTCACGCACCGTCACCGCCATCGAAAAACCCGCGCAGGTCATCGCCAGCAGCGGCCACGCCCCGGTCACCCCCAGCGCCGCCGAGAGCGCCCCCGCCCCCGCCGCCGCCACCGCAGGAATTCCGACCGCCGTCTTCAGCCGCTCCCGGCTGGCCTCTCCCCACGGGAGCGCCGGTCCCACCCCCATCAGGAACAGGATCGCCACCCCGATCGGCACCGCCATCCGGTCGAAGTACGGTTCTCCCACCGAGAGCCGCGTCCCCTTCACCGCCTCAGTGATCAGCGGGAACGTCGTCCCGATCAGGATCGTGAACGTCAGGACCACGAACAGCAGGTTGTTCACCAGAAAGGCGCTCTCCCGGCTGACCACGCTCCCGATGCTGCCCTCCCCCTCGATCCGATCCACCCGCGTCGCCAGCAGGATCACACACCCGACAAGGCAGAACGCGATGAACGCCAGAAACGCCGGCCCGATCTCAGACTGGCTGAAGGCATGCACCGAGTTGAACACCCCGGAGCGCGTCATGAACGTCCCCAGGAGCGTGAGCAGGAACGTCGCCGCCACCAGCGACAGCGTCCACCCCTTCATCATCCCCCGCCGCCCCGGCAGCATCATCGCATGCAGCGCCGCCGTCGCCGTCAGCCACGGCAGCAGCGAGGCGTTCTCCACCGGATCCCACGCCCAGTAGCCGCCCCATCCGAGCACCTCGTACGCCCACCACCCGCCCAGCACGATCCCGCCGGTCAGGAACGTCCAGGGGATCATCAGCCACATCCGCAGCGGCGCGAGCTGCGTCGCCCCCAGCTGCCCCCGGATCAGCGCCCCCACCGCCAGGCCGAACGGGATCGTCATCCCGACGTAGCCCAGGTACAGCATCGGCGGGTGGATCACCATCAAGAGGTGGTTCTGCAGCAGCGGGTTCGGACCCGGCCCGTCCAGCGGCACCGGTGAAGGGGAGGGGAGGAACGGATTCGCCGGCCCCGCCAGCATCAATGAGAAAAATGTCCCGATCAGGCAGAACACCCCCGTCGCGAAGGGCATCGTCTCAGGGTTCCGATCCCCGTTCCGGTACAGCGTCGCCGTGATGTACCCCGACAGGATCAACCCCCAGAACAGGATCGAACCCTCCAGCGATGACCACAGGCTCACCACGTCGATCCACAGCGGCGTCGCCAGGCTCCCCACCTGCGCGACGTACTTTATCGAGAAGTCGTGCGCCAGCAGCCCGTACCACATCACCCCCGTCGCCAGCGTCATGCAGGCCGAGAACCCGTGGGCCAGCGCCCG
>JBEIQZ010000550.1:0-4157 GCA_040376255.1 Alphaproteobacteria bacterium
CCCCCGCCCCCGCCCCTCACCCCGTACGCTCTCGTCGTCACCGTGGAGGACGGCACAGGTCAGCCCCTCGACGCGCTGCTCTCCGTCCGCAACGGCCCCCCGCCGCTCTAGATCGGGGCGGACGGCGCGGAGCGGCTGACGCTCGCCCCCGGGCTCTGGGAGGTCGAGCTCTCCGCCGACGGCCGGGAGACGCAGCGCCGCACGGTGCTGATGGAGGCCGACCGCTACCAGCCGGTGCGGCTCTCCGCGATCCTGCTCCCTGACGAGGGCGGAACCGCCGAGGTCAAGCTCGAAGTCCTCGACTATCAGGGCGCCCCGGTCAACGGCGCCACGGTCAGCATCGACGGGCGCGCGCGCGGACAGACCTCCACCGGCGGAACCCTCGGCGTCACCGGCCTGCGCGAGGGCGAGCGCGCGATCTCCGTCGACGCCCCCGACTTCCGCCCGACCCCCTCCTCCGTCCAGCTCGGCCCCGGCCCCACCACGCAGCGGCTCTACCTGCTGCGCCCGCCCGGCTCGCTGCGCGTCGTCACCCGCACCGAGATCGCCCCGGTCGGGGACGCGATGCTGCGGCTGATCGGCCCTGAGGAGGTGCCGGAGACGGCGGTCGGTGAGGACGGGGAGCATATGTTCGTGCTCGCCCCCGGCAATTGGACGGTGCTGGCCTCCTCTGCCGCCTACGGCATGCAGGAGCGCGAGGTGGTCATCGACGCGGAGGGCCAGTACCAGGAGGTCGAATTCCTCCTCCAGCAGCGCGAGACCGGCATGGCCGCCCTGCTCGTCCGGGTGATCGACCCTGACGGCCAGCCGGTCGAGGGCGCCGAGGTGATGCTGGAGGGCCACCGGCTCGGCTCCACCGGCACCGCCGGGACGCTGAAGGTCGTCGGCCTCCAGCCCGGCAGCCGCAGCATCCAGGTCTCCGGCGAGCACTTCCGCGACATCGCGCCGCGCGACATCGAGCTTGTCGACGGCCTCCGCGAGACGGTCATCGTCCTGCCGTGGAAGCCCGGATCGGTGCAGGTCGTCGCGCGCGGCCCGGAGGGCGCGCTCATCGACGCGCAGGTGCGCTGGGTCGGCGCTGCCGAGATCCCCGCCGACAGCCTCGGCCCCGACGGCGAGGCCCTCTACACCCTCGATCCCGGCCCGTGGGAATTGTTCATCTCCTCCTCCACCTTCGGCCTCCAGGAGCGCAGCGTGCAGGTGCGCCCCGAGGACGTCCAGCTCGTCGAGATCGACGCGCGCCTCCTCCGCCCCGAAGGCGAGGCCGCCCTGGAGCTGACCGTCCTCGACCCAGACGGCGCAGGCCCCGGCGGCGCCGCAGTCGAGATCGACGGCCAGCCCGTCGGCACCACCGGCCCCGGCGGCGTCCTCCGCGTCGCCTCGCTGGCGCCCGGCAAGCACACTGTCCGCGTAGACGGCGAATTGCTCGCGCCGCTCCAGCAGAGCGTCACCCTCCGGGACGGCGACAACCGCGTGCAGCTCCGCCCGAAGTGGGAGGGCCGCCGCCTCAAGATCACCGCCCGGACTGCAGATGGCGCCGCCCCTGACACCCTGCTCCGCATGGTCGGCGCCGAGGTCCTGCCCCCCGTCCCCGTCCTCCCCGACGGCACCCGCACCCTCGCCGTCGATCCCGGCTCGTGGACCGTCCTCGCCTCCTCCGAGCGCTTCGGGATGGCCGAGCAGGACATCTCTGTCGCCCCCGGCACCACTGTCCAGCCCGTCGAGATGCTCCTCGCCCCCCCGGCCCCCGCCACCGCCGATCTGCTCATCGAGATCGTCGATCCCGCCGGGCGGCCCGTCGAGGGGCTCCAGATCACCGTCAATGAGCAGCCGTACATCCCCGGCCCCGACAGCCGCCTCGTCCTCTCCGATGTCCCCGTCGGCCCGGTAAAAGTCAGCGCCGCCGCCGCCGGGTACCAGCCCCTCGCCCCCCAGACCGTCCCGCTCGTCGCCGGGAGCCAGCAGCGCCAATTGCGCATGCAGTGGCTCCCCCGCGTCGTCCGCGTCCGCATCAGCGATGAGCGCGGCGACCCCATCGACGCCCGCGTCCGGCTCACCAAAGAGGAGCAGACCCTCAGCCTCCAGACCGGCTCAGACGGCACCGGGGACGTCCCGCTCACCCCCGGCGCCTGGCAGCTCCTCATCGACGGCGGCGCCGATCACGCCTCCGCCCAGCAGGAGCTCACCGTCCTCCCCGGCGGCGACCCCCAGCTCCTCGCCCTCACCCTCGCCCGCTCAAAGATCGAGGTCACCGAGGCGCAGGTCGTCATCCAGGAGCAGGTGTTCTTCGCCTTCGACCGCGCCCTCATCGAAGACCGCTCCTTCCCCATCCTGAGCGAGGTCGCCGCCACCCCTCAGCCTCCACCCCGAGATCCGCCGCGTCGAGATCCAGGGCCACACCGACGACAAGGGCGATGACGCCGTCAACCTCGCGCTCTCCCAGGCCCGCGCTGAGGCCGTCCGCGACTGGCTCATCCGCGCCGGGGTCGACCCCGCCCGCCTCGTCGCCGTCGGCTACGGCAGCGCCCGCCCCGTCGCCCCCAACACCTCAGAGTCCAACCGGAAGAAGAACCGCCGCGTGCAATTCGACATCACCGAGCGGCAGTAGATCCTCTGGAGAAACCCGTCTCAGGGAGATATATGCCGGGTGGATGGAGCGGAGCAGATGGCACAGGGAAGGACGCGCTTTGCAGTGCTGGGGATGATCGGGATGGGGCTCCGCACCGGCTACGACATCAAAAAATACACTGAGGGCGCGCTCTCTCACTTCTGGCGGGAGAGCTACGGGAACCTCTACCCGGTGCTGAAGCGCCTGGAAGAAGAAGGCATGGTCATCCACACCGAGGAGCGCCAGGGCGGGCGCCCCCCCCGCCTCGTCTACTCCCTCACCGCCGCCGGGCGCCAGGTGCTGGAGGAGTGGCTCCAGCAGCCCGCCGAGTGGGATCTCCCCCGCTATGAGGCGCTGCTGAAGGTGCTGCTCAGCGGCGACGGCTCCGCCAACCTCGGCCTGCGCCATGTGCTGTCGCTCCGCGCGCAGGTGCTGGAGGGCCGGAAGCAGCTCGAAGCCTCCCGGGCCCAGGCCGCCGGGCCGGATCACGCCCGCCTCCGCCTCACCCTCCGCTTCGGAGAGCTCGTCGGGGACGCCATGCTCCGGTGGTGCGATGAGGCGATGGCCGAGCTGTCCGGCGTCCGCCACGCCGATCCGCTGGACGACCCGGAGGAGTAGCCTGCTCCGCCACCTCGCCATCATCCCCGACGGCAACCGCCGCTGGGCCCGCGCGCAGGGCCTCCCCGACGCCGAAGGCCACCGGCGCGGGTTCCTCACCGTCATGCCGCAGATCGTCCGCTGGTGGATCGCAGAGACAGAGATCCCCACCCTCACCCTCTGGCTGTTCTCCACCGACAACTGGAAGCGATCCCCGGAAGAGGTCGCGGCGCTCATGCAGATCTATACGGAGATGATCCCGATCCTGAGAGAGATCACAGGGGAGGAGGCAGGGATCTCCCACGTCGGCAGGAAGGATCGGCTGCCGGAGGGGCTTCAGGGGCTGCCCGGCACGACACCGGGGGCGCGCAGGCTCAGGCTCGCCATCGACTACGGGGGGCAGGAGGAGATCGTCGCGGCGGTCGGGAGGATCATCGCGCGCGGGGAGGAGGTGACCCGGGAGCGGATCTCAGAGGAGATCGGGGAGGGGCCGGATCTCGTCGTGCGGACGTCAGGGGAGCAGCGGTTGTCGGGGTTTCTGCTGTGGGGGAGTGTTTATTGTGAGATTTTGTTTTTGAGCGGACTGTGGCCTGATGCAGGGAGGGGGGAGATGGAGGGGGCGGTGCGGGAGTTTGAGGGGAGGGGGAGGCGGTTCGGGGGGTGAGGGGAGTGCGGGAAAGGCGGGATCACGGCGACACGGCGGCACGGCGAAAGGCGAAAGGCGAAAGGCGGAAAGGCGAAAGGCGGGAAGAGGGGGCTTCGCCGAGGGATCTCTGGATTATCGGGGGGTGTGGGGTAATTTGGATTTTTGAAACATAATTTATATATATTGTTGATTATCTGATTTGTATGCAATGGTGATGCCAAACCGGGAAAATAGACTGCCGAGGAGCGCCCTCCGTCCCTTCGCCCCCCTGGGGAGAAGGTGGCCCGGAGGGCCGGATGAGGGGCG
>JBEIQZ010000560.1:0-3999 GCA_040376255.1 Alphaproteobacteria bacterium
TATGCTACCCCTGAAGACGAGGAGATGCATATGTGGATGACGCTGCTGCTTGCATGTACAGGAGAAGAGCCGACGCTGACCAAGCTCCAGCCGGAGGCCGCCGTGTTCCCGGAGATCGTCGACTTCGGTGAGGTGATCGCCACTTATGAGAGCACCCTCCAGGCTCAGATCACCAACACCGGCCAGGCCGACCTGAACATCACCGGTATCACCGTCGTCCCCGCAGATCCCGCTGACGACGGCGTCTACACCCTCGGCGAGTGGACCTCAGTGGTCGGGAGCGGCGACACCGTCGGCCTCCCCATCACCTTCACCCCCCGCACCTACAAGGACTACAGCGCCACCCTCGTCATCGAGAGCGACGCCGAGGAGAACCCCACCCTCTCCGCCGCCATCACCGGCACCGGCGTCCAGGCGCCCACCCCCGACATCTGCCTGACCCCCGACATCGTCGACTTCGGCATGATCGGCATCACCAGCAGCGTCAGCTTCTTCGAGATCTGCAACGACGGCGACGGCACCCTCCACATCACCGGCATGGATCAGCTCGGCAGCGGCGCCTTCGTCCTGATGGGCGGCACCCCCTCCACCATCGCCCCCGGCGAGTCCGCCACCGTCGTCGTCAGCTACGCCCCCACCGCCGCCACCGGCGACAACGGCACCCTCACCATCCACTCCGACGATCCCGACGAGCCCGACGCCGAGGTGCTGATGCTCGGGAACGGCGGCGGGGACTACGACTACCCGGTCGCCATCATCAACGGCCCCTCCTCCACCGAGCCGCGCCAGACCGTCAACCTCGACGCCTTCCAGTCCTACGACCCCGACGGCGACCCCATCGCCGCCTACGAGTGGTCGCTCGTCCCGCCGGAGGGCTCCGACAAGGAGCTGATCTCCGAGAGCGGCGGCACCGAGGCCTACATCAACACCGACATCGCCGGGACCTACCGCGTGCAGCTCCGCGTGCAGAGCCTGGAGGGCGTGTGGAGCGCCCCCGACACCCTCGACATCGAGGCCATCCCCACCGAATTGCTCCACGTCGAGATGTTCTGGAGCACCGGCGGCGCGGACATGGATCTCCACGTCGCCCAGGACGGCGGGGACTTCTTCTCCGTCCCCGATGACTGCTCCTACTGCAACGACGTCCCCGACTGGGGCGCCGCCGGGGACGCCACCGACAACCCCACCCTCGACATCGACGACCGCTACGGCTACGGCCCGGAGAACATCAACGTCGATGCTCCGGCGGTGAACGACTACCTGATCCGCTCCCACTATTTTATTGATAACGGCGACGGCGACAGCGTCGTGACGGTCAAGGTGTACCTCTACGGCGTCGAGGAGGCCACCTTCTCCAAGGTCATGTCCTACAACAAGGTGTGGGACGTCGCCAGCGTCCACTGGAGCGGCGACCCCGGCACGACCTACGTCACCGAGATCACCGATCCGGTCTACTCGCCCTCCCACCGCAACTGCTGGGAGTAGAGACACCATGCTCCCGCTCCTCCTGCTCCTCACCGCCTGCCGGGATGAACCGAAAGGCTCAGGTGCGGAGAGCGGCGGTTCCGGTGACACGGACGGGACGCTGCCGGACAGCGGGGACACCGGCAGCGGCACCGGCGCCGACAGCGGCACCGGCGCCGACAGCGGGGACAGCGCCAGAGACAGCGCCGGAGACAGCGATACCGGCGTCCCCGTGATCACCTACGATCCCTGGCTGTTCATCGACGCGGTGATCAGCTACGTCCCCGGCGAGGGCGCGGGCTACGGTCAGGACGATTTTCCTGATGTCGTCTACGGGCCGCCGGAGTCCCCCGGCAACGGCGGCGGCTCGCTGGATGTTCTGTCGCTGGGCCGGGAGGGCAGCATCGTCGTCAGCTTCCGGGAGATCGACATTGTGGACGGGGACGGGGACGATCTGCTGGTGTTTGAGAACCCGTTCACCGGCTGGGCCGAGACCGGCGTGGTCGGGGTCAGCGCGGACGGCGTGGAATGGGTGGAGTGGCCCTGCGACGCGGCGGACGCGGCGGGCGGCTATCCGGGCTGCGCCGGGGTCGCGCTGGTCTACGCGAATTCCACCAACGGCGTCGACGCCACCGACCCCGATGCGGCGGGCGGCGACCGCTTCGATCTTGCCGACATCGGCGTCTCCCGCGCCCGCTATGTGCGCGTGCGGGACAGCGGCGCCAACGGCTACGAGGGCGTCAGCGGCGGCTTCGACCTCGACGCCATCGCCGTCCTGCACTCAGCGGCGCAGTAGGGCGGCAGGGAGGTTCAGGCAGCCGCAGGCGGCACGCGCTCTGCCTTGCGGCTCAGCGCACGCACCGGCTCCGTCCACGCCAGCATCGCCTCCCGGCTCATGTGCAGCCCGCTGATCCGCTCCAGCCGGAGCAGCGACTGCCGCAGCGCCGCCTCTGCCTCGTTCGCCTCCCGGCCCGCCGCCTTGCGCTGGAGCTTGAGCTGCTCCTTGCTCCGCATGGCGTCCGCGAAGGCGTCGATGTCGGAGAGGATCATCGCCGGGTCCGCCGCGAACACCGCAGGGAGCGCAGCGATGCTGAGCTGCTCTCTGAAGCCTTCGTAGCGCGTCAGCAGGACGTTGCCGCCGAGCTTCGTGATCGCCGACGCCCCCTCCGGGAACAGCAGCCGCATCGCCGCCTGCGCCAGCACGTTCCCGATGTCGGCCTCTGTGCGGAGCCGGCGGCACAGCGTGGTCACGCGGGCGTCCACCGCCGACTCTGCCTGCCGGGCGACGAGGATCTGCTCTGAGGTGCGGCTGGAGATGAGCAGCAACGCGTTGTTCAGCCCGGTGAGCCGCGTCAGCGCCGCCTCGACGCTCTGGAGCCAGGGGAGCAGCTCATGGATGAGGCGGACCTCCTCAGCGCGCTGGAGCAGGAGCCGGGCGGCGGAGAGGAGCGTGGCGCGGGACGTGTGGGACTGGTTGATCATGCTGTCCTCCTTGTGTGATCGGGACAGCTCCGGCATTGCATCTGGTGTGCCTGGATGAAAATCGGCGTTGTACCGTGCTAGAGGGGTGTCAGGTGTCAGGTTTCCGACACCGGGTGTCGGAATTCCGACAGGGATGAGGGCGGCCATGCCCCGACGGTCTGAGAACCCACGGGTGTCGGTGTGTCGAGCGGCTCGACGGTCTGAGGACCCACAGGTGTCGGTGTGTCGAGCGGCTCGACGGTCTGAGGACCCACGGGAGCCGGTGTGTCGGGCGGCTCGACGGTCTGAGAACCCACGGGAGCCCGTGCGTCGAGCGGCTCGACGGTCTGAGAACCCACGGGAGCCGGTGTGTCGGGCGGCTCGACGGTCTGAGAACCCACGCCGGCGCCTTGAAAACCTCCGCCCCGTGTGAATGGCCCGCGCGGGGTCGGCGTCGGTAGAACGGAGGAGAGACGATGCTCACCATGATGGTGTTGCTGACCGGGTTTCTTTTGTCTGACGCCGAGGCTGGCGTTGTCGTAGGTATGAACATCGGCGGTGTTTATGTCTCTATGAATCCGTCTTCACCTGACTGGGTGCCGCCGCCGCGCCCCGGCTATGTCTGGGTGAGCGGCCACTGGGCCGGCCCCGACGTCTGGGTCCCCGGCCACTGGCGCCCGAACTACGACCGGCCCGGCTGGGTGTGGGTGGACGGCTGGTGGGAGGGCGGGCGCTACGTCGAGGGCTACTGGCGCGAGTCGACCCGCCCCGGCTACGTCTGGGTGGGCGGGGGCTGGCGCGGCTCAGTCTACGCGCCGGGCTACTGGTACTCCGCCACCCCGGCGGTGCGGACGGTGGTGGTACAGCCCGCGCCGGTCTACACGTACCGGTCGGCGCAGCCCGCGCCGGTCTACAGCTACCGGGAGGCGGTGGAGGATCGGCGGGAGTACGTGGAGGATTACCAGGAGCGCGTCGAGGATCGGCGGGAGTACGTGGAGGATTACCAGGAGCGCGTGGAGGATCGCCGCGAGCGCGCCGAGGATCGCGGCCAGCGGAGCGCCCAGCCCGCCCAGA
>JBEIQZ010000311.1:0-7345 GCA_040376255.1 Alphaproteobacteria bacterium
ACCCCCGCAAAAAACAGAGCTTATTCTGGCTCGGCGAAGTTGGCGAAGATGATGTCGAAGTCGCCGTTGAGGATGAGATCGGTGTCTTCGGTGGTGTGGGCGGTGAGGGAGAGGGAGGCGGTGGTGTTGATGGGGTCACCGCTGAACTGGGTGCCGGCCCAGGTCTTCTGGTCGAAGCTGACGCCACGGATGGGGAATTCGCCGGAGTCGCCTGGATCGAGCTGGATGGTCACGCCGTTGGCGTAGGAGGGCATCTGGCCGCTGGCGTTGAGGATGGTGTAGTCGAGGGCGTAGGCTTCGATGACGACGGAGGGCTGGAGGCTGTAATCGATGTACTCATCGGGGATCAGCTCCAGCAGGAGGGTGACCTCTTCTGCGATGTAGCCGCTGAGGGTGCCGTCGCCGTTGGTGTCATCGGGGATGGTGTCGACCTCCAGGGGGCTGCTGCTGACGAAGGTGATCTGGACATTCGGGATGTACGGGGAGCATCCGGTAAGCAGGAGGGGGGCAAGGAGGGTAGGCAGGAGAGCGGGGAGGAGGGCGGGGGAGCGGGCGGGGGAGCGGGCGGGGCGCATGACAAGCCTCCAGGGTGTTTCTGACGGAGAGGTATCCGGTTGTGCTGCATCAGGCACGGTCGGAGCGGTGGTCTGCGGGGGCGTCGATCCGGCCGTCCACGAAGACGCGCCCCTTCCACTCGGTGCGGACCTGGGTGAGGGAGCGGAGCAGGATCCAGCCGAGGATGAGGTTTCCGAGGGGGTGCGACCACGCGAAGGCGCCGCTGCGCCCGTCCGAGCGCTCCAGGCGGTAGCGGAAGGCCATCGGCAGGACGCAGGTGAGGGCGATCCAGCCCTGCCAGAGCGGCGGGAGCGGGAGGCCGGTCAGCAGGATCGAAGGCTGGAGCAGGGCGGCGGGCAGCAGCAGCCAGGGCAGCAGCGCGACGATGAAGACGAACAGGAGCGCGCCGAGGGCGATCTGGGGGCTCCGATCCATTCCTTCATAGAAATTCTTTGTATAACCTTGAATAATTTCATTCAGGTTCCGATACAGCCGCACCGTGAACAGCCCCGGCGCGTGGTACAACCCGAGGCTCAGGCCCTGCTGCTTGAACAGGCGGGCCAGCCGGACGTCGTCGAGGACGGTGTCGCGGATCGCGGCGTGGCCGCCGGACTGCCGGTAGGCGGCGGCGTCGACGAGGATGAACTGCCCGTTGGCGAAGGCCTCGCGGCGGGCGGGATCGTTGATGGCCGGGACGTCGATGGTGCCACGGATGAACCAGCCGATCACCGGGATCGCCACCTGCTCCCAGAAGGTGATCAGGCGCCATGTGCCGAACAGGCTCAGCATGGCGTGGTGGCGGGCCTGCAGCACCGCGACGGCGCGGGCGGCGGCCTCCGGCGCCAGCACGACGTCTGCGTCGAGGAAGAGGAGGAGATCGCCGGTAGCGGCGGCGGCGGCCTGGGAGACCGCCCAGTTTTTGCCGGCCCAGCCGGGCGGCAGCGCCGCTCCTGTGCGGACATGGAGGCGGGGGTCAGGGATGCTGCGGGCGATGGCGGCGGTGTCGTCGGTGGAGTTGTCATCGATCAGGATGACCTCCAGCGGGCAGCCGGTCTGCGCGAGGGCCGCTTCAAGGCAGGCGCGGATCTGGTGGGCCTCGTTGCGGGCGGGGATGCAGACGCTGAGGAGGGGACGATCGGGCGGAGGGAGGGGGGCAGCGGGGGCAGGGGAGGCCAGCGGGGGGACAGAGGGGAGCGCGTTCTGGCGGTGCCAGCTCCCGGTGGACGCCAACAGCCCGCCCCAGAACAGGGTCTGGAGGCCGAGGTAGCCGCCGAGCAGCGCGGCAGAGAACAGGGGGTCACCCCACTGCATCGGAGATTCTCCTTGTATACAGAAGATTATACAACATGTGCTTTCGACGGAGCGGGATCATCGGATCGGCTCCAGCCGCCCGTTCTGCACGCGCGCGGTCGTGCAGCCCTCCGGCAGATCGAGGCGGGTCAGCACGCGATCGGCGGAGGGGATGAGGGTGATGCCGGGGGGGATCACGCGCCCCGGCGCGATGACGATCCCTTCGCCGATGATCGCCCCCGGCCCGACGCACACCCCGGCGAGGCCCAGCGGCGCCTCCACGAGCCGCCCGCCTGCCCGGACCCGCACCGGCTGGCCGAGCGCGAGATCCATGAGGATGGCCCCGTGCTTCACGACTGCGCCCGCGCCGATCACGCCGAGCTGCGCCAGCCCGGCCATCGCCGCGCCCTCTTCGATGAGGCTGTACTTGGCGGCGGACTTCCGCTGCATGCGCGCGCCCGCGCCGAGGACGCAGCCCTCCAGCAGCACCATCTCCTCCACCACCGCCCCCGCGCCGATCACGCAGCCGCGCACGACTGAGCCGGCCCCGATCCGGGCGTTGGCGCCGATGTGGCAGCCCTCGACGACCGCCGAGGGGTGGATGCGCGCCCCGGCGTCGCGGCGGCTGAGCGCCCCGGCCAGCCGGAACGGATCGGCGGAGCGGGCGCTGAGGAGCGCGCCGGACAGCCGGAGCAGCGCGCGCGGTCCGCTCCCGACCAGCTCCGCCCAGAGGTGCGGGCCGAGGCCCAGCAGGTTCACCCAGAGGAGCTGTAGCCAGTGGCCGACCGGGGCCGCCCAGGCGTCGGCGACCTTCAGCCCCGTCTCCGGGGCGGTGTGCGCGCCGTCGAGGCCGAGCGGCGGGAGCGGGCGCTCCTCCGGGTCGATCCGGCGCTCCTGCTGGCTGTCCCCGAGCCGGACGCTGGCGGCGCCGCCGAGGACGTCGAGCATCGCGAAGCTGGTGGCCCCGCTCCGGCCCTGCCCGCCGCCGGCTGCGGCGAGGAGGTGGATGAACCGATCCGACGCCACCGTGGCGGCATCGACATGGAGGCCGGGCCGGGCCTGCCGATCCCGGCGCTGTCGGATGCGCTCCCCGAGCAGCGTCCGCTCCCCCACCGGCCCCAGTCCCTCACAGATCGCGTCCTGCATCTGATCCCTGTGATCTCCTGTCCGCTGTATTCCGTTACCAGAGCGCGTACAGGCGCATATCGCCCTGATCGTGGATCGGCGTGTACGCCTCCTTCACGAGCCGCACCGCCGCGTCGTGCATGTCGGGGCGCGCCATCGGATCGACGTGGACGACGAGGTAGCGCACCCCGGCCCTGCGCGCGGCGGCGGCGATGTGCTGATGGAGATCCTCGCTGCTCAGCTGCCCGTGCTTCACGTCGAGGATGGCCTTCCACACCTGCATGGAGGCGCGGTTGTTGGGGAAGTTGAGCGTCCCGGCGATGGGCTTGCCGTGGACGGTCTGCTCAAACAGGTAGGGGCGCCCGCCGACGAGCGGGAAGTTCATCACCGCCCCCTCCGGCGCCTCCCGGAGCGCCAGCAGCAGCGGCCCCGGCGTCCCGTCGGTGAAGCGGAGCGCGCCCGCCATCGGAGAGATCAGCGCGGTCTCCAGCAGCGCCGCCAGCCCGACGGCGATGGCCGCTGCCGGACGGCTCCCCCGCAGCGCGAGCGCCGCCGCCGCCGCCAGCCCGAGCGCGCCGAGCTGCGTCAGCCGCCACAGGAGCGAGAGCGAGGAGAAGCCCGGCAGCCCCTCGACGAGCAGCCAGGGCAGCGGGATCGCGCGCCGCCCCGGCAGGATCACCGGCTCCCCGCCCGCGACCAGCACCGGCCCGGTCGCGAACGCCAGCCCGACGGTGAGCGCCAGCCACCACGGCCCGCTGCCCCGGCGCCGATCCGCCGACAGCAGCCCCCAGAGCCCGACGCCGATCCCCACCCAGCCGAGGTAGCTGCAGTGGATGTACTGCTCGCCGTACCGCGAGATTGTGCGGAAGTCGGGTGAGTACCACGCGCCCGGATGGAAGAAGCCCTCAGGGTCGGCGGCCCCGATGGTGCGCCGCACCGAGCGCAATTCGCGCGCGTCCTTGATCCCCACGAGGTTGTCCGGCGCCGTCGCCGCCCACGCCGACCAGCCCGCCACCGGGAGCGTCAGCGCCAGCCCCAGGCAGCCCGCCAGCAGCCCGCGCCGCGCCGCGCCCCGATCCCCGCGCGCCAGCCACCCCGCCAGCAGCGATCCGAGCAGCAGCCCCGCGCACAGCCCCGCATACCACTGGCCCATCGCGCACAGGAAGAACAGCGCCCCGGCCAGCGCCGCCGCCCGCCACCCCGGCTCAGGCGCGTCCGGCGCGCCCTCCAGCCGCACGAACGCCCACGCCGCGAGCGCCAGCCAGCCACCGCCCACCGCCTCCGACGCCCCGTTGTGGATGTGCGCCAGCAGCACCGGCGATCCCGCGTAGATCAGCGACCCGGCCAGCCCCGCCCACACCGACCCTGAGAGCCGGCGGCAGAGCGCGAAGGAGGCCAGCTCGCTGAACACGATGTGCGCCATCACCAGCGCCGTCCACGCCGCCGGCAACGGCATAAGCAATTGCAGCGGCAGCATCAGCAGCGCGTTGAGCGGATCGGCGACTGAGAGCAGCCCGCCTTCTGGGTGGTTCAGCAGCCCGTCCACCCGGATCGGCAGCGATCCGGCCAGCAGCCGCTCCTTGACGTACCAGAACGACCACAGGCTGTCCCAGAGATCGGTGCGCTCCGCGCCCGGAACCACGCGGATCGGAGAGAGGATCGCGGGCCACGTCCACACCACCGCCAGCAGCGCGTACAGCGGCAGCAGGTAGAGCAGTTGCCTGCCCCCGCCCGCCCCGACCGGCGGGCCGCCGTTGTCTGTCCGCTCTGCCATCCTGTCTCCTCTGCTCTGTTCTGCTTGCCATCCCGGCATAACCGAATAATGCGCGCACTCCTCTGGAGCGCATCATGTTGACCACCGCCCTGTCCCTGTCCCTGTCCCTGTTCCTCACCCTGACCGGCTGCGGGGAGAAGAAGCCCGCCAACACCGCGACCTCCGGCTCCGCAGCAGCCGCTGCCGGTGTCACCGACGAGACGAAGCTCCCCGATGACGACATGAGCCGCGCTTTTGCCGACCGGCTCATCGGCAACCCCGTCCGCGACTTCAAGCCCGCTGACAACTCTGAAGCCCTGTTCATCTACAAGACGATGACCTTCAAGGCCAATAACGCCTGGAACGCGCAGGGCGAGCTGACCGCGCAGGGCGAGAAGGTCGAGTGCGTGGAGCGCGGCACCTGGAAGATGGACGCCGCCTCGGCCAACGACACCGCCACGATGGAGTGGACGGTCGACTACACCAACTGCCCCGGCCGCCCGCAGAACAACGTCATGCGGGTCAAGGTCAACATCTCCCAGAGCGGCGTCTACACGATCCAGTTCCGCTAAGCCCAGTTCCGCTAAGCCTGAACGTCTAAGCGGCGGCGGGCCGCGCCGACGCCAGCACGCCCTCAGCAGCCCGGAAGCCGTCGAGGGCCGCCGATATGATGCCGCCCGCGTAGCCCGCTCCCTCTCCGGTGGGGAACAGCCCTGGCAGATCGCTCTGCTGGTGGTCGTCCCGATGGAAGCGGAGCGGGGCGGTGGTGCGGGACTCTGGCGCGATCAGGACGCCCTCCTTGGAGAATCCAGGGATGTCCCGCTCAAAGGCGAGGATGGCGTCCTTTATTCCGGCGATGATCGCCGCCGGGAGGACGCGCGTGAGCGGCACCGGCTGGATGCCCATCGGGTAGCTGCTGCGTGGGAGATCTGCGGAGGGGGCGTCGATGAGGAAGTCCGGCACGCGCTGGGCGGGGGCGGCGTAGCTGCCGCTCTCTTCAAAGGCGCGGCGCTCGATCTCCGCCTGGAAGCGGAAGCCCGCGAGCGGATCGGCGCCGGGGTAGTCCTGCGGGTGGGCCTGCACGATGATCGCGGAGTTGGCCCAGGCGGCGCGGCGGGCGGCGAAGGACATCCCGTTGACCACCACCGTCCCCGGCTCATGCATCGCCGGGACGACCATGCCGCCAGGGCACATGCAGAAGGTCCAGCCGGGGCGGCGCTTCATCAGCGGATCGGGCGGCGGGCTGTTGGCGAGCCGGTAGGAGGCGGGCGGCAGATCGCCGCGCCCGGAGGGGTAGCGGGCGGCGTCGATGAGCGCCTGCGGGTGCTCGATGCGCGCGCCGACGGCGATGGGGCGCAGGGTGGCGGAGGCGCCCGCCTCCAGCATCATGCGGAGCGTGTCCCGGGCGGAGTGTCCGGGCGCGGCGATGACGGCGGAGGCGGGGATGAACGTCCCGTCTGCCAGCCCGACCCCGGCGCAGCGGCCCCGCTCCACGCGCAGATCGGCGGCGCGGCAGTGGTAGCGCACCTCCACGCCCGCCTCCCGCAGCTTCGCGCGCAGCGCGGGCAGGATCGCCCGGACCTTGTCCGTGCCGAGGTGGGGGTAGCTCTCGGTGAGGATCTGCGGATCGGCCCCCGCCTCGACCAGCAGCCGGAAGATCCATCCCAGCTCCCCGTCGCGCCGCCGCGTGTAGATCTTGCCGTCCGAGAACGTCCCCGCCCCGCCCTCGCCGAACAGCAGGTTGTTCTCCGGGTCGAGCGCCCCGCCGCGCCAGAAGCGGTTGACCGACGGCACCCGATCCTCCACCGGCCCCCCCCGGTCGAGCAGGATCGCCGGACAGCCCGCCTCCCCCAGCCGCAGCGCGGCGAACAGCCCCGCCGGGCCGGCGCCGATGACCACCACCGGCAGCCGCGCGCTCCGGGGCGCCTCCCGATCCCCGGTAAGCACGCCGGTGAGCACGCCGGTGAGCACGCCGGTGCGGCGCAATTCGTCCCGCTCCGTGTAGGCGCGCGTCCCCTTCGGCTTCTGCGCCAGCACCTCCGGCTCCTGCGCCGGATCGGCCAGCGTGATCTTCAGGTTGAGCCGCCAAACCGGCACCTTCGGGCGGGCATCGAGCGCGCGGCGCACGACATCGATGTTCGCGATCCGGACAGCCTCCAGGCCGAGCCGCAGCGCAGCCTCACGCAGCACAGTCTCCGGGGTGGATGGATCGGGTTCGGGGAGATCCTGGATGAGCAATGCCACGCTGTCTAAACTAACCTGCGGGGGCTATCCCGCGCGCTCTATTTTGCGGGGGTTACCCCCCGCACCGGCACGGCGCGGCGTGCGCCGCTGGTGCCTCCCCCCGCGCCAAAGATGGCGCGACGGCTGGCCCGAGCCCTTGGTGAACGCAAGGGGCGGTCATATCTGTCGCGACGACTCTTTTTTCGGTTTTACGCCCCTTCCGTCCACCGGGCCAGCCGGGGCGTATCGGGGAAATCTGTCGGGCAGAGAGGTTCGGAAACCATTCCGATGCACCGATATCTCAAGTCATACCGAATCGCAGAATAGAGTGCCGAGGGGCGCCCTCTGTCCCTTCGCCCCCCTGGGGAGAAGGTGGCCCGGAGGGCCGGATGAGGGGCG
>JBEIQZ010000739.1:0-2312 GCA_040376255.1 Alphaproteobacteria bacterium
AGCAGAATTCCCCGGTCGCCGCCCCGCTCACCGGCTGGACAGGCGCCTCCCATGCCGACCAGCCGCCCGGCTCGCGGAAGGAGCGGATCGGGGTGTAGCGCCCGCTCGCCGGAGAGAGCAGGTTGCCCGACGCATCGCGGCTGCGGAGCTCCACCGTGAGGCCCATGAACTTCTGCGGCCCCGGCACGATCTCGGCGAGCCGCATCCGGACGCCGACCTGCATCCGGGCCGAGACCGGGATCGGCTGGGTGCAGACCACCGGGTTGCCCTCCTCAGGCGCAGAGAACGTGAACCCGCGCGAGCCGTCTGACAGCTCTCCGGCCTTCGCGCTCACCGGCGCGCCGGGCGGGAACAGGAACGCCATCCCGCGCGGCGCGCCCTTCTCGCCGCCCGCCTCATCCAGCGCCAGCCGCCACGCGCCGTCCGTGTCGACAGTGAGGGCCGCCGCTGTGCCGTCACCGGCCTTCGGTTTGCCTGCTCCGCCCTCTGTTGTCCCGCTGCAGGCCAGCCACAGCCCGAGCAGCCATCCGATCATCCCCATGCCCCCAGATTAACCCTTCTACATGGATCGGTGTAGCCGGTTACCCTGCCCCTGTCATGAAAACCTCTGTCATGCAGCCCTCTGTCATGAACCCGACGCGCCTGATCCTCAGCGCAATCACCGCCCTCCTGTGCATCCTGCTGTTCCTGCACGCCCGCCAGCAGGTGTGGAGCCCGGACTTCCTGCCCGGGTGGGACGGCTCCGGCTACGTCCTGCGCGGCGTGCGCGTGCATGACGCGCTGCTGGCGGGCGATCTGGAGAAGCTCGGTGAATTGCTGGTGCGCCCGGACATCCGGCCGCCGCTGTTCCCGTTCCTGCTGGGGCTGTTCTGCATGGTGGCCGGGACGGATGTCACGGTCGGGACGACCTGGGCGCAGCTCTGCTTTTTTCTGTCGCTCGCGAGCCTGCCGCTGATCGGGCGGCTGGCGCTCGGGGAGCGGGGATGGATACCGGGGCTGGCGGCGGCGCTGCTGACGGCGCTCGGGCTCGATCACCTCGCGCTCGTCATGACCCCGATGAGCGAGTCCACCACGCTGCTCTGCACGCTGCTGACGACAGCGGTGCTGCTCCGGGCGGCCCCGTCGCCGGGCTGGCGCTCCAGCCTCGCCATCGGCCTCGCGATCCTCGCCGCCGCCCTCGTGCGCTACAACCTGCCGGTGATGATGGGCGTGCCGCTCGTCGCCTGGCACATCTGGGAGTCCGTCTCCGCTCTCCGCGCCCGCCCGCCCGCGCAGGACGGCCAACCGCCGGAGGCGCCGCGCCGCCTGCTCCAGCCCGACGCGCTGCTCTGGTTCGCCCCGACCGCCCTCACCTTCGGGGTCTGGTACGCACTCCGCCCCACGCTCGGCGATCAGATCGAGAAGTTCCTGGTGAACCGCTCCTCCGGGCTGGAATTCTGGAGCGTCAAGAACCTCCTGTTCTTCCCGCTCGCCGTCGAGCGCAGCTTCCTTGGCCTGCCCGGCTGGGCGCTGATCGGGCTGTTTTTTATCGGCCTCCCGCCGCTCCTCGCCGCCCGCCCGCTGGAGCGCGCCTTCGGCGGCTGGACGATCCGGCTGGCCTCCACCCCCGCGCTGCGCCTGCTGCAGCTCCAGTCCCTCGCCGCCATCGCCGCCCTCACGCTGCACGACTACAAGCTCGACCGCAACCTCTACGCCTCCCTGCCCGCGCTCTACCTCTGCGCGCTGCTCCCGCTCCAGATCCGCGCCCCCGCCGCCCTCGCCGCCTCCCCGCTCCGTCGCGCCCCCGCCGCCCTCGCCGCCGCCCTGCTCGCCGCCCTCACCGGCTGGCAGGCCGCGACTGGCATCCCCACCCTCCCCGACCGCTACCACATGGAGGGCGACCCCGGCATCCACGCTGCCCTCGACTTCATCGCCCGCCACGCCGACAAGAGCCCCCGGCTCTGGATCACCGGCACCAACGACAGCCTCTCGCCGCCGCTCATCGAGCTCTGGCTCCGCAACCACGCGGGAGAGAAGGTCGGCAGCGAGCCGCGCCTGATCACGCGCTCTGAGGCTCTCACCGAGCGCACCCGCACCGGCATCGATCCCGCCTGGAGCGAGAAATACCGGGCGGTCATCGACGACGAATTCCTCACCGACAAGGAGATCGGGCGCACCACCTGGATCTGCATCGAGACCCTCCCCGGCAGCCGCCGCTTCAAGGGCGGCCAGCGCTGGACCAACTACCAGAACAACTACGCCCGCGCCTTCTCCGAGCAGACGCGCGTCCCGCTGCTCTCGAAGCTCACCCTGCCCGAGGCCGGCATCCAGCT
>JBEIQZ010000069.1:0-16095 GCA_040376255.1 Alphaproteobacteria bacterium
CGCGGATCCAGGCGGCGGCTGAGGCTACGCTGCAGTCGGCGGCCGAGCTCGGCTCCTATGTCCTGACCGCCCAGACCGGGCGCACCTGGACTGCCCCCGGCGGCAGCAGCCGCGCTACGACAGAAGACTTTGAATTGCGCTGGGAAGATCCCGATCTGTGGTCGCTGAAGATGAGCCGCGACGGGCGCCAGCAGCAGCGCATCGTGATCTACGGCGCAGAGCCGTGGGCGGCGATGGGCGACACACCGCTGTCCCGCCGCTCCGACCCGGAGCCGTACCGGGTGCAGCTCCAGCAGTCCTGGGATCCCTGGAAGCTCGCGACCGACCCGGTGCGCGAGCGCATCCAGCTCACCATGAGCCGGGACGACGTCTACGAGGGGAGGCCGGCGCGCGTCTACGCCGCCGCGCTGTCTCCGGCGGTGGAGGGCTACCGCGCGACCTGGGAGGCCACGCTGGTGGAGGGGGAGATCTGGCTCGACGAACAGACCGCGATCCGGCTCTCAGTCGATCTCCACGTGCAGGCGCAGGGGAAGAAGGAGCTGCTGGACATCCGCTACCGATCCCGCCTCCAGGGTATCGGCGCCTCTACCGGCATCACCAGCCCCCAATTGGAGGAGGGCGCCGTCCTCGATCCGCAGCGGGAGCCGCGCGCCATGCCGGAGCGCCCGGCGGCCCGGACGCCCCCCCGGACGCCGGATCGGCGCCCGGCCCGGAGCCCGCCAGGGTCCGACCGATGAAGCAACAAACCATGACTTGAAGGATCGTCTTCAGCCTCGTATCAGGAAGGAACCCGATCAGGGAACGCCGAGAGGTCTGGATGGAGAGTGTGATCATCTTCCTGTGGACAGCCGCCGCCTGGGCCTGTCCCGCTGAGCTGGTAGATCCGGCGTCGGTCGCCAGCGGCGAGAGCGTGCGGCTCAGCCCCGATCAGGCGGTCCACAGCGCGCGCCCCGGAAAGCTCGTCGGCGCGAGCTGCCTCGCCTCCACCGGGCTCATGGCGCGGCGGGTCATGGAGGAGGGGATCCCCTGGCGATGGCAGGGGACGCTGACCCCGATGGAGGGCAACCTGGAGAACAGCGCCTCCTGCCCCTACACCGCCGAGAGCGGCACGTTCAACCTGCTCGCGACGGGGCTGCTGGAGGCGCTGGTGGTCTGCGGCTATGCCAGCCAGCCGCTGGAGCTGGAGGGGCAATTGCTGGAGGTGGAGGGCGTGCGCTACGTGGTGATCACCGCCTTCCGGGTGCAGCAGAAGTAGGCATGCAGGCGGAACCATCGGGGACGGGTTAGAGAGGGGGTGTACGCAAAGACCTGGAGGCTCCCATCCATTCCCGTGAACTCGCGCTCGCGACAATCGAGGCCGCCCTCGCCCTCAAAGCTGAAGACGTCATCTGCCTGGATCTCTCCCGGCTCTGTTCGTACTGTGACTACTTTGTGATCTGCAACGGCACCAGCCGCCGCCACGTCTCAGCCGTCGCTCAGGGGGTCGTGGAGGCGCTGCGCGACGCCGGCGCCCGGCCCATCGGGGTGGAGGGGATGAACGCTCAGCGCTGGGTGCTGGCGGACTTCGGCGACGTCATGCTCCACGTCTTCGATCCGGACATGCGCGGCTTCTACGATCTGGAGAGCATCTGGGTGGACGCCCCCCGCCTCATCGCGGCGCAACCCGCGACGCCCGCCAGCAGCGCCGTGGTCTGATGCGGATCCTGCTGACCGGCGCCCGGGGGGGCAGCCCGGCGTGGGCCGACGACGCCGCGCAGGACTATGGGCGGCGCATCTCCCGCTACTTCCCCTACGAGGAGCGGCTGTGGAAGCCCGCCGAGGAGCAGCGCCACTGGCAGGCGCCGCCCGCGCGCACCCGCGTCATCCTGCTCGACGAGCGCGGCCAGGATCTCGACAGCCCCGGCCTCGCCCGCTGGCTGGAGGAGGCCGCTGCAGGCGGGATGCTCTGCCTGCACTTCGCCATCGGCTCCGCCTACGGCCACCCGGACGCGGCCCGGGCCGCCGCGTGGCGCAGCCTGCGGCTCTCGGCGATGGTGATGAACCAGGCGGTGGCCCGGGTGGTGGTCACCGAGCAGATCTACCGCGCCTGCACCATCCGGGCGGGAGAGCCCTACCACCACGGCTGAACCGGCGGGCTTGCGCAGACCTCTTCGCCCCTTGACGCCCCCCCTGCCGATGAAGACACCTCCGCCGGAGGTCGATATGTCTTCAGACAGTACTTCGGGCGGGACGGGCGGGCTGCTCTCCTCCCTGTTCGCGGGGCTGGTAGAGCGCGGGTGCGTGGCATGCGGTCAGGGGGTGGCGGTGGAGTGGGGCGCGCGGCTCTGCAGCGCCTGCGCGGAGGAGATCCCGCCCGGACTCAGCCGCCTGCAGGCAGATCCGTCGGTGCAGGGCGGCTGGGCGCTGGGGCCGTACGCCGGCCCGGCGGGCGCGCTGATGCGGCATGCCAAGTACGGGCGCGATGAGGGGGCGCTGCGGGTGATGGCGGAGGCGCTCGCGGATCGGTGGGTGCGTCGGCGGGGGGTGGGGCTGGAGCGGGCGCGGGTGGGGCTGGTGGTGCCGGTGCCGGGGGATCGGTGGCGGACACTGTGGCGCGGGATGGACCCGGTGAAGATCCTCGCGCAACGGGTGGCGGCGCGGAGCGGGCTTCCGCTCTGGCCGGTGCTCCGGCGGAGCGGCGGCGCCTCCCAGGCGGGCCTGAGTCCGGAGGCGCGCCGGAGGAACCTGCGGGGCCACATCCGGGCGCGGGGGCCGCTGCCGCCCGACGCCCGCGTGCTGCTGGTGGACGACGTGCTGACCACCGGGGCCACCGCGCAGGCCTGCGCCGATGAGCTGCTTGGCGCGGGGGCGGCGGAGGTGTGGCTGCTGGCGGTGTGCAGCGCAGGGGAGCGGATCAGCGGGTGAGGCTGACCCGCCGATCTCACCGGCTGTCTGCTCAGTAGCTTGCCCGCAGCGGGAGCATCAGGATGCCGTCCTCATAGCGCGGACCGGCCACCACGAAGGTCCCGTTCCGGCTGATGCTGACGGTGGTGTCGAGCAGCTTCCCGTCCTTGTTGCTCATCTCGACGCGCACCCGGGCGCGCTGCTCGTCGACCGAGACCAGCGTGACCTTCACCCGGCGCCCGCCCTCGACGGTGAAGGTGGTGCTGTCGCCGATGGACACCGAATTCTGCTGCGCTGAGAGCAGCCAGTAGCCCTTGTACTTGAAGTAGCCGAAGGCGTTCTTCAGCGACTCCAGGCGGGAGTCGAGGCCCGGCTTGCTGTCGGTCGCGTGGACGACGAGCATCTGGATGGAGACGGGCCGGCTGAAGGCCACGCTGGTCTGCGTGGTGGCAGGCACAGCGGGCTGAGCCAGGACCGGCCCGGCGGTGAGGAGGAGGGAGAGGGAGAGGGAGAGCACAGAGAGGAGGCGCATCACATCGGCACCGGCTGAGGAGAGGGTTCACCTTCATCGATCAATATGAACGTCACGCCGTTTTCTTCAAACTGCATGACCTGGACTGAGGCGGTCCATGCCTCGACGTCTTCCACGTCTGCGGTGTTCAGCTCTGAGAGGGCGAAGGCCTCTGAGAGGGGATCGACCTGGACACCGGGCGGGACGACGATCCGCAGGACCAGCAGCATCAGCGCGGCGATGGCGACCACGACCGGGATCATCGGGCGCCAGGACCGCCAACCGGCAGGCGCCTCCGGGGCCGGCATCGCGGCGGGGGCGGGAGCGCGGGCAGCCTCTCCCCGGCGGTGTGCGCCGCCGTAGAGCAGCCGGAGCGCGGGGCGCGGGCGCGCCGCCTGCGGAAGGCCCGCCATCACTCCCTCTGCCATCTCCTCCGCATCGGAGGCGGAATCAGACGCCGAACCAGACCATGTGCCGGTCAGCCCCGCGCGCAGCAGCTCGCCCAGCCCGGACATCGGGAGCGCGTCCATGACGTCGCCGCTCAGATCCACCGGCCCTGCGAGCGCCGCGCGGAGGAGCGCGCCCTCGCCCGCAGGGAGGGCGGCCATCACATCGCCGCTCAGATCCGCCGGGGAAGACGCCGCGACTTCACGCAGCGCCTCTCCAACCTGCGGCATCACCGAAAGGCCAAGCGCCGCCATCACATCATCGGCCACCCCGTCCGCCCCGACCTCGCCGGTGAGGGCCTCGCGCAGCAGCGGGAAGGACGGGCTGTTGAGCGCCGCCATCACCCCGTCTGCGATGTCCTCGTCGGCCTCCCCGGCCAGACCCGACCGGAGCAGAGAGCTGAACATCCGATCCGCGCTGTCCTCACCACCGCGATCAGCGGCGGCGCGGTCGGGCGCGGGCGCCAGCAGGAGCGCGCGCATGACGTCGTCGGCCATGCTGTCAACAAGGCCGCTGTCAACAACGCCGCTGTCTGCGGGGCCGTCCGGCAGATCAGCGGCCCCGGAGAGGGCGTCCAGCAACAGCCCGCGCGCCGGGAGATCGAGCAGTATGAGCCGCTCCATCACCCCGTCAGCGAGCTGTTCGCCCGCCCTGGCAGCCTCGTCCGGCGTGAATTCCAGGCCGGATCGGAGCAGAATTTGCAATTCACGATCCATCGTGGTCATCCTGACGGAGAGGGTGGAGCAGAGGGTGGAGGGTTCCCCGCGTTTCTGGTACGCGGTCAGACGCGGATCATTCAGCCGCTCAGGCGGCTTCGCGCTTGCAGGCCGCTTACCGATCCTGCATCAGATCCTTGAGCGCGACCTGCAGCTTTTTGCGGGCATAAAAGAGGCGGCTCATCACCGTGCCCTCGGGGATCTCCAGCACCTCTGCGATCTCCTTGTAGGACAGCCCCTCGATCTCGCGCAGCAGCACCACCTCGCGGTGCTCCTCGGGCAGATCGTCGAGCGCGGCGAAGATGCGCTTCTGGAGCTCCTTCCGGCTGAGCGCCTTGTGGGCGTTGTCGATGGTGGTGCTCTGCATGATCGTGCCGTCGTCGTCGCGGGGCGCCACCGAGTCGTCCAGCGAGCTGGTCTTGCGGCGGATGCCCTTGCGGCAGTGATCGATGGCGAGGTTCATCGCGATCCGGTACAGCCACGTGTAGAAGCTGGACTCGATGCGGAAGGTGGACAGGTTCTCATAGGCCTTGATGAAGGCGTTCTGGGTGATGTCCTTGGCGTCCTCCCCGTTCCGCACCATGCCCATGACCATCGCATGCAGCCGGCTCTGATAGCGGAGTACGATGGGGCGGTACGCCTCCCGCTCGCCCTTCAAGATACGGGTGATCAGCTCGGCGTCTGTCGCGTCATGCATCCTGGCCTCTCATCTCTGGCACCTCTATATCCGCCTCCTTCTAATGTGCGCTGTCCCAGGTGGCACCCGTCCCGACCTCGACCTTCAGCGGAACACGCAACGAAGCCACACCTTCCATCAATTCGCGCACCCGCCGCCCGAGCTCCTCCGCCTCCGAGGGCGGCACCTCGAACAGCAATTCGTCGTGCACCTGCAGCAGCAGCCGCGCCCGGCTCCCGGCCAGCACCCCGGGCAGCTTGACCATCGCCATCTTTATGAGATCGGCGGCGGTCCCCTGAATCGGGGTGTTCATCGCGATGCGCTCACCGGCGGCGCGATCCATGGGGTTGGAGGCGGTGATCCCGGCGACCGGGCGGCGTCGTCCGTAGAGGGTCTGGCTCCAGCCGAGATCGCGCGCCTGCTGGATGCAGCGATCCATGAACACCTTGACCTGCGGCTGCCGCGCGAAGTACCCGTCCATGTAGCGCTGCGCGTCGGCGCGGGGGACGCCGAGCTCGTCGGCCAGGCGGGTCGCGCCCATGCCATAAATAATACCGAAGTTGATCGCCTTCGCGGCGCGGCGCTGCTCAGGGGTGACGAGGTCGAGGGCGGTGCTGAAGATCTCGGAGGCGGTGCGGCGGTGGATGTCCTCGCCGCGCACGAAGCTCTCCAGCAGCGGCCCCTCGCCGCAGAAGTGGGCGAGCAGCCGGAGCTCGATCTGGGAGTAGTCCGCCGAGAGGAAGATGGTTCCCGGCGCGGCGACGAAGCAGTGGCGGATGCGCCGCCCCTCCTCGGTGCGGATCGGGATGTTCTGGAGGTTGGGGTCGGCGGAGGAGAGCCGTCCGGTGGCGGCGACGGTCTGCGCGAAGGTGGTGTGGACGCGGCCGTCGGCCCCGATGGTGCGCGGGAGGGCGTCGATGTAGGTGCTCTTGAGCTTGCTGAGCTCGCGCCAGGAGAGGAGGGCGCGGGCGATTGGATGATCGAGGCGCTCCAGGGTCTCGGCGTCGGTGGATCGGCCCGATTTTGTCTTGCGCCCGGCGGAGAGGCCCAGCTCGTCGTAGAGGAGCGCGGCGACCTGCTGGGTGGAGTTGAGGTTGAACTCCCGACCGGCGAGGCCGTGGATCTCTGCGGCGAGGGTCTGCATCCGGCCCTCCAATTCCTGCCCGATCCCCCCCAGCTCCCCGGTGTCGAGCGGGATGCCGACCTCCTCCATCCCGGCGAGGATCGGGACGAGGGGCAGCTCGATCTGCTCCAGCACGGCCGTGAGCGACTGCTCGCGCAGCGCCGGGGCCTGCACCCGCGCCATCTCCACGGTGAGCTGGGCGTGCTCTCCGCGCGAGAGGACGGGCGGCGCCCCGATGGCCCGCTCCGCGACGTCCTTCCACTCGTGGCGCTGATCGGGCGCCAGCAGGTAGTCGGCCAATTGCGGATCGCCGGTCACGCCCCCGACCGGAACCCCCGCCCGCCGCAGCCGCTTCATCACCGACTTGCTGTCGAAGGCCACCAGCGCCGCCGTCGCGAGCGCCGGGCCGAGCAGCGCCTGCGCCTCCTCGTCCCACGGCACCATCGCTGAGGCGCCCGGATGGTGGGGCCATGCGAGGTTGATCGCCTGGATCTGCGTGCTGTCCGCCTCGTCCATATACAGATGGATCGCGGTGTCGCCCTCGCGCAGCCGCTTCGCCAGCGCGCCGAGCGGCCCCGGCCCCCACACCGTCACCGGCGCCACCGGCCGGAACCCCGAGGTCGGCGCCGCTGCGGGGGCAACGCCCTCCACGCCCAATTCGCGGATCAGCCCCTTGAAATTGAACCGCGTCAGCCGCGCCGCCAGATCCGCGCGATCCGCCGGCCCCGGCCGCAGATCCTCCAGCGAGAGCGCCAGCGGCATGTCGGTCTTGATGGTCACGAGCTGCTTCGCCAGCGCCACGACGGCCACGCTGTCTACGAGCGACTGCCCGGTCTTGCCGCCGATGGTGCGCGCATGCGCCATCACCCCGGCGAGGCTGCCGTACTTCTGGAGGAACTGCGCCGCCTTCTTCTCGCCCACCCCCGGCACGCCGGGGACGTTGTCCGAGGCGTCCCCCATCAGCGAGAGCAGGTCGATGATCCGATCCGGCGGCACGCCCCAGCGCTCCTCGACCTCCTTCACGCCCAGCTCGCGGCCCTCCTTGAGATCCAGGATCGAGATGTTCTCGTTGACAAGCTGGCAGAAGTCCTTGTCGCCGCTGACGATCTTCACCTCTACGTCCGCCGAGGCGTAGCGCACTGCGAGGGTGCCGATCATGTCGTCGGCCTCAGTGTCCGGCTCGTCGACGACCGCGTAGCCGCTGGCGCGGGCGATGGGCAGCAATTCCGGCCACTGGCGCCGCAGATCCTCCGGCATGTCCGGGCGCTGGCCCTTGTAGTCCGGGTAGATCGTGTTGCGGAAGCTCAGGCCGTTGTCGAAGACCAGCGCGATGTAGTCGGGCTTGTACTGCTGGCGGAGGTTGAGGATGATCCGCATGAAGCCGTAGATCGCGCGCGTCGGGAAGCCGTCGGGCGTCCGCATGTCGGACTGGATGGCGTGGTAGGCCCGGTAGGCGTGGTTCGACGCGTCCACCAGAAAGAGCTTCTGTCGCGGCATCCTCTCTATCCCCCTGAACAGATCGGGGCTGTATATCCCGCCGCTCTTGCCACCCCAAGCTGGATCAGCTATGTTCGTGGGGACATCGTCTCCTGAGGCCTCGGCCACCTCAGAAATTTCCAACAGCGGCCGATTCATGTACCGTTGCGAACAGTGTTACACTGTCGTTCCTGCCAAAACACCCGCGCTGCACCTCGTGACCCAGCAGCGCCCCCGCAGCTACCCCTTCCGCGAGAAGGCCAACCGCGAGATCAAGCGGAAGGGACCGGACAACCACTACCGCCACGATCAGGGCGGGCTGGGATGGGAGGTCGCGGAGTCCGTCAAGGTGTGCGAACGCTGCTTCTCCCGCGCGGAGGAGCGGCAGGCTGCGTGACCGGAGAGAGGCCCGGCGGGGCTCCATCAGATTTTGAACCGCCGACGGCTTGAAAACGAACAGGTTTTGACTATATGAGAGGCACCCTGCTGGAGCCTCTCATGCGCCTGTCCCCTGCTCTCTCCGGCCTGCTGGCCGCCCTCTCCCTCGCCGGTTGCGGCACAGAGAAGGGGCCGGTCAGCCCCTCTGAGATCGACCTGCAGTGGGAAGCCTATGACATCCAGCCGCCCCCGGCTGAGATCTCGGCGATGCTCAACGCCCAGCCGTTCATCTACCCGGACACTGCCTGCGTCCCCGCCGACACCGTGTCTGCGCTGCCGGAGGGGACGGCGCTGGTGACGGACGGAGACGGGCAGGAGTGGCTGTGCGTGCAGGAGATGTTCAACGGGAACGCGCCGGAGGGGATGAAGTACAACGAGGTCGCCTCCTGCGAGGCGCCGTTCACCCAGGGGCCGCCGTGGTTCACCCAGCCGGGGCGCGTCTATGTCTCCGATGACGCGCTGCTGGAGGACACGGCCTTCGTGGCGGAATTGGACTGGGTGCAGTCCCAGGTGGAGAGCAGCGGGTGCGGCTGCTGCCACGCCTCCACCATCGGCTCCGGCCACACCTCCGGCTTCGACATGGGCGCGCCCGGCGTCTGGACGGACTCCCTTACCAACGCGCAGCTCCTGATGGGGGCCGGGCGCTTCGAGGAGCACCTGCTGTTCGGGCGCTTCGACCCCGCCGACAACCACGGCTTCGACCGCAGCCAGACCCTGTTCGCCAGCACCGATCCCGCCCGGATGCGCGCCTTCTTCGAGGCTGAGTTCGCCCGCCGCAACGGCACCGACGCCGACGTGGAGGCGGCGCAGCGCCAGTTCGACGCGCTGTTCGGCAACCTCTCCGACGTCCCTGCGGCCTGCGTCGCCCCCTACGAGGGGCTGCTGGACGGGCGGCTCACCTGGAACGGCGACGACACCGTCCGCCAGATCTACATCGCCGCCGAGGATAGCCCCACCCCCGCCTTCCCGCCCGATCTCAACATCCCCGCAGGCACCGTCTGGGCGCTCTACATCGACAACGACGGCGCCCCTGTCGCCTCCGGCAGCCTCGCCATCGGCGACGTCCCTGATAAGAGCCGCCAGATCGTCCCGGCGGACGGCTCGCCCCCCGCCCTCGTCGATGGTCAGACCTACCGGCTGATCGCCACCGAGGACATCATGCTCTCCCGCCCGCTCGACTGCACCTTTGTCTATGAAGCCCCGGTGAACTGATGACCGCGTCCGCCCTGCTCTCCGCGCCCCTCCTGCTCTCCCTGCTGACCGGATGCTCCGGCAAGGGCGAGTCCGCCGCCGACACCGCCGCCGCCGACAGCACCGGCGGCACCTCCGACACCAACACCTGCGCGCCGCCCGCCAGCACCACGCCCGATGATCCGATCTGCCAGCAGGAGTACAGCTTCTGCGGCGACATCATCCCGCCCGCCGCCTTCACCGGCGCGCCGCGCTCGCTTGCCATCGCCCTCTACACCACCGTCCCGCCCGCCGGGCCGCCCGACGCCATCCTCGCGGAGATCGAGGCCCCGGCCCTCGCCCCCTGCGAGCGCTTCCCGGTGATCGTCCAGCCGATGCTGGAGACCGGCGAGTACTACGTCTGGGCGAACCTCTACATGGAGGGCGGCGGCTCGTTCATCCCGGTCAACGGCGTCGACTACACCGGCGTCACCGACAGCACCCAGACCTTCGACGGCAGCCCCTTCCTCTCCCCCGATCTGCGGCTCAACCTCGCGAGCGGTTGGTAGGCAGGCCACAGATTCAGGTTATAATGCGCGCATGCTGCTGTTTATCGCCGCATGCGGGCCGACGCTCGGTCTGAGGCCGGGAGATGCGCTGCCGGACAGGCTGTCGGATCTGCCGTTCCAGACAGCGACCGATGTTTTCCCCTACACCCCTGAGTGGCCGCTCTGGAGCGACGGGCTGGACAAGGAGCGGTTCGTCTACCTCCCGCCCGGCACACATATAAAGACCGCCGGGCTCAGCACGTTCCAGTGGCGGCAGTGGCAGTGGCCGGACGGGGCGCTGCTGCTGAAGACGTTCTCGCTGGACGGAGAGCCCGTCGAGACGCGCGGCCTCTACCGGGTGGACGGTGAGTGGGAGTACGCCGTCTGGCAGTGGGCGGACGGGGACGCGACCCGGCTGAGCCTGCTGGAGACCGTCCCGGTCGAGGGCGCCGCCCACACCATCCCCGACCGCCTCGCCTGCCGGCTCTGCCATGAGGTCGGCGGCGGCGTGCTGGGCTTCCAGCCGATCCAGATCGCGGACTTCTCTGATTACCGCTCCCTGTTCGGCGAATTGCCCCGGAACCAGCCGCTCGACGCAGCCGATCCCGGCATGGACGCGGCGACCAGGGAGGTGTTCGGCGGCTTCGTCGGCAACTGCGTCCACTGCCACAACGGCCTCGACGGCGACGGTCACAGCTTCGATCTCAGCCCGCCGGTCGCGCTGGAGAACACCCTCAACGTCTCCACCTCCTCCGCCACCGCCGCAGGCATCCGCATCGTCCCCGGCTCCCCGGAGCAGAGCGTCCTGTTCCTCGCGGTCTCCGGCGAGCACGACGACCCTGAGATCCGCAGCATGCCCCCGCTGGGCGTGGACGTCCGCGACGCCGCGCAGATCGAGCGGCTGCGGGCGTGGATCAACGATCTTTGACCTGATCCTGGGAGACACCTTGTACGCGACCCTGTGGATGCTCTCCCTGCTGGCCTGCACCGCTGAAAAAGAGGCACCGCCGACCGGCTGGAGCTTTGAGCAGCTCAGTTTTGAAGACTTCCCGCCCGATGTCACCGAGCTGCTCGCCCTCGGTGACCACCTGCTCGCCGGGGACAAGAGCGGCGAGGTCAGCGTCTACGGCTGGGAGGGCGACCTGCAGGGCCGCTTCGATCTGCCGACCCATGACACCGAGGACTGCGGCCTGATCTCGATGGCCGCCGGGCCGGACTTCGCGGAGACCGGCCTGCTCTGGTACGGCACCTGCGTCTCTACCACCCGCAGCGGCGTGTTCCGCGCCCGCCTCGACACCTCAGACTGGACGACCTCCGACCACGTGGAGATCATCGCCGGCGAAGACCTGGAGGCGACAGAGCCCTGGCACAACGTCGGCTGGATCGGCTTCGACGCCTCCGGCGCCCTGATCGCGCTGTTCGGCGAGAAGACCGACTCCCGCAACGCGCAGAGCACCGGCACCATCCTCGGCAAGACCGTCCGCGTCATCCCCTCCCGCGCCTCCGGCACCGGCGGCTACACCGTCCCCGCCGACAACCCCTTCCCGCAGTACGCGGGCGGGGAGATCTACGCCATCGGCCTGCGCTCCCCGTGGACCGGCGCCGTCGACACCCTCGGGCGCGTCTGGGTCGGGGACGTCGGATCGAACCAGGACGGCGACGAGGAGATCAACCTCGTCCCCTCCGGCGCGAACCTCGGCTGGCCCGTCCAGGAAGGTCTCTGCCAGGACACGCCTGAGGCCTGCGCCCCCTACACCGATCCTGTCGTCTCCTGGCCCCACACCGGCAGCCACCTCTACTACAACGAGGATCCGGACGTCTCGCTCACCATCCTGCGCGTCGGCTGGGTCGCCGCCGGCCCCTCCGGCGCGGCGGACTTCTACGGCGGTCGGCTCCGCGACAGGGTGCTGTTCGGGGACACCTGCCTCGGCTTCGTCCGCAGCCTGGAGGTCGACGCCTCCGGCGCCCTCCTGTCCGATGAATGGCTCGCCCACCTGGACGGCGCCGCCGCCTGGGCCGAGGCGCCGGACGGATCGATGGTCGTCTCCACGCTCGCGAGCTGCATCTCTGAGCGGGATCACGGCTCGACGATCCACCGGCTCGTCTACACCCCCTGATCCCGCAGCGCCGCCGCGAACGCCTCCGGCGCCTCCCACGGCGCCAGATGCCCCGCCTCCACCGCCGCCAGCCCCGCCCCCAGATCAGCCGCCAGCCGCCGCGCCATCCACAGCGGGTACCACGGATCGCGCCGCCCCCAGATCAGCCGGATCGGGAAGCCGCCCGCCCGCAGCCGCCCGGCGAGGCCCGCAGGCAGCCGCATCCCCGCCGCCGCCGCCCGCATCCGCGCCGGGAGATCCGGGATCGCCGCCGGATGCCCCGGACTGAGCCCGAACGCCTCCAGCGCAGCAGCATGCCGCTCCGGCGCCATCCCGCCCAGCAGAAACCGCCGCCCGCCGTGCCGCCGGTAGAAGTACCGCCACAGCCCCGGCCGGGCGCTCGCCCGCACCGCCGCCCAGTACGCCGGAGACAGCGACGTCCCCGACAGCGCCAGCCCCGCCACCCGCTGCCCCGCCGCCGCCCGCTCCGCCGCCAGCATCGCCGCCAGCACCCCGCCCAGATCGTGCCCGATCAGCACCGTATCACCGTTGATCAACGGTCGCAATTCTGACATCCACCCGTCGAGCGTACAGGCCGAAGGCGCCGCTGTCCCGACCCCTGAGAGCGCGGGCGCGGTGACCTCCAGCCCCAGCCGCCCCCACAGCCCCGGCCCGGTCGGCAACCCGTGGATCGCGACAAATTTCAGGTTGCTCATCGCGTTACGCCGTTCCGCTCTCACCCCATCCACGCGCCGCCGTTGATGTCCAGCCCCTGCCCGGTCACCCCGCGCGCGTCCGCCGACAGCAGCCACGCCACCATCCCCGCGACCTCCTCCGGCCGCCCCATCCGGCCCAGCGGCACCGCCTGCATCGCGATCCGCACCGCCTCGGCGCGGCTCACGCCCATCGCCGCCGCCATCCCGTCGATGCCCTCCCAGGCCATGTCGGTCTCTACCCAGCCCGGACAGAGCGCGTTCACCTGGATGTTCCGCCCCGCCAGCTCCAGCGCCAGCGCCTTCGTCAGCCCGAGCAGCGCCGCCTTCGAGGCGCAGTAGCCGGTGTAGCCAGGGACGCCGAAGCGGGCCAGCACGCTGGCGATCAGCACGAAGTCACGGCGATCCTGCCCCTGCCCCGGCGCCAGCCGCTCCTCCGCCGCCCGCACGCACAGGTACGTCCCGCGCAGGTTGGTGTCCACCAGCAGATCGAAGCGATCCCCCTCCCCCGCCGCGTTCGGCCCGCCCACGCCCGCCGCCGCGACAAGCCCGTGCAGCGGCCCCTGCGCCGCCGTCGCCGCGAAGGCCGCCGCGACAGAGAGGCGGTCGCTCACGTCGCAGGCCGCCGCCAGCACCGCAGGCGCCCCCGCCTCCCGGCACAGGGCCGCCGTCTCCTCCAACTGAGGCAGCCGCCGCGCCATCAGCGACAGCGCCGCCCCCTCCTGCGCGAGCCGGAGCGCGATCGCGCGGCCGATGCCGCTGGACGCGCCGGTGATGGCGATGTGCCGACCTGCCTGACGGAGAGGAGATGCGTTCAGAGGAGATACAGTCATCGCGCGGCTATAATCTGTCCCCGCCTCACCTGCTGAGCGCCGGCTGATCGTTGGTGTGGCAGTGGACGCCCCCGCCGGCGTACCAGGAGTCGAGCATCCCGATCACCATGACCTCGCGGCCCGGGAACCACTCGCGCAGTTGCGCCTCTGCGTTCGCGTCCGCATCGGCGTCCCCGAAGCCGACGGCGATGACAAAACCGTTCCCGACGAGCCAGTTCATGTAGTCGGTGTCGAAGGTCTGCCCCCGGTAGGTAACGCTGGTCTCGAACGGCCAGCGGATCACCTCCAGCCCCGCCTCAGCCAGCACCCTGGCTGCCTCGTCGTAGATTTGGTCATCGTCCCCGCCCGGCCGGCAGGCGCTCCGGGCGCTGCAGTCAGCGACCACCACCCGATCCGCGTCGATGAACCGCGCGATCCCGTCAATATGCCCCCCGGTCAGGTCTCCTGCCGGCGCCCCCTCGATCATGACGACCCGCCTGACGCCGAAGTTCTCCTTCATCGCCTCCACCACCCCGCTGCGGGTGATGCCGGGATTGCGCCCCTCGTCGCCGATCACGGTCCAATTCAGGATCACAGTCTGGATCTCAGCGTCGCTGCCGTTGAACTCCAGGTCGCCGCGCTCGTGCACGATGCCGACCCGATCCACCGGCATGTCCAGCAGCCTGCCCACCGCCTGCGGCACCGCGTCATCGTCCGCGTAGGGGATGTTGTTCCCGAAGGCGCCGCCCCACGCGTCGAACCCCCAGTCCTGGATCCGCATCTCGCCGTCCTTCACGACGTAGGTGGGGCCGTTGTCGCGCATCCATGCGTTGTCGTTGGGGATGTCGTGCCAGGTGAGCCGGAAGCCCGCAGCGCTCGCCGCGCCCCCGATCACCGCGCCGTCCAGCCCGCCCGCAGAGGCCAGCATCGACTCAGCGGCGGCGCGGGTCTGCCGGTCGTTGACGAGGAGGTGGACGTCTTCGTGATCGAGGACGGTCGCGATGATCTTCGCGAACGCAGGCTCATAGGTGGACTCGTAGCGCTGCGGCCACTGGAGCCACACCGCCTCCTGCGGCTCCCACTCAGCGGGGACATAGATGTCCGGCAGGCGGCCGGTGTCGTCCTGCGCGGGATCGGTGTCGCCGGGGTCGGCGCCGCATCCTGCGAGCGGCGCGAGGGCGATGAGGAGAAGGAGCGGGACACGGGCGTCGCGGCGGTCATGGTACATCGTTCTTGCCTCCTGTCCCTGTTGTATGGGCGGAACCTGAGATGGAGCTGATCCGGATATGCTCTTCTGCAGAGAGATGTTCAACGGATGCGGATCCTGGTGGTCGAGGATGAGGACGAGCTCAGGGAGGCGCTGACGCGCAGGCTCCGGGCGGCGGGGCATGCGGTGGACGGCGCAGCGACCCGGCGGGACGCCGGAATCTTTGTGGACACCCACCGCTACGGGCTGATCATCCTGGATCGGGGGCTGCCTGACGGGGACGGGCTGCTCTCCCTGCAGCGCTGGCGGCGCGCGCCGTCGATGGTGCCGGTGCTGATGTTGACGGCCAGGGACGCGGTGCAGGCGCGGGTGGACGGGCTGGAGGCCGGGGCGGATGACTACCTGATCAAGCCGTTCGCGATGGATGAGCTGCTGGCGCGGGTGGCGGTGATCGCGCGGCGCGCGCCGGGCGTCGCGGAGCAGGTGGTGCGCGTCGCCGATCTGGAGCTGGACTACGGGCGCGCTGAGGTGCGCCGGGGGGGGATCCTGCTGCCGCTGCGGGCCAAGGAATTCGCTGTCCTCGCCTACCTGTGCGGCAGGAAGGGGCGCGTGGTAAGCCGGGAGGCGCTGCGGGAGGCGTGCTGGGACGAGGCGCATGAGCCGGGCTCCAACGTGGACGAGGTGGTGGTCTCCTCGCTGCGGCGCAAGCTCGGCGCGCCTCCGCTGATCCAGACGCGCCGGAACCAGGGCTACATCCTTGAGGGTTGACTCAGCCCGCTTCGCACGCGCGGTGGCGCTGCGGACGGCGGTGGCCTGGGTGGCGGGCGTGCTGGTGTTGTCGGGGGTGGCGGCAGGGCTCTCGCGCCGGTCTGAGTACGACTCGCTGGATCTGCGGCTGCGCGCCCACGCGCTCGCCGTATACGGCCTCGCGTGGTTCGACGGGGACGGCGTCTTCCACGATGAGGTCGTGCGGAGGGAGACGGCGCTGCTGTCCAACGGCATAAGCGCGATGGTCTTCTCAGAAGAGGGGCCGGTGTTCCGGTCGGGCGCGGATCAGGTGGCGCCGGAGGTGCTGGCGCAGATCGCGGATCAGGTGCTGGCAGACGGGCAGGAGATCTACCTGAGCGGCGGGGAGGGCGACCCGTTCCGCCTGCTCGCGATCCCCACCTCTGACGACAATGACCGCCGGTGCGGCGTGGTCATCGCTGTCGCCGACCCGCGCCCGGTTCGGCGCGCGTGGCTCACCTTTGTCGCGCAGCTCGCCGCCGTGGCCGCCCTC
>JBEIQZ010000202.1:0-9530 GCA_040376255.1 Alphaproteobacteria bacterium
AGGTGCGGTTCCTGCACGGCAACGCCGTCACCGAGGCCGTGGCCGCCGGGCTGCGGGAGGCGCTCGCCCAGCACGGCATCCACCGCCCGGTCGAGATCGAGGCCCGCTACCGGCCCGCCGCCCTGCCGGACGCGCAGCTCAGCCTGCACCGGGCGCCGGAGGTCTGGACCGAGGCGCCTGAGCCGCCGCCTGAGCGTCGCGCTGAGGAGCCGCCGATGGACGCGCCGGAGCCGTGGGCGGAGCCGGGATCGGGCGCGGGAGAGGAGTTGCAGGCTGCAACCCCGGCATGCAAAACGGACACAGGGGAGTTGCAGGCTGCAACCCCGGCATGCAAAACGGACACAGGGGAGTTGCAGGCTGCAAGCCCGGCATGCAAAGCGGAAACAGCGGTGTTGCAGGCTGCGCCACCGATCCTGACAGCGGCGCGCCCTGCCCCGGTGAGCGCGCGGGATGTGGCGGTGGCGCGCCTGCGCGGGGAGCCGGTGGCGGGCGGGCTGTCCGCGCTGCCGCCGGGGGTGGCGGGCGGTGCGGGGCGTCCGCTGCTGAACGTGCGGCGCTACCAGGATCTCAGGATCATCGGGCAATTGGCGCGGACGTACATCCTGTGCGAAGGGCAGGGGGAATTGCTGATCGTGGATCAGCATGCGGCGCACGAGCGCGTCCACCTGGAGCGGCTCCAGAAGCTCGGGGAGGTGGCGTTCGGGCCGCCGCAGCGGCTGCTGACGCCGATCCTGATCGATCTGGCGGCGGGGAAGGCGGCGGCGCTCGCTCCGGCGCTGGAGGTGCTGGGCGGCTACGGGCTGGACGTGCGGTTCCTGGGCGGGGGGACGTTCGCGGTGCAGGCGATCCCGCCGTCGCTGAAGGCGAAGGAGCTGCCCGAATTGCTGGCGGACGCGGCGGACGACCTGAGCGGCGGCGGGAGCGGGCGCAGCCCGGAGGAGCGGGTCCAGCGGGTGCTGGCGACGATGGCCTGCCACGCGAGCGTGCGGGCGGGGCAGGAATTGTCCCCGCAGGAGATGATGGACATCCTGCGGGCGCTCGACGTCGTGGACTTCGGGGTGTGCGCGCACGGGCGCCCGGTGATCGTGCGGCTGGATCTGGCAGAGTTGGAGCGGCGGTTCCACCGGAGCTGATACAGAGATGCTGAGATTCACAGCGTTCGGAGCTGATACAGAGATGCTGAGATTCACAGCGTTCGTCTCTCCGTCCCTTCGCCCCGGAACGGGGAGAAGGTGTCGGCGGAGCCGACGGATGAGGGGAAAGCCGTGCTGGTACGCCCCTCATCCGGCCCTGCGGGCCACCTTCTCCCCAGGGGGGCGAAGGGACGAGCAACCGCCTTCCGTTCCCCTCCGTCTGAACGGGAGGTCGGCATGACGGGCGAAGCGGGCGGGGCGCCGCTGGTGATCCTGGGGCCGACGGCGGCGGGCAAGAGCGCGCTGGCGCTCTGGGCGGCGGAGCGGTACGGCGCGGCGCTGGTGTCGATGGACGCGATGCAGGTCTACCGGGGCATGGACATCGGCACCGCCAAGCCCACGGCGGCGGAGCGGGCGCGGGTGCAGCACTTCGGGATCGATCTGATCGATCCGGATCAGGCGTTCTCGGCGGCGGAGTTCCGCGCGCTGGCGGACAGCGTGGCGGGGCCGAAGGTGCTGTGCGGCGGGACGACGTTCTACTACCGGGCGTGGCGGCAGGGGCTGGTGGCGGCGCCTGCGGGGGACGCGGCGCTGCGGGCGGAATTGGAGGCGCTGCCGGATCTGTGGGAGCAGCTCCGCGCGGTCGATCCGGTGCTGGCGGCGCGGCTGCACCCCAACGACCGGCTGCGGCTGGTGCGGGGGCTGGAGGTGTGGCGGCTCACCGGGACGGCGCTCTCGGCGCTGCATGCGGCCGACCCGAAGGAGCAGCGGGCGGCGGAGGCGGTGTGGGTGGATCGGGAGGATCTGTATGCGGTGATCGACCGGCGGGTGGAGGCGATGATGGCGGCGGGCTACCTCGCAGAGGTGGAGCGGCTGCTGGCGGCGGGCTGGGGGGAGGGGTGCAAGCCGATGCAGACGCTCGGCTACCGGCACCTCACGGCGCACCTGCAGGGGCGCATGGCGCTGGCGGATGCGGTGCGGCAGACCCAGGCGGACACGCGGGAGTTCGCCCGCAAGCAGCGGTCGTTCCTGCGCAGCCTGAAGCTCCAGCCGGTGACCGGGGCAGCGGCGGCGCGGGCGGTGGAGGCGGCGGCGGCGCGGGCGTTCGGGGGCGCGTCTCCAGACAGAACGTGACCGGCTCCCGCTGCGCCCGCGCGTCGATCCGGTGTCTGAACCACAGGAGGGCGTGGGATGCTGATGCTGCTCGCGGGGTTGTCGGGGGGGTGCGCGGTGGAGGACGCGGTCGCGCTGCGCGGCGATGTCCGGCGGGTGGAGGTGCGTGCGGACGCCGGAGAGATCCAGGTGATCGGCACGGAGGAGGCGGGCGTGCGGATGCGGCGCATCGGGAGCGGCGGGTCGTCGCTGCCGGTGCTGGACGGGGGGGAGCTGCGGGTGGATCTGGCCTGCGATCCGTGGCAGGACTGCGGGCTGCTGCTGGAGGTCCCGGCGATGGCGTCGGTGATGGTGGAGGTCGGGCAGGGGCGGGTGGAGGTGGAGGGGGTGCGCGGCGGGCTGTCGGTGGAGGTCGGGCAGGGGGCGGTGGAGGCAGCCGGGCTGGGCGGCGGGGTGTCGGTGCGGCTCGGGGTGGGGACGCTGTCGGCGGAGTTCGCGACGGTGCCGGCGTTTTTTCAGGCGGGCGCGGGCGCGGGAGAGGTGCGGCTGACAGTGCCGATGGCGCCCTACGCGCTGTCGCTGCCGCCGGGGGCGATGGTGGCGGGCGGGCAGGTGGGCGGGCAGGCGGGCGCGCCGATCCGGGTGGAGGTGGGGGCGGGGACGGTCAGCGTCCTGATGTACTGAGTCCGGGCGGACACGATAGAGGGGGCTGCCGTGCCACGCGGCAGGAGCGCGCATGATGGAGATCCACCTCATCCATACGGATGGCCGCGTAGAGAGCGGCGTGAGCCTGCTCGCGGCGATGCACGTGCCGCAGGACTGCACGGTGTGGGTGGACATCGAGGGGGTGGGGGAGGAGGAGCTGGGGATGATGCGGACCCAGTGGTGCTTCCACCCGCTCGCCATCGAGGACTGCGTCAACCGCCAGCTCCGGGCCAAGTATGAGCGCTACCCGACGCACGACTTTCTGGTGCTGCTCGCGCTCGATCACCGCACGGATGAGGATCTCGACACGCTGCCGATCTGCCTGTTCATGCGGCAGCGGCTGGTGGTGAGCGTGCGGCATGCGCCGGTGGTGGCGGTGGACTCAGTGAAGCAGCGCATGGACGCTGAGCACCACACGCTCGCCTACAGCCAGGATCGGCTCGTCCACGCCTTCCTCGACGCGGTGATGGACGAGTTCATGCCGCTGCTCGACCGCTATGAGGAGTGGCTCGACGATCTGGAGCGGCGGCTCGGCGCCGACACCAGCCCCAAGATGATGACCGACCTGATCAGCATCCGGCGCGAATTGCTCCATCTGCGCCGCATCCTCACGCCGTTCCACGAGCTGATCCGCCGCTACAGCGACCGGGAGGGCGGGATGAGTCCGGAGTGCCAATTGCTGTTCCGCGACGTCCAGGATCACATCCTCGTGCTCCAGGATCTCGTGTCGGTGCGGCTGGAGATCTGCTCAGGCGCCATCCAGACCCACAACAACGCCACCACCGAGCAGCTCAACAAGACGATGAAGTACCTCGCGGTCGCCAGCACCCTCGGCCTGCCGATGACCATCATCTCCGGCGTGTTCGGGATGAACTTCGAGGTCATCCCGATCACCCACCACGCGCTCGGCTTCTACATCGCGGTGGGGCTGATGATCGTCACTTCGGCGCTGCTGATCGGGTTGTTCCGCTACCGGCGGTGGATTTAGGCTAAGGGTCAGGGATCAGTCCGCCACCTGACAGCCGGGGCGCTGCTGGAGGAACCGCGCCACCTCGGCCTGCGGGAGCGACCGGCAGCCCCTCAGCCGCAGCGCCTGCAGCGAAGGGAGCGCGTCCAGCGGGCTGAGATCGGTCAGCGCGTGCGCGTCGCGCAGGCTCAGGTCGGCGAGGCGCTGCAGGCCGCGCAGCGGTGACAGATCGGTGAGCGCCGGTAAGCCGGTCAGCTCCAGGCGCGTCAGCGCGGTCAGCCCCGCGAGCGGGCGGAGATCCGTCAGCCTGCCGCACTTGACGAGGCTCAGCGTGGCGAGGCCCGTCGCCTGCGCGAGCGGGGCGATGTCGGTGAGCGCCGGGCAGTCGTACAGGAACAGCGTGTGCAGCGCGGGCAGCCCCGCCACCGCCGACAGATCGGTGAGGATCGGCCAGTCGTTCAGCACAAGGATCGCGAGCCTTTGCAGCCCCGCGAGCGGATCGAGATCGGTGTGCGAGCCGGGGCCGCGCAGCAGCAGGGTCGGGACATCGTCGAGCTGTCCGGACGCGCGGATCGCGTAGAGCGCCACGGCGTACCGGTGCGCCTGCTGGACGTTATTGAGCTGCGGGTTCCCTTTTCCGACCACCTCGTTCCCGTCAAGACGGAGGCCGCGCCCCAGGTACTCCCAGAGCAGCCGGTCACCGGTAGCGGCGCACCCGGCGCGGATCATCCCGATGCCCTGCTGGATGGTGGGCCAGGAGGTAGAAAAAAGGAACGGGAGCGCGGCGTCGAGGTGTCTCTTATGGAGCGCGGTGAGGCGCAGGGGCATCGGCTCACTCCTCGTCAGGGCCGGGCGGCCCGGGTTTCTTCGGCTCCGGCTTCGGCTCCGGCTTCGGCTCCTGCTTCGCCGCCTCCCGGTCGCCGCGTGAGAAGGCGTCCCGCACGCGCCGCCACCAGTCGCCCTCCTCGCCGCTCTCTCCGGCGCTCTCCGGGGGCAGGGCGACCGCGCCGGAGGGGTCGTCGAGGATGAGCGCGTCCTTGCCGACGGCGATCCGGTGATCGAGCTGCACCAGCCGCGAGCCGTCCAGGATCAGCCCGCGCACCGCCGGGGGGTTCTCCTCGATGACAAAGTCCTCGACATGCCCCATCAGCGCGCCCCGGCGGGTCATGGCGCGGTTCTTCAGGTAGCGGCTGGCCCAGGCGCGCCCGTCCTCGCTGTTGCGCTTCTCCCCCGCCCACTCCACCGAAGCCTCTGAGGCGATCAGCACCAGATCCCGGCCCAGCAGCAGCAGCGCGTCCGCCGGGAGGCCGCCGGTCTTGCCGAACACGCCGGGCGCCTTGACGCGGTAGCCGTAGATCCGCCCGGTCTCCAGGTCGAACTGGAAGTCATCGAACTTCCCGATGATCGCGCCCTCGCGCCGGGTCGCGATCTGCATGCCCTGGGTCTTCTTGAACGTCTTCATGGCTGTCCCGGCTGGCCGCAGGATCTATCCTGTCTCTCTGTGCGCTCCATCGGGCGGGGTAGAGGGCAGTGAAAAAAAGCTGATTCCGGCGTTGGTAGCGCCTTGCTGACCAGGCAGCAGGATCCTTCAGCAGAAAGATGAGACTTGCGAGAGATTTCGGGATAGCGGGGCTGTCGGTATACGTTGCCATGAGCGATACTCTCCTATCTGTACTCCCCTGGTATGATGTCCCCTATGACGAGCAGCTGGCCCGGAAGCAGCGCTTTGTAGAGGTCGCGCTACAGAACCGCAAGCTGGAAGCGGAGGTTTTACCTGTCCATCCGTCCCCGCGCATGCGCGGCGCGCGGTCGCGGGTGAAGATCCGGGGCCAGAACGGTCGGCTCGGCTTCCACCGTCCCGGCAGCCACGACTTCGTCGAGGTGCCGCTCGGGGAGGTCGCCATCCCGCCGGTCGCAGAGATGGCGGAGCGGCTGCTGGCCTCCGGCGGCATCCCGGACGGCGGCGAGGCGGAGATCCGCAGCGACGGGAACCGCACGGTGCTGGTGCTGTCGCGGGCGGTCGATCCGCGCGCGCCGGGGGTGGCGGGGCTCCCGGCGGTGGCCCAGCAGAACCGGGCGCTGTGGGGGGAGGTGCGGCTGGAGGTCAACGGGCTGCTGATCTCGCCGCTGTCGTTCTACCAGGTGAACCTGGACGTGAACCTCCAGATCGTCGGCGATCTCGACGCCCGCCTGCAGGCGCTCCTGCCGTCGCGGCTGCTCGATCTGTACTCCGGGGTCGGCAACCTCTCGATGCGGGCGATCCGGCGCGGCACGCCCGCCACGCTCGTCGAGCGCGAGGGCAGCTCGGTGATGGACGCGCGCCGCAACTTCGGCATCCTCGGCAAGCCCGTCCCGCCGGTGCGCCCCGCCCGCCCGCCGCCCATCGAGGTGCGCGAGGAGGACGCCGGCCGCTTCCAGGCGGGCAGCACCTTCTTCGACGTCGCCCTGATCGATCCGCCCCGCGCCGGCGCGCCCGGCGTGCTGCCGAAGCTGGCGATGACGCGGCCCCGCGCGATCTTCTACCTGTCCTGCGACCCGACCAGCCTCGCCCGCGACCTCAGCGAGCTGAAGCACTACCGCATCCGGTCGGTGCAGCCCTACGACATGTTCCCCTCCACCGAGCACGTCGAGGTGCTGGTGGAATTGGAGCGCGCGCCGACCCGCCCGCCCGATCCGGTGCCGCGCACCACCGGGGCGTGGTGATCGCTCAGCGGTGATCGCTCAGCCGCCCCTGAGCCGATCCGGCAGCAGCCGGAGCTGTACCAGCACCGCTGAGGTGCAGGCGGCGGTCATCGCCCCGTTTTGTAGTATCTCCGCCCAGCGGTGGGTGTGGCGGTAGCCGTAAAACCTACCGGCGCGCCCATGAGGGGTGGTTACCACGCCCATAAGGTCGTGCCCGACATGGAGCCAGATCATCGCGGCGCCCAGGGCTGCCATCGTTGTGCAGATGAGGAACGTCGCGACGATCTCCGTCCAGTAGCGCAGCGCGGAGTGGCCCTTTTTCGGCAGGAGCGCAGCGCGGACGCGCGGATAGAACCTCGGCGTGTGGACGAGGACGGCGGGGACGAGCAGCATCACCGCCACGAGGAGCGCCATCAGATCGGAAAAGTAGAACATGTCTGAAATATATCAGGTTTTACTGTTGAGCCTGTGCAGCTCCGCGACCCGCTGCCCCGGCACCATGATCTGCACCCGGTCGCCCGCCGTCAGGACGCGCTCCGGGATCGGCTGCAGCTCCCAGGCGCCGCCCCGGTGAAGCGCGACGACGCCGAGCCGCAGATCGCGCCCCACCTCCAGCACGGTGCGCCCCGCCAGCGCGCCGGTGCCGCTGACGACGATCTCGATCACCACCACCAATTGATCGCCGACCCGGTGCGTGCCGACGATGCCGGGATCGAAGGCGGCGGAGGCCAATAAAGGCGCGGCGAGCTTCGATGTGGAGAACGACACCTGCACGCCGAGCGTTGCCTTCACCTTGTTGGCGAGCTTCTGATCGTAGAGCCGCATCACGATGGAGACGTGCGGCGCCATCTCGCGCACGTCCATCGCGATCTCCAGGTTCGCCAGATCGTCGTCGGTGACGATCAGCACCGCCCGCGCCGCCGCCACGTTCAGCCCGCGCAGCAGGTTCTCGGTGCGCGCGTCGCCGATGATCACGTGCGCGCCCATCGCGCGGGCCTGATCCAGAAAGAGGTTGTCGGCGCGGCGCTCCACGATGAACACCTGCTCCCCGAGCGGGATCAGCTCCTCCAGCGTCCGGAAGCCCACCGACCCCAGCCCGCAGAGCACCACATGGCCCCGGCTGGAGGATGCCAGGATGTTCATCCAGTCCTCCTTCTTGTGTTCCTTGTCAAAGACCTCAAACCCGAGCTTCAGCAGACCCTCGGCGAGAAAAAAGATGCCGAGGATGGGCTGGACGTAGACCATCGCCTGCGCCAGCCAGTGATCGGGCAGGTCATCGGGCAATTCGCCCATCATCATCCGGTAGGAGTCCCAGATCGCCCCCAGCCACCCCGGCCCCTCGCCCCCGCCCGCCCCGCCCAGCCAGTGCTCGATCGCCGCCCCGCCGAGCCAGCACAGCAGCAGCCGCACCCCCGGCCCCGCCAGCGTCCGCAGCGCCCGCCCGAAGAACCACGCCTCCGCCAGCCCGCGCCGCAGCCGCCGCTCGATCCAGCCCGGTCGGGCCTGTGCCATCCTCCGCCTCCGCCGCTCGCCTGGGGGTGATATATCCCGCCGCAGAGGTACCATGCCCGTCCCCGCCATCGCCCCGTCCGCCCTCGCCGCCGCGCGGCAGTCGCCCCACACGCTGCTCGACGTCCGCACCGCCGGGGAGCTGGCGATCGTCGCCCTGCCGGAGAGCCTCCACATCCCGCTCGACGAATTGGAGGAGCGCCACCCGGAGATCCCCGCCGACCGTCCGGTGCTGGTGCTCTGCCACCACGGCGTCCGCAGCCTGCACGCCGCCGCCTTCCTGCTGGGGCTCGGCTACGAGGCGATCAACATCCAGGGCGGGATCGACGCGCTCTCTCTGCGGGTCGATCCGCGCCTGCCGCGCTATTAAGCGTCCCATGCCCTCACCTGAGAAAGTCCTCCTCGTCCACGGCATGGGGCGCAGCGCCGCCTCGATGCTGCTGATGTCGCGCCGGCTGAAGGAGTCCGGTCTCCCGACGACGCTGTTCAACTACTTCGTCAGCCTGGAGGATCTGGACACCATCTCTGCCCGGATGATGAAGAGCGTCCGCCGCTTCCGGGGCCGCCCGTTCGCGCTCGTCGCGCACTCGCTGGGCGGTGTGCTGGCGCGGATGAACAGCAGGGCGCTCACGGACGCCGGGCTGTGCCGCCTCGTGCTGATGGGGACGCCCAACCACACCCCGGTGATGGCCCGGGCGTTCAAGGACAACCCGCTGTTCAGGATGCTGGCCGGGGACGCGGGGCAGAAGCTCGCCACGCCCTCCTTCCACGAGACGCTGCCCATCCCCGCCATCCCCACCCTGAGCTTCGCCGGGAGCTCCGGCCCGCGCTCCCGCTGGCTCCCGTTCAAGGGCGAGGAGAACGACGGCGTGGTGTCGGTCGGGGAGACTCAGCTGGAGGGCGCCGAGAACCGCGTCGTCCCCGGCCTCCACACCTTCCTCATGACCGACCGCAGTGTTACCGATGAGATCATCCGGTTCCTGCAGGAGGAGGCTGGCTGAACGCCCGGAGAACCCCGGCGCGGGTGGGCGCGCCTACGCCAGCCTGCGTGCTGTCCCTCAGCAGAGGGATTAGGAGGGCAGCGGAGGTTTCGCGATGATCCGTAAGATTCTCGGTCTGCCCGTCCACCTGCTGCGGAAGCTGCTCGGTCGGGAGAAGAAGGCGCCCGCGCCCGCTCCGGCTCCGCGCCCCGCGCCCCGCCCCGCCCCGCGCCCCGAGCCGGAGGACGATGACGGCCCCGGCGGCGGCCACAGCCACGACCACGGCCACAGCCACGATCACGGCGGCGCCCGCCCTGCGCCTGCGCCCGCGCCTGTCCCGGCCCCCGCTCCGGCCCCCGCAAAGGACGGCCACGACCACGGCCACAGCCACGATCACGGCCGCCCGGCGCCGGCGCCGGAGCCTGAGCCCGAAGATGATCA
>JBEIQZ010000339.1:0-6943 GCA_040376255.1 Alphaproteobacteria bacterium
GATCTTTTCGACGAGATGGTTGGAGCGCTGATCGCTGTAAACAGTCGGGGTGGCAGATAACGCGCGGTCAGCAGGCTGTTGACGCGGGGGGACCCCGGCTGGCACGTTTTAGGGTTTGGACTGTAAACAGTCGGGGTGGCAGATAACGCGCGGTCAGCAGGCTGTTGACGCGGGGGGACCCCGGCTGGCACGTCCGGGGCTGGCGCGGGATCAGTGACGACACTGAAAATAAGAGGCCATCCCCGGCGCGGTGCCAGCCCCGACGCCCCCCGCTACGCGCCTGCCGTCCTCGCTTACCGGTCGTACCGGTGGGGATACAGGGGGTTATCCGTGTCCTGTGTTTGAGTGGTTGTTGTGATTATGAAATTTTCTAAATATTATTTTTCTTGTGATGTCTATATCTATGATGAAAGCTATAGTGGCAACTAGTTATTCTTATCACGGGCTGGATTCTCTGGATTCCCATTCATTACTCACCGAATGAGAAATTAGTATTTTATATGTTTTTATTTTAAGAAATATAGGTATATATACCTATACTGCTATAGCATCGCTCTACCGATTGACATCGAAACCTCTATCGGTCAGCCATGTTATTAATTCTGAAATTAAGATTTCTGGAGCACCATTCTTTTTTGTATATAAATGATTAATTTTTTTTCCAGATTGTGCAAAAGACCAACCACAATCTTTTGGTAATATTGGTTTTTTATCAAACCGACGTAGAAACCATAAGCCTCCGTTCCCAAGTAATCGATTATCTTCGTAATCTGATTGCTTTACTATGTATTTGGACTCACGAGTCTGATTGCGCGAAGTGTGAGAATAATCTTCAGGATTTGGTTGTTTAGGGCTAATGGGTTCAATGAAACGATCTATGCCACCTGGGAAGTAGGGCCCCTTAGGATCCATGATTTGCTCTCTGGCGATGATATATTTTTTGGCCCATTCTTCAGCTTCATGTTTATGGTCTGGATTGTTTTCAAATCTATCCGGATGTACATTTATTATTTTTTTGTTAAACATGTCTTTAATGTTTCTTTGATTAAAGGGTCGTGTCAAGCCGAGCAGAATTTCATTTGGATGCAAAGGAGGGGAGGGCATGAGCGACTACTATCAGCAAGCCATAGGATGTCAAGCCATTGAGAGCTTTGCGCGCCGCAAAGAGGGAAGCCACCAATCGACAAGCCGGGGGTCGGGGCGCGTAGCGGGGGGCGTTGGGGCTGCCACCGCGCCGGGGATGGCCTCTGGACTCCAGAGTGGCCTCAGTTTCCCCGCCAGCCCCGGACGTGGCAGCCGGGGTCCCCCCGCGTCAACAGCCCTGACTCCCCCGGCGTGATCCAGCGTGGAGAGCCCCGACTCCCCCGGCGTGATCCAGCGTGAAGAAGGAACCAGCCTGCCCGAAGCAACGGCAAGAAGAATCCGCGCAGGATAAGAGTCCGCCCGGAGATCAAGATGCCGCTTCTCACAGGCCCGCTCCCCGAACATATCCGTTCGATCCACATCATGGGGATCGGCGGTACGGCGATGGCGGCGATGGCGGGGATGTTGAAGGACGCGGGGTTTCTGGTGACGGGGTCGGACACGGGGGTGTATCCGCCGATGAGCGACTACCTGGAGGGGCTGGGGATTCCGGTGATGATCGGCTACCGGGCTGAGAACCTGGCGCACCGGCCGGATCTGGTGGTGGTGGGGAACGTGATCCAGGCGGTGTTTCCGGAGGCGGCGGCGCTGCTGGCGTCGGATCTGCTGTACTGTTCGTTCCCGCAGCTCCTGGGGGCGTGGCTGCTGGAGCGGCGGCGGAGCATCGTGGTAGCGGGGACGCACGGGAAGACGACGAGCACGGCGTTGGCGGCGTGGCTGCTGGAGGCGGCTGGGCGGTCGCCGGGGTTCCTGATCGGGGGGCGGGCGAAGGATTTTGATCGGACGGCGCGGACGGGGGCGGCGCCATTCTTTGTGATCGAGGGCGACGAGTACGACACGGCGTTCTTCGACAAGGGGCCGAAGTTTTTACATTATCGCCCGGATACGGCGATCATCACCTCGGTGGAGTTCGATCACGCGGACATCTACCGCGATCTGGCGCATGTCCAGGAGAGCTTCGTCAAACTGGTCGGCATCGTCCCGGCGTCGGGCTGCATCGTAGCGCGGTGGGATCACGACAACGTGGCGGCGGTCTGCCGGGGGGCGGCGGCGCCGATCCGGCGGTACGGGCGGGGGCAGGAGTGGGACGGGCGGATCGAGGGGGTGGACACGGATCGCGGGGTGCAGCGGTTCGCTGTGCTGCGGGACGGGCGGCTCTACGGGCGCTACGAGGGCGTGCTGTGCGGGGAGCACAACCTGTACAATTCGGTGGCGGTGGTGGCGGCGCTCGATGCGGAGGGCATCCGCTCAGATGAGATGGAGGCGGGCTTCCGCACCTTCACCGGCGTCCGCCGCCGCCAGGACGTGATCGGCGAGCCGCGCGGCATCACGGTGATCGACGACTTCGCGCACCACCCGACCGCCGTCGAAGAGACCATCGGCGCGCTGCGGCTCCGCTTCGGTCAGCGCCGCCTGTGGGTGATCTTCGAGCCCCGCAGCAACACCTCCCGGCGCAAGGTCTTCCAGGATCGGTACGCCGAGGTGTTCGGCGGCGCCGACATCGTCATCCTCCCGACCCCGCCCGATCAGGCCCGCCTCGCCGAATCGGATCGCTTCGACAGCGCCCTCCTCGTCCAGCGGCTCCGCGCGCGCGGCATCGAAGCCTTCCACCTCCCCACCGTCGAGGAGATCGTCGCCGTCGTCGCCGCCAACGCCCTCCCCCACGACGTCGTCGCCGTCTTCTCCAACGGCGGCTTCAACAGCATCCATACAAAACTCCTCGCCGCCCTCGCCTGATCCCCCTCTCCCTCCCCGGCTCCTCCATGTCCTCTCTCCCCCTCCTCCTCACCCCCATCCCCGGCCCGCGCTCCCGCGAGTGGGTGGATCGCCTCGCCCGCCGGGAGTGTCCCGCCATCACCGCCCGCCGGGATCGCCGCGCGGTCGCCATCGGCGCCTCTGACACCGATCCGGTGGTGTGGCTGGAGGCTCACGGGGTCAACGTGTGGGACGTGGACGGCAACCGCTTCGTGGATCTGCAGGCTGGCTTCGGGGTGTGCAGCGCGGGCCACCGGCACCCGGCGATCGTGGCGGCGGGTCAGGCGCAGCTGGCGCGGCTGCCGCATGCGATGGGCGATGCGTTTCCGGACGTACAGCGGGTGCTGTTGATGGAGAAGCTGTGTGCGCTGAGCGGGCTGGATCGGGTGATCTTCGGGAGCTCCGGGTCGGACGCGGTGGAGGCGGCGATCAAGACTGCGCTGATCGCGACGGGGCGGAGCCGGGTGCTGTCGTTCAGCGGCGGGTATCACGGGCTGGCCTCGGCGCCGCTGGCGGCCATCGGCTACAAGCGGGAGGATTTTTATTCTCCGTTTGCAGGGATGCTTGGGGTTCATACGGTCGTGGCCCCTTATGGCGGAGCGTGGCCTGATCTCGGAGAATTCGCGGCGGTGCTGGTGGAGCCGATCCAGGGGCGGGGCGGGATGCGCGAGCCGCCTGCGGGGTGGCTGGGCGCGTTGCGGCGGGCGGCGCGGGCGGCGGGGGCGCTGGTGATCCACGACGAGGTGTACTCGGGGTTCGGGCGGAGCGGGCGGGTGTTCGCGGGCGAGTGGTCGCGGGAGTCGGCGGAGGACGGGCCGGATCTGCTGTGCGTGGGGAAGGCGATGGCGGGGGGCTTCCCGATCTCGGCCTGCATCGGGAGCGCGGCGGCGATGGACGCGTGGGGCGCGAGCCGGGGGGAGGCGATCCATACGCAGACGTTCCTGGGGAACCCGACCGGCTGCGCGATGGCGCTCGCGGCGATCGGGGTGATGGAGGCGGAGGGGCTGGCAGAGCGGGCGGAGGCGGACGGGGCGTGGCTCAAGGGGGAGCTGTCAAAATTGCCGGGGGTGCGCGGGGTGAGCGGGCGGGGGCTGATGCTGGGGGTGGAGGTGCGCGGGGCGCTGGGGCTGTCGCGGCGGCTGCTGGAGGCGGGCTGGATCGTGTTCCCGGCGGGGGAGGGGGCGGAGGCGCTGGGGATCAGCCCGCCGCTGAACATCGGGCGGGAGGTGCTGGGGGCGTTCGTGGGGGTGCTGGGCGGGATGATCGGGGGGGCGGATGGGTGAGGGGCAGGCGGGCGCGGCGGGCGCTGCGGCGCACCCGATGGAGGCGGAGATCCTGGCCTTCATCCTGCGCGGGGAGGGCGATTTTGAGGCGCTGGCGCTGCGGCTGTTCGGGTGGCAGCGGGAGAACAACCCGGCGTACGGGGCGATGGCGGGGGATCACCCGCAGGGGTGGGCGCCGCGCGGATGGCAGGAGATCCCGGCGGTGCCGGTGGATCTTTTCAAGGATCTGGATCTTGCCTGCTTCCCGCTGGATCAGCCGCACCTGACTTTCCACACCAGCGGCACGACGCAGGGCAGGCCGGGGGCGCACCACAGCCTCGACACGCGGCTGTACGACGCGGGATCGCCGCTGCACTTCCGGGCCTGCGTGCGGGAGACGGGCTGGGCGCGGGCTGGCGGGCAGGCGGGCGGCAGAATCGTGTCGATCTGTCCGGCGGCGGGGGGGACGTCGTCGCTGGGGCACATGCTGGCGCTGTTCGGGGAGGTGGAGGGGTTTTTTGACGCGGCGCGCGGGGTGGACGCGGGGGTGTGGGCGCGGCTGCGGCGGGCGGGCGGGCCATCCGATGCGCCGGGGGGCGGGCCGGTGTTTTTGGCGTCGACGGCGTTCGCGCTGGACGCGATGTTCGGGCTGGAGGGGCCGGGCGGCGCGGTGGAGCGCGCGGCGCTGACGCCTGAGAGCCTGGTGATGGTGACGGGCGGCTTCAAGGGGCGGCGGGTGCGGCTGGACGCGCCGGGGCTGTACGCGGCGATCGCGGAGCGGCTGGGGTGTCCGGCGGTGATCGGGGAGTACGGGATGACGGAATTGTCATCGCAGCTCTGGACGGAGCCGGTGGCGGCGGGGCAGGTGCCGGGCTGCTTCCGGGCGCCGCCCTGGCTGCGGGCGTACGCTGTCGATCCGCAGACGGGGGAGCCGGTCGCGCCGGGGGAGCCGGGCCTCCTGCGGTTCGTGGATCTGGCGAACTGCTGGAGCGTGCTGGCGGTCGAGACGCTGGATCTCGGCGTCGTCGAGCCGTCAGCGGGGGGCGACCGGGTGTGGCTCCGGGGGCGGCTGAGCAGCGCGGAGGCGCGCGGCTGCTCGCTGACGGCTGAGGATTTTTTGAGCCGTTAAGAGAAGCTGAGCTCAGCTCAGCAGGCGGCTTCGGAGGCGGCGAACAGCGCGTTGAGCGTGTTGCCCCCGGCGACCCCATCGACCTTCAGGCCGTTGTCGGACTGGAAGGAGCGGATGGCGGCGGTGGTGTTGCGTCCGGGGACGCCGTCGATCTCGCCGGGGTCGTAGCCCGCGTTCTGGAGCGCGAGCTGGATGATGGCGTTGATCGTCTTCGGCCCTGCGATGCCGTCAACGGTCAGGACGTAGTCCGCCTGGAAGGCGCGGATGGCGGCGACGGTCTTGCGGCCTGAGATCCCGTCGGCGGCGCCGGGGTCATAGCCTGTGGCGATCAGTCCCTTCTGTACGTGCAGGATCATCTCATCTCCTTCTGCGGTGTGGTTCAGGTGTCACGGAGCTTGCTGCGGATGACGACGCTGGCGTCGCTGAAGTGACTTCAGCGCGACCCTGTATCTCAACGCCGCGCGCCATACCACTTGTGTCAGAGCCGCTGATATCAGAGGAGCTGCACCGGGAAGCGGGCGGGGCTCTGGATGTGGGCGGCGACGCCGGGGCGGGCGCGGACGGCGGCGTCGAAGGCGGCGAGCGCCGGTTCGTCCTGCCAGCCGGTGAAGCCGTTGTCCTGCAGCGTCTCCAGCAGCAGCCAGAGCGACAGATCGGCCCAGGTGAGCGCCGGGCCGGTGAAGGGGCCGGGCTGGAGGAGCGCGGCGAAGTGGCCGATCCAGCGGGGCAGCACGGCGGTCTGGAGCCGCTCCCGGATGGCGGGGCGGGCCTCATCGGGCTGGCCGTGGAGGCGGCGCAGCTCTGCGCGGACGTCCTTTACCGCCTCATGGATCATGTCGGCGCGGGCGGCGGCGGCCGGGCTGTCGCCGCTGCGGTCGCGGGTGCGGGCGATGTGGCGCAGGATCGCGTCGCTCTGGACGACGAGGGTGCCGTCGTCCTCCTCCCAGAGCGGGACGGCGTTGAAGGGCAGGCGGCCGGAGGCCTGGAGGGCGCGGAAGGCGGCGGGCTGATCGGCGGGGTTCCACGCGCCGAGGGAGACGGCCTCCCAGGCGACCCCGGCGTCAGCGAGGAGGAGGTGGATTGGCTCGGCGAGGCCGCGCGAGGAGAAATAGGTGAGTCTGGGCATGCGCGCCGTTTATCCGATCCGGCGTGAAGGTTCCCGCGCCCGATCGGGAGTCCACGGACATACCTGCGGGATACATTGCCGCCGAAGAGGTAGCTGTGGCAGTCTTGAAGCTGGAGGGGGTGCGGAAGTCCTACGGGGTCCGCGCGGTGCTGCGCGAGGCCGATCTGGTGGTGGAGCCGGGGGCGCGGGTGGGGATCGTCGGGGTGAACGGCTCGGGCAAGAGCACGCTGTTGAAGATCGCGGCGGGCCGGGAGGAGGTGGACGCGGGGGTGGTGGAGCGGTGCCGCCGGGTGGCGATCCTGGATCAGGAGCCGGAATTGCCGGGGCGGACGGTGGGCGACGCCATCGAGGCGGTGCTGGAGGAGTGGCGGGCGCTGATCGGGGAGCACGAGCGCATCGCCGCGACGCTGGAGGATCAGCCTGCGAAGGTGATGGATCGGATGCTGGATCGGATGACGGAATTGCAGGATCGGATCGAGCAGGCGGGCGGCTGGGAGGTGCGGCACCGGACGGACTCGATCCTGCGGC
>JBEIQZ010000048.1:0-18807 GCA_040376255.1 Alphaproteobacteria bacterium
ACGGCGGGTGTTCCGGTTCCATCCGGGGCCGATCTTCGGCAACGTGGTGCTGGCCGACGAGATCAACCGGGCCTCGCCGCGCACGCAGTCGGCGCTGCTGGAGGGGATGCAGGAGGGTCAGGTGACGGTGCTGGGCGAGACGCGGGCGCTGCCGGATCCGTTCTGGGTGCTGGCGACGCAGAACCCGATCGATCAGGAGGGGACGTTCCCGCTGCCTGAGGCGCAGCTCGACCGCTTCCTGTTCAAGCTCCAGGTGCCGCGCGTGCAGCCGGGGGTGCTGGTGGACATCCTCGGCGGGCTGACGCGGCCGGTGGTGGAGCCGCTGCTGCCCGACGTCGCGGCGCTCCGGGCGCTGTTCGCCGCCGTGGAGGGGGTGTTCCTGGCGAAGGCGGTCGCGGGCTACATCGCGCGGCTGGTCGATGCGACGCACCCGGACAGCGCGGGCTGCCCGGAGGCGCTGCGGAAGTGGATCCGGCTGGGGTCGAGCCCGCGCGGCGCCATCGCCATCGCACGGGCGTCGCGGGCCCATGCGCTGATGCGGGGGCAGGCGAACGTGGGGTTCGAGGACGTGCAGGCGGTGGCGCCCTGGGCGCTGAACCACCGCATCCTGCTCGACTACCGGGCGCGGCTGGACGGGCAGGACGGCCACAGCGTCGTCGCGGCGCTGCTGAAGGCCACCGATCCGGTCGGGGCGCTGCCGCCTGAGATCCGGCGATGACGGCGCTGCTCGGGCTGCTCGCGCTCGTCGGGGCGGCGCGGGCCGTGCCCGTGGACGACGGGGTGATCGCGATGGACGCCCGCGCGCTGTGGACGGGGATCGGCAGCGGCGGGTTCTGGCCGGTGCGCGTCGACATCGAGAACGTGAGCGGCCAGCGCCGCAAGGTAGACGTCGTGCTGGACGGCAGCTCCACCGACATCCGGCGGGAGGGCCTGGAGCTCCAGCCGGGGGAGAAGTGGCGCGGGGAGTTCCTGGTCCCCGGCTGGCTCACTCAGTCGGTCGCGGTGAGCGTCCGGCGCAGCGACGCCGGCGCGCTCTACAGCGGCTCGATCCATGTGCGCGAGGACAGCGAGGCCTGCCTGCTGATCATGGATCGCTTCACCGGCATGGCGACGACGGAGATGTCAGCAGACGACGCCCGCATGAACCTGCTGGGCTGCGACATCCTCCCTGAGGCGGACGTACCTGCCGATTCCATCGCCTGGAGCGGCGCGGGCCAGATCACCGTCGATCTGGAGCGGCCCGTCCAGGCGCGCACGATGGGCCTGCTCGGCGCGTGGGTCCGGGCGGGGGGGGCGGTCAGCTTCCACGATCCGGAGGGGCGGCTCGGCGGGGACGCGACCTTCGGCCCCTGGATGGAGCCGCGCTTCCGGCAGGGCCGCGCCGGGTACCGGATGGGCCTCGGCCAGTTCCAGAGGCTGAGCGTCGGCGGCGTCGCGCAACACGAAGCTGTCGCCTCGTCGGCCCTCCTGCGCTCCGCCGGGGCCGGCCGTGAGACCTTCCCGCTCCTGCCGATCCCCGGCGTGACCGAGCCGCCCATCGGCTCCTTCGCGGCGCTGCTGTTCGCGCTGCTGTTCGCGCTGGGGCCGGCCAACTACCTGCTGCTGAGCCGGGTGGGGCGGCCTGAATTCTGGATGTTGACGACGCCCGTCATCTCGCTGTTCAGCACCGGCGGGATCGGGATCTACGCGCTCCTCTCCGGCGGGCTGGACACGGTGGGCGCCTCCCGGGCGGTGGGCGTGCTGGATCAGCGCAGCCACACGCTGGAGCTCGTCGAGATGCGCACCCTCTGGGCGGGCGCCGCCCCCCCGCGCTGGCTCCAGCCGCCCGCCGGAACCTCCTGGTTCCCGTCGCACAATGATCGGCAGACCGTCGACTACGAGCAGCGCCTCGACGGGCAGAGCCGACTCTCCGGCAGCTTCATCGGCGTGCGCGTCCGCCAGAACCACACGCTCGTCCACAGCTACCAGATGCGCGGGCGCCTCGAATTCCAGACCAGCGACGGGGAGGCCGACAAGATCCATGTCAGCGTCCACAACCTGCTCGGCGCGGAGGTGGAGCGGCTCGCCTGGCGGGACGGGCGCGGGCGGTGGTGGACGGGCGACAGCCTCGCCATGCAGCAGACGATCCCGCTGAGCCTGAGCGACGATGAGGCGGTCAAGGAGGCGTTCTGTACAGCCAGGGACTGCCTCTCCCTTGATCTCCTCTCCCTCGTCCCGACCGATGGCTACATCGCACGCCTCCGGGGCGACGCGCTGATCCGCAATGACACTGCATCGATAACGCTCCGCGACGCCAGCCAGATCATCATCGGCGTGGTCGGTGACCCGGCAGGAGACACGCCATGAGCGCGCCGCTGCTCGACGTCCGCGACATCAGCCGCCGCTTCGGGAAGGTCCAGGCGGTGGATCATGTAAGCTTCTCGCTCAAGGCGGGTCAGATCTGCGCCTTCATCGGCCCCAACGGCGCGGGCAAGACCACGACGCTCCGCATGTGCGCCACGCTGGAATTGCCCGACACCGGCGATGTCCGCATCGACGGCTGGTCGACCCGAGAGTACCCGGCGAAGGCCCGCGCCATGCTCGGCTTCATGTCCGACGCCTGGGTGCCTGACCCCAACCTCGTCGTGCGCGACTACCTCGACTTCGAGGCCCGCGCCTGGGGCATCACCGGCGCCGCCCGCGCCCGCGCCGTCGGCCACGTCATCGACTTCACCGGGATCAGCGGCTTCTCGGATCGCCCCTGCGACGGGCTTTCCAAGGGAATGCGGCAGCGGGTGGCGCTCGCGGGCGTGCTGCTCCACGGGCCGAGGCTGCTGATCCTCGACGAGCCCGCCGAGGGCCTCGATCCCCGCGCCCGCATCGAATTGCGCGAGCTGCTGCGCTCGCTCGCCTCCACCGGCACCGCCGTCCTGATCTCCTCCCACATCCTCTCTGAGCTGTCCGAGATCTGCGACTCAGTGGTCATGCTGGAGCGGGGCCGCCTCAAGACCGCCGGGGAGCTGCAGGCGCTCTCAAAGCAGGTGCTCGCCCGCGAGTCCGTCCAGATCCGCTGCCTCGGCAGCCTCGACGACGCGGAGCGGCTGCTGCTTGCCCGGCCCGGCGTGAGCCGCGTTGTGCGGCGGGCGGAGCGGCTGATCGTCGACTTCGAGGGGCCGGACGTTGAGAAGGCCGCGCTGCTGGCGGCGCTCGTGGCGGCGGGGCTCCAGCCCGTCGAGTTCGTCTCGCTCCGGGGCGAGCTGGAGGATCTGTTCCTGGCGCTCACCGAGGGGAAGCTGCAGTGAATCCTGTCCGACCGACCCATCTCCTCACCCGTATGGCCGATCTCGACTGGATCAACCCGATCCTGATCAAGAACCTGCGTCAGGCGTTCCGGGGCAACTTCCTGCGCCGCAGCTTCCTGCTCGCGCTCGTCGTGGCCACGGGCGCAGGGCTGGTGGCGCTCACGATGATCTCCAGCGACGCCTCCGCCGGCGAGGACTCGGGGCGGCTCTTCTTCATGGCCGTCTACCTCGCCCTCTGCGGCGCGGTGGTCGGGCTGCTGCCGCTCTCGGCGATGATCACCGGGGACGCCGACGCGGCCCGGCAGGAGCGCCTCTACCTGACGCCCCTGCCGGCGGCGGTGATCGTGCGCGGGCGGCTGCTGGCGGCGCTCGGCCAGGGCGGCGGGGTGGCGCTCGGGCTGCTGCCCTACATGGCGATGAGCCTGCTGCTCCCCGGCATCGACCCGCTCGGCATCCTGGTCTGCGTGGTGATGACGCTCACCCTGGGCCTCACGCTCTCCGCCTTCGGGGTCGCGATGACCTCCTTCTTCAGCAACCGGCTGTTCATCGCCGTCGCGACCGCGCTCGTTGCCGCGATCCAGGCCGGATCGATGATGATGGCCGTCGCGAGCGCCGAGGAGCTGATCTCCCACCCGAACTGGCTGCAGGACGAGAAGCGCTGGCTCGGCTTCCTCGCCATCTGGAGCATGATGATGCTCGCCAGCGGCTTCTCGCTGTTCCTCGCGCAGCTTGGCGCCTCCCGCCCCGAGGAGAACGGCGCCCGGAACGGTCGCGTCTTAGCCGTCCTCACTGTCCCCCTCCTCGCCGTCCTGTTCTGGCGCGAGATGTATGCCTCCGCATACCCCTCCCTGCGGGGCGCGGCCCAGGAGGTGCCGATGATGCTCGGCGTGCTGTTCGGCATCGGCATCGCCCCCTTCGCCCTCGACAGCCGCACCCTCAGCCCGCAGATGGCCGCGCAGCTCCCCGCCTCCCGCCTGCGCCGCCTGCTCGCCCTGCCCCTGCTCCCCGGCGCCGGTCGCGGGCTGCTGCTGTTCTGCGCCGTCCTCAGCGTCTGGTCGCTCCTCTGGTGGTGGCAGCTCACCGACTTCGTCGCCCTCCCGAAGATGGCGGCCCGCTACAGCTACGACGACGTCTTTGACTGGCAGAGCCGCTTCGTTGATAGCTGCAAGCGCAATATCATCTTCCTGATGCTGCCCGCCCCGCTCATCGCCCGCCTCCCCGGCAAGCTCTCCAGCCTGCTCGCGCTCCCCGCGCTCGGCATGTTCTGGGCGCTGATGGCCGCCGGGGTCGAATTGCTCCAGATGGTCATGGAGATGTTCCGCTATATGCGCGCCGAGGAGATGCTCACCACCGGCGAAGGTCTGCACGCCATCTTCCTCCTCGCCATCGCCCTGAACGTCCCCCGCCTCGTCCGTGGCGTCCTGGAGGTCTGGGAGGCCCCGCCGCCGCTCAGCCGGGGCGCCGATGTCTGATGAGGCCAGCCCCCGGGCCGACGTCCAGGCCCGCGCCGAGGCCGAGGCCGCCCGCTTCCGCCTCGGCCTCCTCGCCCGCCCGCGCGGCTCCGGCCTCTCCCGTCTCTCCCCGCAGGCAGGCGCCTCCACCGAGTTCCGCGATCACCGCGACTACGTCGCCGGGGACGACCTCCGCCACATCGACTGGCGCGCCTTCGCCCGCACCGACCGCCTCATGGTCAAGCGCTTCTTTGAAGAGTCCCTGCCCGACCTCCTCCTCCTCGTCGACCGCTCAGGCTCCATGTCCTGCGATCCGGCCAAGACGGCGCGCGCGGACCGCTTCATGTACGGGCTGGCCTCCCTGGGGAAGCAGGCCGGGATGCGCGTCGAGGTCGCGGAGGTCACTGGCCTCGATCCGGCGTCGCTGCGCTCCCTGCGCGTCCGGCCCGGAGCGGCAGCCGTCCTCATCAGCGATCTGCTCTGCCCTGAGGGACAGGAGGGGTGGATGCGGCTGCTCCGGGGCTGCGCCGGGGTCGCGGTGCTGCAGGTGCTCGGTGATGCCGACCTCCAACCTCAGGCGGGGACCGTGCGGCTCACCGACGCCGAGACCGGAGAGGTGCGGGATCTGCTCGTCGATCAGGCGATGATCAGGCGGTACCTGGAGCGGCTGCAGCGGCTGGGCGCGGAGGTGGAGGCGGGGTGCAGGGGGAGGGGGTGGAGCTTTGTGCGGATGGGGGAGTGGGAGGAGCTGGCGCGGGAGGGGGTGGTAGTGGTGCGGTGAGGGGGATCAGCGCTTCAACCTGTCCTCCGCCCTGCTCCTCGCCTTCTTCATCGCCTCCGCCAGCGCATCTGTCGGCGCCACCGCCTCGACCTCCTTGCTCTCCCCGACCTCCTTGCTCTCCCCGACCTCCTTGCTCTCCCCGACCTGAACCCGGCTCTCCTCGACCTCTTTCCTCTCCCCGGCTTTCCTGCTCTCCCCGACCGGAGCCCGGCTCTCCCTCCCTCTCTCCATTCTCCCCATTCCCCATCCCGGCATCCTCCACTCCACCCGGATCTGCAACCGCCGCACCGCGATCTCCATCACCCACCCCAGCAGCCCGATGAGGGCGAGCCACTTCCTGAGCGATCGACCGCGCATGGTCGTCGGCCCTGAGAAGACGGCCTCGGTCGGACCGTCGAGGGAGCCGCCGGTGCCTTGCGCGAGCGCGAGCAGGCGGCGGCGCCCGGCCTCAGGGTTGAGGTCGACGAACTCGGGGGAGGAGGGCAGGGCGAGGGGGGGGAGGGCGATCCCGCCGCCGTCGGGGGTGGCGATCATGCCGAGGTAGACGCCGGCGGACTGCATGGGGATCCGGGCCTCCCATGTCCCGGCGCCGGTGCGGCTGAGGGGGACGTCCTGCCAGCGGCCTCCCGGCTCCTGGATGCGGGCGGTGGCGCCGCTCTCGCCGGGCGGGCCTTCGAGGGTGAGGACGGCGCTGCTGCCCTCACGGTGGAGGCCGCCGTACCAGCCCTCAGCGCGGATGCCCTTGCCGAGCCAGCGGGCGAGGGTGGTGAAGGTGCGCGCGGCCTCGCTCCAGCGCATGGTGTCCTCGCCGTAGGTGCCGCCGATCTGGCCGAGGAAGGCGCCGGTGCGACCGAGCCCGGCGGTGGTCCAGGCGAGGGCGGGCTCAGGGTCGTCGGTGCTCCCGTCCTTTCCGGGGACGGGGACGGTGAGCAGGCCGAGGGTGGCCCCGGCGCGGGGGAGGCTGCGGTTGTATCCGCCGAGGGCGGGGCCGCTCTTGAGCTGGAGGCCGCCGAGCATGAAGGTGCCCGCCTGGGGCGCGGTCTGGATGGGATCGCGGACGAAGGCGGAGTCGGTGGAGAGCATTGTGTCGAGCGCGAAGAGCTGGGGCAGCTCGCGGGCGTCGGTGGAGAAGAAGACCTGGCCCTGACCGGCGGCGGCGATGGACTGGAGGAAGGCGGCGTCGGGGTCTGCGGTGGTGCCGAGGGCGATGACGGAGGTGGTGATGTTGTTGCGGGCCAGCTCAGTCACCATCTCCACCGCGCCATCCGGCTCCTCGGCGTCGGCGGCGTCGGCGAACAGCAACAGGTGGCGGCGGGGCTGGGCGCAGCGGGTGAGGGTGTCGGCGGCGACGCGGACGGCGACGTTGGTGTAGATCCCGCCGCCGCCGACGGAGATGGCGCTGATCTGGCGCTGGAGCGCGGGGGGGTCGGTGACGGAGGTGAGGGGGACGATCTCCCAGGCTTCGGTGTCGACGGCGTAGACCGAGAGCGCGTCCATCGGCGTGAGCAGGGCGGCGGCGGCGGCGGTCCCGGCGTTGGCGAGATCCATCTTCTGGACGCCGGGCGAGACCTCCATCCCCATCGAGCCGGAGCGGTCGAGGGCGACGACGAGGCAGAGGCCGCCGTTGCGCTGCTTCTGTTCGAGCTGGAGCTGGACGGGGAGGATGTCCTCGATGGGGGTGTGGAGGTAGCCGCCGACGGCGAAGGAGGCGGGGCCGCCGGTCATGAGCAGGCCGCCGCCGCGCTCCTTTACGAAGTCGGCGAGCGGGCGGAGCCCTGCGCCGATGCTGGCGGCGGGGACGTCTTCGAGGACGACGAGCCGGTAGCCGTCGAGCCGGAGCGGGTCGAGGGCGGCGGCGGAGGGGGGCTGGACATCGACGCGCATCCCGGCGCCGGAGAGGGAGGCGGCGAGCGCGCTCTGGCCGCGCCCGTCCCCGGCGGCGCCGCCTTCGCGCAGCAGCAGCACGCCGCGCGGGCCCTCGACGCGGACCGGGGCGAGGGCGCGGTCGTCCTCAGGGACGGCGTCCCGACCGTCGACTTCGAGGGTCCAGGTGTGGATGCCGGAGGTGTCGGTGATGTCGCGCCAGAGGAGGCGGCTGGGGCCGGCGGGGAGGTCGAGGGTGCCGGAGCGGATCGGCTGCCCGTCGCGCAGGAGCCGGTAGGGCGCCTGCAGGGGGGCGGTGGCGTCGATGTGGGCTTCGAGCGGGATCGGCTCGCCGGTGGAGGCGGAGGCGGGAGCGCTCAGGCGGCGGACATGGACGCGATCTTCGCGGGAGCGGGCGGCCTGCCGGGCGTGTATGGGGATGGAGCGGGCGGCGGCGGCGGTCACAGAGATCGTGTCGGTGGCGAGGCCGTCAGAGAGGAGGGCGATGGCCCCGGCGCGGTCGGCGGGGAGGACCGCGAGCGCGCGCTCGACGGCGGCGCCGAGGGTGCTGGCGTCGGTGTCGGGGAGGTCGGTGAACCCGGCGAAGGAGCCGTCCCCGCTGAGCGGCTGGAGCAGGCGGGGCTGGCGGGCGAAGCTGATGACGGCGAGGCGGTCGCCGGGGCGGCGGGCGGCTTCGAGGTGGCGGATCCACTCTGCGGCCTGGCGGTCGGCGTCGGCGGGCATGGAGGCGGAGCGGTCGACGAGCAGCACGACGTCCCGGCCGGATGCGCCGAGGCGCGGATCGGCCATCGCCAGCACGAGCGCGATCGCCGCGACCGCCCGCAGCAGCCGCACCGGGCGATCCCCCCCTGCCGCGCGACGAGCCACAGCAGCGGCCCGAGCAGCAGCAGCAATTCCGGGTGGGCGAAGGTGGCGATCATGCGCGCGCGCCCTGTGAGCCAGAGAGCGCGCCGGAGAGCGGGCCGAGCACCCGGAGATCGAGCGCCAGGAACAGCAGCGCCCCGGCGAGCAGCAGCAATTCCGGGATGTCGGAGCCGCTCGCGGCGCGGGAGGCGGGGGCGACGGCGCCGCTGTCGCGCTGGCGGAGATCGGACTCGGCGGCGTCGAGCAGGGCGACCCCGACCGGGAGCGGGCCGCTGCCGGGGCCGGAGAGCGTGTGGAGGCCGGGGACAGGCCAGCCGGGCAGGGTGAGATCGCCGCCGGGGTGGTCGACAGTGATGGCGCCGCTCCACGCACCGGCGGGGGCCTCGCGCCAGATCATCGGCGCGCCGGGGCTGAGGAGGGTCTGGGCCGGGCCGGGGAGGGAGCGCCGCCGCTGCTGGAGCAGGTTTGCGAGCAGCAGCGGCCAGTCGGGGAGGCGGCTCAGGTTGGAGCGGGCGGGGTCGAGGTTGATGTGCAGGCGCTGCCCGCCGGGGAGCGCCTCGACGGTGAGGACAGGCAGCCCGGCGGCCTGGATCAGCGCGTCGCCGGGGAGAGTGATCCCGGACCACGCCGACCAGATCGCGCCCTCCAGCAGCACCCCCTGGAGCAGCCCCCCTTGAAACTGCGCGTCATCCGCGAGCAGAGGCCCGACCGGTCGGCTCTCCCCTCCGCCCCGGTGAGGCACCAGCGCCCAGCCGGAGCCTCCCTCCGGTGGCGCGCCGAACCAGAGATCGGCGGGCAGATCAGCAGGGACGACGCGGAGATCGGGCAGGAGGCGCTCGACCCGGTCGAGGCTGCCGGGGCTGCGGCCCAGCCGGAAGGCGACAGCGTCTTCGCCCAGCGTGGTGGCGATGCGGAGCGTGCGGCGGGGGGCGGGCGGGAGGTGGAGCGTGTCGTCGATGGTGAGGGCGTCCCCGGCCTGCGGGGCGTCGACAGGCCGGAGGTGGAAGGTGGCGGTGGCGTCCGGCGGGAGCGGGAGCTGGAGCGTGTGGGCGGCGTTCTCTGCGATCCGGAAGCCCTCCTCGCGGGGCGGCAGGCCCGGCTGAGGCGGATCAAGGTCGATCTGCAGCAGAAAATCCCCCGCCGGACCGGCGTTGAGGATCTGGAGGCGGACGGTGTCCGGCTGCGCGGGGTCGCTGCCAGGGAGGCGGGTAGCCTCGGTGATCCCGGCGTTGGCGAGCGGCGTCCCCACAGCGGCGATCCCGATCCCGCCGCTCTGGAGGTCGGGGTCGTCCGTAAGCATCCGGTCGGTGACGAACAGGATCGCGGTCGATCCCGAGACGTCGCGGGCGAGCTGGATCGCGCTGCTGTGTCCGTGGTGTCCGGCGGAGGGGCGCCAGCCGCGCAGGGCGGCGCGGGCGGCGGCCGGTGAGCCGGGGCCGGTGAGGATGCGGGCGCCAGTGCCGCTCTCCGGGCCGGTGAGGATGACGGTGGCGCGCTCCCACCACCAGAGATCGCCGATGAACCCGGCGGCGGCGCTGCGGGCGCGATCCAGGGTGGAGGAGGCGGAGAGGGAGGCCGTGTCGTCGAGGACGACGACGAAGTGGCGGCTGTGGGCGAGCCCCTGCGGCCCGGCGAGGCAGAGGCTCACCAGCAACGCGGCCAGCAATTCGCACCACAGCGAGGCCGAGCGGTAGAGCGGCGTGCGCGTCCGCCCCGACAGCGGGGAGGGCGAGGCGGCGTCCCACAAAAACAGCGCGCTCACCACCCGGGGCGTGAACCGGCGGCGGTAGAGGTGCAGGAGCAGGATGGCCGGGAGGGAGAGCAGCGCCCACAGACCCAGCGGGTTGGCGAACACGGCAGAGGATTAACCGGCTGGATGCGCGCCGGGCGGCGGCGGCTGTGCAGGGATCGTGCAACCTGCGCCGGAGGCAGCAGGCGCGCAGCGGCGATCAATCGGCGATCCATGCGCGGCCCGCCTGTGAGGGGCAGGGACACCGCCGTATCTTGTGGGCAGACGCCCCGCACCGGGGCCTCACAGAACCCAGGGAGGACAGAATGCGCAATGGTTTTCTGATGGCGATCGCAGCGGTGGCAGGCGTGGGGTGCATCGGCGGCGGGGACGGGAAGTCTGAGGGCGAGGAGATCTTCTGTGACGGGGAATTGCCGGATGTGCTCGTGGACGATCCGGACGCGGAGGTCGACTATGTAATCAATTGCGCCTTCCCGGTCTCTGCAGATCAGACGCTCACCATCAAGCCCGGCGTGACGATTCACTTCGGGGAGGGCGGTGGCATCTATGTGGACGGCGGTGTGCTGGACGCGCCCGGGACGGCGGAGGCGCCGATCACGCTGGCGGCGACCGACGCGGCGGTGGGCTGGATCGGCGTGCGGATCTTCGGCGATCAGACGAGCACGCTGGAGAACGTCAACATCAGCGGGGCGGGCCTCGAAACCCCGGAGGGCGCGGCCTCGCTCATCGTCGGCACCGTCGTCTACGCGCAGGGGAGCGCCTCGATCCGCGACTGCGTGCTGGAGGCGGGGTTCGCCGAGGGGCTGCACCTCTACGGACAGCTCCCGAAGTTCACCGGCAACCAGATCACCGGCCATGCAGTGCCGGTGGTGGTGACCGATGAGAGCATCGACCAGATGACGCTCGACAACGACCTGAAGGGCAACGACACCGACGCCGTCGAGATCATCCCGCAGCCCATCCCGCCCACCAAGGATCAGACCTGGCCGCTGATCCCGGTGCCGTACTGGATCCGCGCCTCGCTCACCTTCGACGGCGAGCAGACCGTCAGCGCCGGGAACAGCCTCCACCTCCAGGATCGCGCCAGCATCATCACCCACGCCCCGATCCGCATGGAGGGGACGCAGGCCGCCCCGATCATCATCGATGGCGCGACCCACACCAGCGGCGACTGGAATTCGGTCTACCTGACCGGCGGCAAGAGCAGCTTCTCCTATGTGGAGTTCCGAAACGGCAGCGGCACCGACGACATCTTCGGGCAGGCGGGGATGCTGATCATCGACAGCAACGCGGGCGGCACCGTCGAGATCCGCGACTGCGTGTTCGACGGCGGGGAGGCGTGGGGCGTCTGGATCGGCCTCCCGGACAGCTACAACGAGGACATCGAGAGCGTCAACACCTTCGGGAACAACGCCGAGGGGGCGGTGCATTACCCGGAGTGACCGGGGCCGCCCCGGACAGGTCGCGCGGCAGCCGACAGCGCGATAGCAGCAGGCAGTACCGGAGGAAGGATGCTGCTGTGGATGCTCGCATGCGGGGAGGCCCCTGAGCCTGACGGAGCAGGGCCGGTCAACATCGACGCCGTGGACACCGATGCGGTAGACAGCGATCCGGTGGATTCAGATGACAGCGCGCGGGAGAGCGGCGATCCCGGCGACACAGCAGACACCGGCGGAACAGTCGATACCGATCCAGACACGGGTGTAGACACCGGGATTGTAGATACCGGCGTAGACACCGGTGTAGACACGGGCGTTATCGACACAGGCGGTGTAGACACGGGTGTTATCGACACAGGCGTCGTAGACACCGGTGTAGACACGGGTGTTATCGACACAGGCATCGTAGACACAGGTGTTGTAGACACAGGCGTTGTAGACACGGGCATCGTAGACACGGGCGTTGTAGACACGGGCATCGTAGACACCGGCATCGTAGACACAGGGGTTGTAGATACGGGTGTTGTAGACACCGGCGTTGTAGACACCGGCGTTGTAGATACGGGCATCGTAGACACGGGTGTTGTAGACACCGGCGCCGTAGATACCGGCACGGACACCGGCGCGGACACCGGCGTTGCGTACAACATGGTGGCGGACTTCCAGCTCGTCGATCAGAACCCGGCCTCCACGCGCTACGGAGAGGTGGTGTCCCCCCGGGACTACCTGACCCGCGTGTCCGGGTGGTATTTCCTGCACGCGACGTGAAGCTACTGCCGTAGCCAGGCTGGCTACCTCACGACGATGCAGGCGGATCTGGAGGCGGCGATGCCGGGGATGTTCCAGATCCATACGGTGAATTACACGGGGATGGCGGGGCTGCCCGATCTGTTCAACCTCTCGACGCTGCCGGGGCTCCAGGATGACAGTACGGCGATGGTGTGGAGCAATTGGGGGGTGACCTACCGGGACGTCTACGTCGTAGATGAAAACAACGAGGTGTCATCGGTGTACAACCTGACGACCTACGGGCTGTCGAGCAGCGCGAACTATCAGGCGCTCTACGATCTGTTCCTCGCGGCGGCGCAGCCATGAGCGCCCGGAGGCGGGCGTGAGGGTGCTGTTCATCTGCACCGGCAACATCTGCCGATCTCCGGCGGCGCATGCGGTGCTGGCGGCGCAGCTGCGGGAGGCGGCAGCGGCGGGCGGGGGCTGGGCGGGGCGGGTCACGGTGGACTCGGCGGGGCTGGGGGGCTGGCACGAGGGGGAGGCGCCGGATCGGCGGGCGCAGGCGGAGGGGCGGCGGCGGGGCTGGCGGGTGGATCACCCGGCGCGGGCGATCCGGGCGGTGGATCTGCAGACGGCGGGGCTGGTGCTGGCGATGGATCGCGGGCATCTGACGAAGCTGGAGCGGATGCTCCCGCCGGGGTTTGAGCGGCGGCGGTTGCAATTGCTGCGGAGCTACGATCCGTCTGCGCCGGAGGGGGCGGAGGTCGCGGACCCGTACTATGGCGGGGACGAGGGGTTTTCTGAGATGTTCGACACCATCGAGGCGGCGATGCCGCTGCTGATGGAGCACCTGCGGCAGGAGGTCGCTTGAGGCGGCTCTGGCTGCTCGCGCTGCTCGCGGGGCTGTCGGGGTGCGCGCGGCCGGTCTATCAGTCGGGGAAGGCGAGCTGGTACGGGCGGGAATTGGCGGGCAACCCGACCGCGAGCGGGGAGCCGTTCCGTCCGGCGCGGCGGACGGCGGCGCACCCGACGCTGCCGATGGGGACGGTGCTGAAGGTGACGCGCCCGGACAACGGGCGGCACGTGCGGGTGGTGGTCAACGATCGCGGCCCGTACGCGAAGGGGCGCGTCCTCGATCTGTCGCAGGGCGCGGCGCGGCGGCTGGACATGCTGGAGGCGGGGGTGGCGGCCATCGAGATCCGGGTGATCGGCTGCCGGCGGCGCTATGCGTCGCTGCGGAACGGCTGCAAGCCGGGGGAGCGGCCACGGTGAGCGCCGGGGCGTCTCCGGCGGAGGAGCGCCGCGCCGATCCACAAGGACAGAAAACCCGATCCGCCCGTCGCATCACAGCCGCCAGCGGGCATCGCCTCTACTGAGCCTGGCAGCCCGGCCACCGGCGGTCCTCCCTCCCCCGCCCCGCCGGAGTCATCTCCTGGATCGCTGCTGTCACCCGGCGCGACGCAGCCTGTCCCTGCTCTGCAGGTCATCCCCTGGAGCGCGCAGTCGGTCGCTGAGTACACCCCGCGCGCGCAGTCGATGAAGGTGTCCCCCTCGCAGATCCCGCCCTCCGGCGGGCAGCGATCATCGCCGCACCAGGCGCCGAGCGCGTCCGCCGCGCAGGTCGTCCCCGCCGCGCAGGCCACCTCTGCGTATGCCCCGTCGGTGCATGCCACCATCGAGGCGCCTGAGAGGCAGGCGCTCCCGTCCGGACTCGGGCATCGCGGGTCCATGCAGGCCGATCCGCCCGCGTCGGTCCCGCAGGCCAGCCCGAACACCGCGCAGTCGCCCTCGCCGTACTGGCCGTCAGTGCAGGAGGCGACGCGGCTCGCGTCGAGGCAGGCCGCCCCCAGCCCGTCCCCGCCGGGGCAGCGGTAGTCCACGCAGAAGGCGTAGTCCCCGTCCTGCTGGCAGGTAGCGCCGTAGACCGCACAGTCGCCCGATCCGGTGCGCTGGCCGCCCTGGCAGGCGTGGATCGTCGTCCCCTCGCACCACTTCCCGTTCGGCTGGACGCAGGCCGGATCGGTGCTGTCGCGGTACAGCACGGCGAGGTGGTTGGAGACTGAGCGCAGGCTGCCGTCCGAGGGGTTGTTCTTGACGTCCCCCTCGATCACCAGCGTCGAGCTGCCCCCGCCGTCCAGCATCACCCCCTGGTAGCAGCCGAATTCCAGCATCAGATCCCGGATACCGTCGCAGGTCATCCCGTCGGCGATCCCGCTGCGACCGTCCACCACGATCATCCACATGTGGACGCCGTCCGCCTCCATGCACAGCGCGCTGCGCGGGTTGAGGCTGCCGTCATAGCACCCCGACGCCGCCGCCCCGTCCTGCACCATCGGGATGCCGTTGGCCCCGCTGGCGTTGTGGTAGCGGTACGGGGAGAGGGTCGGCTGGCCGAACCACCAGGCGGTGTCCAGCGGCAGCTCCACAAAGAGCGAGCAGTCCTTCTGGATGGTGCAGCCCACCACGCCCCAGTGGCCGCCCAGGGTGTTGTCCGGGATGTGGCTGTGCCACTGCGCGCCGTCCGAGATCGCCAGCCCGACCGGCGTGTACCCGTTGGACCAGTCGGTGTTGATCGCCACCAGCGCCCCGACCGCGTCCGCGAAGGTCCGGGTGTTCACCCCGCGCTCGCTGCTGTTGTCAGCAGACGCATGGAGCGCGACGTTCGGGAGGCTGAGGTCGATCCGCGTCGCGTAGATGTCCTGCGGATCGGAGGTGGTTCGGTGCAGGTAGTCGACGCCGGGACGGATGTTCGTCCAGGTGTCGCCCGCGAGGGCGGCGGTGATGAGCAGGAGCATCACCGCCATTGTATCAGATCGATCACTCCCAGCGCCAGAACTCCGGGGTCGCCGGGGGCGGCGGCGGGGTGGGCTTCACCGGGTTCGCGCGGGCCGGGGTGCGGCGCCGGATCGCGCCCATGTCCCAGCCGGTCAGCGCGCCGAGGGTCTGCGCCTCCTTCTCCTGGCGGGCGGCGAGCTGCTTCTCGTAGGTGCGCCCGTCTGAGCAGGAGGTGTCCCCGTTGAACGGGTGGCGGATCACGTAGCGCCCCTGGAACGTCTGCTGGTCGGCGGTCTCCTGGAAGACGAGATCCTCAGGGAAGTGATCGAGGTCGTAGCGGACGTGGAGCCGGGTCAGGTAGCCGCCCTGCTGGTAGTTTCCGTACTGCTCGGTCACCCACGGCACGCCGAGCGACTGCAGCTCGGTGACGGTGATGGGGTCGGCGGAGCAGGGGTCGCAGGCGATGGTCAGCGGCCAGCCGTACTCAGTGTAGACGCCGCTCATCCCGTCGCGCTCCACCAGCCGGGAGAACATGTCTGTGTAGAAGGCGCTGAACTCTTTGCTGACCCACGGAGGGATCTCGGCGTCGGTCGGGATCTTGACAGTGCGGTAGTTGGTGGTCTCTACCCGCCCGCGCTTCGTCAGCGTGTAGACGAACAGATCCTGCGTCTCCTCGGCGTTGAGCATGCCGAGCCGGATCGGCAGCATGAACTTGGGGGACTTGTAGCTGACCTGGAGCGGGCGCAGGAAGCTGGAGCCGGAGTCACGCTTCTCCTTCAGGTTCACCTTGGCGACAAAGAAGGTCATCTTCTGGGCGATGTAGCTCTGGAGGATCGGCGTCGCCCGCTCCGGCATCTTGTAGCCCTCGCGGTTCAGCCACACCACCAGCCCGCCGCTGTCCTCCGCCGAGAGGATCAGGATGTCGTACTCGCCGACGGTGTAGCTGTCGAGGATGCGGACGCCGGTCGCCTCGTCCTTCTCCTCCGCCATCACCGATCGATCCATCATCATCGCAGAGGGGCGCGACGCATAGCCCGCCGACATCGGGTAGCGGGGCGCCGGCTCGGGGCAGGGATCGGGGTCGTGGTACTCGGCCATCCGGGGCGCGGAGTAGGCGTCCACCCGGTCGATGGCCCCCTTGTCCACCACCCGCACGTCGGTCTTCTTCACCGGCACCGGCACCGGGATCACGATGGAGAACTCGCTGAGGTTCCCCTTGTAGTCGTTCGCCATCGTCAGCGTCGTCTGCTCCCCGTCCCGCGCCAGCACCACCTGGGAGCTCTCGTTGAACAGCGAGGACGACGCCTGGGCCACATAGAAGCCGCAGAAGGCCCACGCCTGCTGCGCCAGCCCCAGCCCCAGCGCGAGCAGGGCGATGGGCATCAGGGTGCGGCGGCGGGAGGCGTCGAGGAGGCGGGCGTAGAGGGAAGGGGGGGGATTTTCAGACATGGGAGGCTCCAGGATCAGGAAAGGGTCAGAGGGTTGATTGTGTCAGTTGGACAGTGCGGGCGTCAGCGCCGGGCCTGTGTCAGAAACGACGGGCCGATCCCACCGGTAGGCGCCGCCGCCGAACAGCCGGTTGATCAGCGGGGTCAGCATCGAGATCCCCGCCAGCGACCAGAGCAGCGCGTTGGTGCGGAACAGCTTGAACTGGATGTACCAGGCCACCCCCGCGACGATGGCCGCGAACAGCACCCGCCCCGCCCGCGTGTTCGGGGTCGCCCTCGGATCAGAGATCATGAAGAAGCTGAACAGCAGCAGCGCGCCGCTCTGGACCCGGTGCAGCGGGATCGTCATCGGCTCGTAGATCCACCACGACCGCCCGAACAGCCCGATCAGCCAGAACGCGAGGAAGGCCACCGTGATGTCGCGCCGCGCCGCCTTCCCCGTCACCATCCCCCCCAGGCAGGCCACCGCGAACGCCAGCCACACCCCGTTGCCCCACTGGCCGGGAGACACCCAGCCAAGATCCAGGCCGATCATCGCGACGAGCGCCAGGCAGGTCGGGTTGAAGATGTGCTGCCCGTTGACGCGGATGACGAACTTGGAGCCGATGGCGATCAGCGCGGCGACCGGCACGAGCGCCAGCGTGTTCACGCGGAGCAGCAGGCAGAGCGACAGGCCGGAGATCATCGCGCTCCGCCACTCGAAGGGCTGCCTCCAGAGGCGGCAGCAGAGATATTGTATGACTTGTACAGAGAGGAGGGTCAGCAGGATTTGAGGAGGAGAGACTTCAAAATCGAGGGAGATTGTGCCGTACAGGAGCAGCGTAGACAGGCAGGTGATCTGATAATGGCGCGGGTCAGAGAGCAGGTTCATGCTGTGTCCGGGAGTGCCGCTGAACGGAGGGGAGGGGAGGGGCTTACAGGTTAAAGGGAGACAGGAGGTGAGAGGTGCGGGTGGTGGAATTGGCGGTCGGGGAATTCTGGATGGGGGATCGGGACTGGGAGCTGTGGCGGAGCGACGCGCGGTGGCGCCGGGTGCGGCTGACGCGGCGGTACGCGGCGGGGGTGATGCCGGTCACGCAGGGGGAGTATGCTGCGGTGATGTATGATCGTCCGTCGTTCAAGCAGGGGGATCTGCTGCCGGTGGACAGCGTGAGCTGGGAGATGGCGGTGGACTTCTGCAGCCGGCTTTCGGAGCGGGAGGGGCGGCGGGGCTGCTACCGGACGGACGCGCAGGGGGAGGTGGCTTGCGACTTCGACGCGGACGGCTGGCGGCTGCCGACGGAGGCGGAGTGGGAGTACGCGGCGCGCGGGGGGCAGGGCTTCCGGTACGCGGGCAGCGACAGCGTGGACGAGGTGGCGTGGTACCGCTCGATAAAGAAGCCGGTGACGCGGCCGCCGGGCCAGAAGCGGCCGAACGGGTTCGGGCTGTACGACATGTGCGGGAACGTCGATGAGTGGTGCTGGGATCGGTACGGCCCGTACGCGCCGGGGGACGTCACCGATCCGGCGGGCAGCGCGACGGGCGGGACGCGGGTGATCCGGGGCGGGAGCGCGGCGACGGAGCCGCTGCAGATGCGGGTCTATACGCGGAACAGCATCGAACCGGAGTATACGGGGCGGTACCTCGGGTTCCGGGGGGTGCGGACGCTCCCCTCCTAAGGTCGGCCCTGCTGACAGACGAGGGGGAAGGCTGTGCTGGTACGCCCCTCATCCGGCCCTGCGGGCCACCTTCTCCCCCAAGGGGCGAAGGGACGAGCCAACCCCCTCTTGTCCCTTCGCCCCGGAACGGGGAGAAGGTGGCGGCGAAGCCGACGGATGAGGGGAAAGCCGTTCTCAAACGCCTCTCATCCGGCCCTGCGGGCCGCCTTCGACCCGAAGCGGGTGGAAGGGACGGGCAACCCACCTTGCATCAATCTGTCTCCGGCCGCAGCTCCAGACGCACGTCCACCCGCCGGAGCCGATCCAGGCGCGCCTCATGCCCCGCTGTCGTCGGGCAGCTGTTCGCCCACAGCCGCAGCAGCTCTGAGTCCGTCTGATCCGCTGCGCTGACGACGGCCCCCCTGCACCGGTAGCCGGTCAGCCCCGGCCTCTGCAGAAAATCGAGGAGGTCTGTCCGCGCCTGCTGCCCTGCGTCGAGCCGCGCGCACACATTCTTATCTGCGGCGTCGCTCTGGCGGCAGATCGCGCTCCAGGCGGGCCGGGTGTCGGACAGCCCGGCGGCGACGACCTGGAGGTGCTTGTCGGCGATAGCGGCGGGGATGGGATCGGTGCGTGAGGAAGCTTGTACAAGGAATGTCTCAAGGACGGCCGCCGCCCGCGCCCCGGAGAGCCGCCAGTTGGAGAGGCCGGGCTTGCCGGGGCAGGCGTCGGAGCGGCCCATGTCGGTGTGGCCCTCGAAGGTTATG
>JBEIQZ010000306.1:0-7462 GCA_040376255.1 Alphaproteobacteria bacterium
GCGCGAGGAACACCTCCTCCAGCTTCCGGCGCCAGCTCCGCTCCGGCGTCAAAAACAGGTTCTTGGCGAGCTGCTGCGTGAGGCTGCTGCCGCCCTGCACCATGCGACCGGCGCGGAGGTTCTGCGCCATCGCGCGGGCGAGCCCGATCGGATCGACGCCGGGGTGCTGGTAGAAGCGGGCGTCCTCCATCGCCATCACCGCCTGCTGGACGATCAGCGGGATGCGCTCCAGCGGGACGGGGCTGCGCTCCTCGTTGGCCTCGCCGCGCAGGCTGCCGAGGACGGGCGGGGGGAGCAGGGCGCGACCGCCGGTGACGGCGGCGACCCGGACATCCCCCGCACCCTCTTTTGCGCCGCCCTCCTGCCGGAAGTCGACGCGAACCTCGCCGCCCTTGATCGCGTAGCCCGGGTAGTCAGCGGGGCGCCGGACGACCCGGATCTGCAGCGGGGTCACCGAGAAGTCCCCGGGTTTTGACGGGGACGCCACCTGCGCGTACCCGGCAGAGGTGAGATCGGCGGCCAATTCCTCAGCGGAGAGGCGCAGCCCCTCCCACACCTCGACCGGGCCGCCGTAGATCCGGCCCGGCGACTGGTGGACCCCGCCCGCGAAGCGGCTGTCCACCCGCTCCAGCGCGTACCGGTAGAAGCCGAGCGCCACCACCAGCGCGCCGAGCGCCCCGCCGACCGCCGCCGACCGCCAGATCCAGCGCCAGATCTGGCGGGCCTGCTCCCACCGGCCTGCCGGAGCGGCGCGGGAGACCTTCAGCGCCTTCGCGCTCCCCTTCCCCGCGCCCTTGCTGCCTGCGCCCTTGCTGCCTGCGCCCTTGCCGCCTGCGCCGCCCGCGCCTTTTCCGCCCGTACCGGGGGGCATCAGCCCAGCTCCTCCCAGCGCGGCAGGTAGCGGGAGAGCTGCTCGATGCGCTGCAGCTCGCTCAGGCCGCCGGTGTGGATCTCCTCCCACTCCGGCAGGCGCCAGATGCGGGCGGGGGCGCTGGCGGTGAGCGCGCCGATCGCCTCCTCCTGCGCGGCGATGAGGCGCCCGTGGCGCTCGGGGAGGCGGGCGAGGGCGGCGGTCAGCCGCTCCCAGCGGCGGGGATCGGCCCCGGGCGGGGGATCGCCGAACGCGGGGGCGCCCGGCGGGCCGGGGAGCAGGCAGCGGTTGAGGACGAAGCCGGAGAACCGCTTCTTGCGACCCTGGAGCGCCTGCAGGAACACGAGGGCGTCGGCGCGGGCGGCGGGCGCGGGGGTGCTGACGAGGACGAAGCGGGTCTGCGGGGAGGACAGCAGCGCCTCCACGCGAAGGGAGCGCTCGCGGAACCCCTCCCAGAGCGTCTGGAAGGCGCTGAAGAACTCCGCGATGTCCTGGATCGTCCCCTCTCCCAGCAGGTTGTTCAGCACCTTCGCCAGCACCTCGCTCCCGCGCTCGATCATGCGCCAGCCGCCGCTGGTGCCGGGCAGGGTGAGCCAGCGCATAACGCCCTCGTCCATCAGCCGCGCCATGCGGGCGGGCGCCTCCAGGAAGTCGAGCGCGTGGCGGGCCGGCGGTGTGTCCAGCACCAGGCTGTCATAGGGGCCGCCCTCCCCTGCGCCCTCGGTGGCGAGCTGGAGCAGCCGCTCCATCGCCATGTACTCATGCACCCCGGCGAGCCGCTCGGAGACATAACGGTAGTAGTGGTTGTGGAGGATGCGGCGCTCGGCGTCGGGGCCGGGGGCGTAGCGGCGCACGACCTCGTCGAACGTCCCCTTCGCGTCGAGCATCAGCGCGTCCACGCTCCCCGGCCCGCTGATCGGGACCCGGTGGACGTTGCCCATGTTCCGGATGCCGAGCGCGTCGGCGAGGCGGCGCGCGGGATCGATGGTCAGCACCGCCACGCGCTCCCCCTCGCGGGCGAAGCGGACGGCGGCGGCGGCGGCGGTGGTGGTCTTGCCCACGCCGCCCGATCCGCAGCAGATCAGCACCTTCGGCAGCGCGCCGGGCGCCCTGGCGCTCATGCGACCCCCTGATCGAGCGACCGGCTCAGCTGCTGCAGCTCCGGCGGGCCGAGATCGCGCCGGTAGAGGAACGGCAGCTCTGTCAACGCGGCCGGGATGCCCGCCAGCCGCTCCCGCGCGCGTCGCTGGCGATCCTGGCGGCGCAGCTCCACCTCGGCCAGCCGCAGGGTGTGGCCGCGCATCGCCGCGCCCGTGTCCGCCGCCCCTGTCGCGCTCGCGCCTGCGCCTGCGCCTGCGCTCGCGCCCTCGCCCGCCAGCCACCCGCGCCACTCCGCGAAGTCAGCGGCGGACTCCGGCGTGAACACCGGCTCCATCGCCTCGTTGAGCACCACCCGGCGCACCTGCCGCTGGTGGCGACCGAGCCGCTGATAGAGGTCGAGGGTCTCGCTCACCGGCAGGTCTTCGGCGGTGGAGACCAGCACGATGCCGGTCTTGACAGGATCTTCGATGAGGTCAGCGATCTTCTTAGTGTTCTCATGGAACGGCCCGCGCACCGTCAGATCCATCATCGTGCGCGGCGCGGTCAGCATCGCCAGCGCATGCCCGGTCGCCGGGGCGTCGATGATGTACAGATCCACGCCCAGCGTCCCCTCGTTGTCCATCTCCATCACCTTGCCGAGCTGGATCAGATCGTGGAGGCCCGGCACCGCGTCCATGAACGGACCCATGATGCGGTTGCGGAACACCATCTGGTACAGCTTTTTGAAGTGCAGGATCTTCAGCAGGTAGTCCTCTATCGCGGCGTCGGAGGTGATCGACATCCCGCGCACCTCCGGCGCCAGCGGGATGACGCTGTATCCCCCCGGGCGCACCCCGAACATCGGCGCCATGCGCTCCGCCCCCTGCGTCTCACAGATCAGCACCCGGCGCCCGGCCCGCGCTGCTGCCAGCCCGAGCGCCGCGCAGGTCGCGCTCTTGCCGACGCCGCCCTTCCCCGTCACAATCAGAACCCGGTGCGCCCATAATGACATTCCGGCCCCATAACCCACCCCAGGATGCGGTTCATGCCACTCCCCCCGATGCCTGCGGCGCGCCCGCCCCTGATCCAGCTCCTCCCGGCAGGCAGCCAGCCCGATCCGGCCGATCCCCCGGTCGATCCCCCGGTCGATCCCCCGATCGATCTCTGCGCGCTGTTCCCGACGACGCTCCCCGCGACCCCGACGTTCACCCGGCAATACGGCCTCGCGCGCCCGGTGCTGTGCCGATCCCTGGTGACCGCCCCGCGCGCGGGCGCCCCGTGGACGCGCCAGCTCGACCGCTGGGAGGAGACGCCGGGCGGCCTCCGCGCGCTCGACCGCACGATCTTCACCGCCGACGCCGAAACCTTCACCGAAGCCGCCCGCTACCGCGCCCGGGGCGGGCCGAACCTCCACCTGAGCCCGATCCGGCTGCCGCGCATGCTCCGACGGGGCGACATCGCGGCGCCGTGGCCGGGCGTGGAGATCCGCTGCACCTTCGCCGGTCAGGCGCGCATCAACGGCGGAGAGGCCGCCCGCGCGGTGCGGCTGGAGGCGCGGGATCGCACCGGCCCGCAGGAGCGGCGGCAGGATCAGTGGATCGTCGGGGGCGTCGGGGAGCTGGCGCTCCTGACCTTCGCCGATAATGAGTCCGACAAGATCGTGTGGCGCTGGTGGGTGACGCCGCTGGCGCCGGATGAGGCGCCGGGGACGCTGCCGGAGCTCCCGGAGGCGGATACAGGTGCGGCCCCGCGACAGGAGATCTTCTGAGCCTGATCAGCCTCCGCCACTCCGACGACTTCACCGCCGACGAGCGGCGGGCGTTCCGGATCGCCGCCGAGCAGACGATGGTGCGGATCTGGATCTACATCGGCATGGGCCTGAGCCTCGTGCTGCTGCTCTGGTGGCCGCTCGATCCGCTGCTGTACGCGGAGCGCCCGCAGATGCTCGCGGCGATGACGTGGCTGCGGGCGGTGCTGCTGCCGCTCCAATCGGGGATGCTGGTGATCGGGCAGCGCCTGCCCTGGCAGGATCGGTTCACGGGGACAGTCGTCGGGGCGATCATCCTGGGCGAGCTGAGCTGGATCTGCCGCTGCCTCTCCTGGAGCGGCGAGCCGGTGGAGATATGGTTCCCCTTCTATATCGCGCCGCTGTTCACCATCGGGCTGCTCGTCCCGCTGCGCTGGCGGCTGCTCTGGACGGGGCTGGTGCTGCTGGACGCGTGGGTGCTGAGCCACGCGCAGCTCCGGTACGCGCTGTTCCCCGTCCGGATCATCGAGCTGGAGCAGCTAAGCTTCTTCCTGTTCACCACCGGCCTCTCGGTGCTGATCGGCCACATCGTCTACCTGCTGGTGCGCGGCCAGTTCCTGCTCCGGTGGCGGCTCGGGCTGCGGGAGCAGGAATTGTCCGTGCTGCTGCGCTCGACCGAGGATCGCGTCATGCAGCAGGCCGTGCTGCTGCTCGACCTCAACCGGCAGGCCGCCCACACCCGCCGCGAGGAGCGCAGCCGGATCGCGCGCGACCTGCACGACGGGCTGGGCCAGGATCTCACCGCCACCCGGCTCGTCGCCGGTTCGCTGCTCTGCATGCCGCTCGACGACCTGAGCCGGGGCGGGCTGGAGGAGGTCAGCGGGCTGCTGGATCGCTCCCACCGCAGCCTGCGCCAGGCGCTCCACGATCTCCACCCGGAGGAGCTGGAGGAGCACGGCCTGATCGCCGCCCTCCGCGCGATGGCGGGGGAGACCGCCCGCCTCGGCGGCATCCACTGCACCTTCTACGCCGGAGACCTCCCCGATCCCGTCCCCACCGCCGCCGCCGCCGCGCTGTTCCGCATCTGCCAGGAGTCCCTCTCCAACATCCTGCGCCACTCCCGCGCCCGAAGCTTCCTCCTGCACCTCCACGCCGAGGCCGATCAGCTCCACCTCCACATCAAGGACGACGGGATCGGCCTCCCGCCCGCCATCAAAGTCGACGGCGCCGACGGCTCCCGCTTCGGCCTGCGCGGCATCCGGGAGCGCGTCGCCGCGCTCGACGGGGAGATCCACATGCGCTCCGATCCCGGCCTCAGCCTGTCTGTCATTCTGCCGCTCACAACGATCAGATGATACCAGAGGCCCATGACCATCCACCTCCTCCTCGCTGATGACCACGCCATCGTCCGCGACGGGCTGCGCCGCCTGCTGACCGCACAGCCGGACATGTGCCTGCTCGGAGAGGCCGACAACGGCGCGGACACCGTCGGCCTGCTGGAATTGCCGGAGAGCCGCCCCGCCGACGTGCTCATCCTCGATCTCTCGCTCCCCCACATCGGCGGGATCGACCTCGTCCGCCTCATCCGCCAGAAGCGCCCCGCCCTCCGCATCCTCGTCTTCACCATGCAGCCCGAAGACCGCCTCGCCCTCTACCTGATCCAGGCCGGTATTCAGGGCTACGTCTGCAAGGATCGCCCCGTCTCTGACCTGCTCGCCGCCATCCGGGCCGTCGCCAAAGGCGACCGCTGGCTCTCCCCCCGCCTCCAGCACCTCGTCAACGAGGAGGACTCCGGCAGCCAGCGCCAGCCCCACGAGCGCCTCAGCCCCCGCGAGTCCCAGGTCTTCACCCTCCTCCTCAGCGGGAAGTCCGTCAACGAGATCGCGCAGACCCTGGAGATCGGCGCCAGCACCGCCAGCAACCACCTGATGCGCATCCGCGAGAAGCTCGGCGTCGAGACCACCCAGGAGATCCTCATCTACGCCCACCGGGCCGGGCCTGCTGAGCTGATGCGGGCAGAGACGGCAGGGACAGCGCCGGACAGACGGCTGGCGCTGAGGAGCGTCCCTTTTTTACTCGCAGGAGAGAAGGCCGGGGAGCCGGACGACAAGACGGAACCCGATGTACCCGAACCGGACCCCGGGACGACCCCAGCTCCGGTCCGCCGCGCGCAGGCCCCCGGCGCTGAGGATCCACGCCCCCCCGCGCAACACAAAGGGCTTGTCATCTATCGGATGGAACACATCAACGTCCTTACGCTCCTCCCATAGAGAGGCGCACCACTCCCAGACGTTGCCTCCCATGTCCCACAGCGGCCCCGCTTCACCCCGCTCCGGCGTGTGTCCCGGCGGGAACGCCCCGACCGGCGCACAACCGCCGCGCGCCCCGAACGGCCCACCGTTGTGTGTCTCTGTCCAATTATACGCCGCCCGCGCGGTATCTTCCTTCCCCGGCGCCGCGTCGCCCCACGGATAGACGCGCCCCGTCCCGCGCCGCGCCGCGATCTCCCACTCGCGCGAGGTCGGCAGATCCAGCACCCCCGCCATTGGCAGCCGCCATGCCGCCTGCGCCCACCGGCAGAAGGCGCGCGCCGCGTACCACGACACCGAAACCACCGGACAGTTCGGGCGGCGCTGCTGCTCAGACCAGTCTCCCGGCTCCGCGCCCTCCTCTCCGCGCCCCTCTGTCCAGTACCCAGGCTCGTTCCAGCCATGTTCTACGAAGGGGGCGAACTCCTGAACGGTCACCTGCCAGGTGCGGATATAGAAGCCGGGGGTCTTGCTCTTCTGCTTCCGCAGGCTCCCGGATGTCTCTTTGTCCCCACCGACCGCATAGCTTCCCTTCTCGACCCGCACCCACCCCGTCTCAGGCGTGAACGCTGTCAGCGTCCGGGGATCGGGCAGCCGGGGGTCCCCGAGCCGACCCAGCTCCTCCAGCGCATCCAGCCGCTCCTGCCACGAAGCGCCGTCCGCAGCGAGCCGCGCTGCAAGCACCTCCCGCACCTTGTCCGTCTCCGGCCCCGACACAGCATCCATCCCGGCACCGTATCTTGATGGCCCATACCCGGCACAGCCCCCGTATCGCCACCCTCCGGACATCCCTGGATTGGTCGTTGCGCACCGGATAGACGGCTGGCGCTGAGGAGCGGATTTTGTCAATCTACGATGTGTTCATCGCGCACGCCGGGGCCGATGGGACGCCCGCCTCTGCGTTGCACGCAGCGCTGAAGCGGCGCGGGCTGGTGCCGTTCGTTGACAGGCTCGATCTGCTGCCCGGCGACCCGTGGGACGAGGTGCTGCCGGAGGCGCTGGCGGACTCCCGCGTAGCCGTCATCTTCGTCGGCGCGACAACGGACAAGGCGTGGTTCCAGCGTGAGGAGATCGCCCTCGCCATCGCCCACGCCCGCAACCCCGCGCACCGTCAGCGCGTCATCCCCGTCTACCTGTCCGGTATCGTCGCCGCCACGCAGATGCCCTACGGACTCCGCCGCCTCAACGGCCTCGACTGGCCCGCCCTCGGCGGCGCAGAGGGCGTTGCGACGGAGATCCTGCGCGTCTTCCCCAAAGATGCGGCGGCGCTCGGGCCGCTGGGGTGGGCGGCGCCGCTGGAGGGCGGAGACACCGGCCCGCCGACCTCGGCCCCCGTCTATCTCTCCTCGGTCGATCTCACCGATGTCCGGTGCTTCCCGGGCGCGCAGACGATCCCGCTCTCTGGCCGCCCGGGCTGGTTCATCCTCGCCGGGAAGAACGGCGCGGGCAAGACGA
>JBEIQZ010000827.1:0-1715 GCA_040376255.1 Alphaproteobacteria bacterium
CAGCGGGTCGTTCACCGACGCCCAGCCGGTCGTGTCGGCGTAGTTGTTGGCTTCGTTTGCCCCGTCGTCTGCGTAGTGGCTGATCACCAGATCGCCCAGCCGGTTCCCGACCGCCACCGGGTCGTCCCCATCGGTGTGCGTGTCGGCAGGGTCGAGGCCGAGCTTCGACATGAAGGCGTCGTAGCAGGCCACTGAGGTCGCCCCGCCGCTCTGAGTCTCGTAGCGGTGCTTCAGCACCCGGTAGGCGGCGAAGGAGATGGCAGTCTCGCGGGCCGCGCCGATCTCATCGACCGGAATGGAGATCCGATCGGTGCTCAGGTAGCCGTCCGCCGTGTCGTCCCAGGCGGCCCAGGCGTCCCACATCGCCACTGAGACGTGGAAGAGGTTGCGCGCATGCACGCCGGGGCGCGGGATGTCGCGGCGGACAGAGCCGAGGAGCTGCTCGTTCCAGCGGCGCGCGATGGAGCCGTCCGGGACGGGATCGTCCTGGCCCTCCGGGCAGACGACCGGGTCGGGATCGGGATCGGGCGGCGCCACCCAGGCGTCCCCGGCGATCGCGCCGTCGTGGAGGATCACCCCGGCGTTCAGCGAGGGCGTCAGCACCCCGCCGCCCACGGTCCACCGCCCGCCCTGCGGGTCCATCCAGATCGCATGCAGCGACTCAGGGTTGGCGCCGGAGGTGTTCAGCTCCTGCCGCCAGACGCCGCCCGCCGGCAGCGTCCAGATCGTGCCGGAGGCGCCGGTCGCGGTGACCGTGCCGTCGTCCTGGACATAGACGCCCTGCAGGATGCCCGCTCCGACCGGGGTCAGGTCGGTGAGCCCCGATGTGTCCCCGATCAGGACGGTGTGCGTCCCGACCATCGCCACCGTGTCGGCGTTTCCGTGCACCGTGAACAGCAGCTCTGTCGTCCCCGTCGGGATCACCGACCAGGCCGATCCGTCCCAGTGCAGCACCGTCCCGTTGGTGCCGGTCACCCACACGTCGCGCTCCGAGCGGCCCCAGACCTTGAAGAAGCCCGGCAGCTCTCCGTCCGCCGTCAGCGGCAGATCGTCAGGCAGATCCACGGCTGTCCAGGCCGTCCCGTCCGAGTGCCAGATGAAGCCCCAGCGGCCCGCGTAGCCGCCCACCGCCCAGATGTCGGTCGGGGAGGAGCCCCAGATCCCGTAGATCGTCTGGTTCGCCAGGACGTCCGCGCCCTGCTCCCGCGTGAAGCCGTCCGGGCCGCCGCGCAGGATCGTCGCGCCTGAGCCGACCGCGTAGACCGGCCCGTCCGCGAAGGCATGCACCCACCACAGATCGTAGCTCTGGCCCGACGCCACCGGCGTCCACGCCGCGCCGTCGTAATGCAGGATCGTCCCGCCGCTCCCGCCGTCCGCCCCGACCACCCAGACGTCCGAGGAGGAGGTGCCGGAGACGGACAGGAACCCCGCGTCCTCATCTGAACCCACCAGCCGCCAGTCTGCTTCGGTCAGCGTGCCGGTGTCGGTCGTGGTCGCGCTGTCATCCGGTTCAGGATCAGGCTTACATGCGCTCAGCATCAGGAGCATCAGGTGCATCGTCTCTCCGGTCTCTGTGCGTCCGACTATAGCCCGTTCCGGATATACTCCCGTATGATATTTGCCATGATCTCCCTGATCGGAGTCATCTCCGCCTGCACCGCCCCTGCTGCGTCTCCGGCCCCCGCGACCGTCTACCAGGAGGTCACCCGCAGCAC
>JBEIQZ010000683.1:0-2705 GCA_040376255.1 Alphaproteobacteria bacterium
AAGGTGCTGGGGCTGCCCGACCCGCAGGGGGAGCAGAAGAAGCGGGTTGCGAAGCTGGAGAAGGATGCGGCGGGTCAGCGGGAGCGTGCGGCGATCCACAAGGCGCGGGAACAGGCGTGCGAGCGGTCAGCGGCGAAGATGCGGAAGCGGCTGGCGGAGCTGGAGGCGGAGGCGCCGGAGCTGGAGATGCCGGGGGAGTACGTGGTGCCGGGGGAAGTGTCGGGAGAGCCTGCGGCGCCTGGGCGGCCCCGGATCAGCCGCGTGACGCGGGAGAACCTGCCAGTGGTGCTGCTGGAGAAGGTGGAGGCGGCGATGGTGCGGCAGCCGCCGCCGGGTGTGAACGCTGCCTATGCGGCGAGCTTCTTCGCGCGGAACCGGGCGGGCTTGGAGGCCATGTTGCGGGCGCAGATGGCGCCGTTGCTGGGGGGCGCGTGAACCCCGGCCATCTCTACAAGGTCATCGCCCTGCGTCCGTCGCTGGCGGGATCGTTGCGCTCAACGTGTCGAGAGCCGCGCCTCCAGGCGCTTCTTCAGGGCAGAGAAGGTCTTGCTGGTTGCGGTCTCCAGGACGAGCCACTCCAGATCATCGACCTCGCACTGCGTCACCAGCGCATCCAGATCCCGGACATGCTCAGGGAACCGCCGCGTCAGCAGACCGGCGAGGCTCCTCAGCGCAAATTCGCGCGAACCTTCCTGGCGTCCTTGAATACGACCTTCCTCCATGATCTCATGGTAGACATCAGACATGCGGACGACCTCCATCCTCAATATACGACCGAGCACCTCATCTGTCATCCCTTGGACGCGGCCAAGGAGGTAGAGGACAGCGAGCCGGTTCTCCGGCCGCTCCGGGGCCGCCGCCACCACCGTCTGCGCCGCCTGCCGGAGCGTCTCCACCGTCATGTTCCGCCCCAGCGGCGTCAGCGGCGCGAGATCCGCCGAGGCTGCCAGCACCGACGCATCCATCGCGTACAGGTCGATCCGCTGGAACACAAACCGGTGGAGCACCTCATCCCCGTACCGGATCTCCACGTTGTCCAGCATGTTCGCCGGAGGCGGATTGAGGAGGACGACGACCGAGCGCACCGGCAACACCTGGCCCGACGCCATGAACAGCAGTGTGTTGTAGTGCATCAACCGGTACGGAAGATCCGAACCGGGTTGCGTCTCGAACTCGAAGTGCGACAGGAAGGGACCGTGCGGCCCGAGCACCTGGAGCAGCCGATCGGCGATCTGGCGGATGGTCTCGACGAGCTCGACAGGGCGCGGCTCGACGGTCGTCCAGGGATGGTCACCGAAGGCGAGGCGCAGCAGCGGGCGCGGATCGAGGTCATGGAACCGCTTCAGCGAGCGATCAAAGGCGTCGTGCGGCAGGTGGGCCATGCCGCCTGCTAACCCGGCTGCGGCGATAGCAGAGCGGCTGCGTACGGCGGCGGATGTGGACTGCGCGGCGGGCTTCTTCGCGCGGAACCGGGCAGGCCTGGAGGCGATGTTGCGGGCGCAGATGGCGCCGCTGCTGGGGGGTGCGTGAACCCCGGCGATCTCTACAAGGGCATTGCCCTGCGGCTGTCGATGGCGGCCCAGTCGCTGGGGATGGACGCCGCCTACGTCGAGGGCTTCCTGGCGCGGAACCACCGGGCGATGAAGACCGTGCTGCTGGAGAACTGGCCGGTGCTGCCGGTGCCGGAGCGGGCCGACTACCGCTTCTGCCGGTCGTGCGGCCATGTCGCCCACCACACCGAGGCCAGAACGCACGTCGCAATCATGGGTATCCCGTGTAGCGGCCCGTTCTACCCGATGCCTGCGCCGGGGAAAGAGTGGGCTGCCGACCATAACTTCACGGGCATCCGGAGCCGGATGACGGCCCAGTGGGGGCTGTGCGGGGTGTGCGGGGAGATCCAGCGGGTGATGGCGCAGAGAGGGGTGCTGTTCTCGCATGACCGGCCCATCGACGTGGAGATCGACGGGCCGCGCAAGCGCACCCGACCGGAGTGTGCGGGGGGTCACACGGCGCCGGTCGTGGCGTCCCGGCTCCATCCCGACGCCGGGGTGAGCAGCGGGACGGGCGGGATCTTCGCGGCGCCGGATGTCTCTGGCGATCTCTCTGGCATCGAGTGGCGGCCCGAGCGGAAGGCGCGCGACCCCTGGAGGCTGAAGTGACAGCGCAGGCGACGGAGCAGGCGGCGCTCACCCCGGCGCGGCTGCTGCAGGCGATAGCGGAGCGGCTGCGGACGGCGCCGCCTGCGGGGGTGGACGCCGCCTATGTCGAGGGGTTCCTGGCGCGGAACCGGGAGCGGCTGCTGAAGGAGTTGGAGCCGAGCCTGTACAACCGCTACCGCCACCGGGGCGCACCGGAGCGCGGGCGCAGGGGCTACAAGCCGCCCGCTGACGCCTGCCCGGAGGACAGCGCCCGCGCCCTCCTCCAGAACGCCCGCACGGCGCTTGAAGATCCCGCCTTCGCCTGGGCCTGGAGGGCGGCGACCGGCGGCGGGAGCAGCGGCGACGACGAGGACTTCGGGGAGGGCGAGGAGGAGCGCGCCGAGCAGCAGGACGCCTTCCTCGACATGGTGGGCGTGCCGGAGGTGCTGTGCGGGCGTCGGCTGAGCGGTCGGCAGCAGCTCCACGTCGGGCTGTGGTTCACGGATCTGGCGATGCTGACGCACCCGGAGATGCACGCGGGAGGGTGGTCGGGCGGAGAGATGTACC
>JBEIQZ010000388.1:0-6002 GCA_040376255.1 Alphaproteobacteria bacterium
GGCGCAGAACAGCGTCCACTTGATCAGCGCGCGCACCATCCAGGGGAAGTGGTAGTGCAGGCTGGTGACCTGGGAGTCGGGGCAGGCGTTGGCGAAGTCGATGGGGAGCAGCACGCCGTTCTGGCGCAGGGACTCGCAGGAGTTGTAGTCCCAGTTGAAGAAGGCGTTGATGACGCGGACATAGCGGCTCTGCGTCTGCCACTCCTTGCCGGAGAGGAAGTTGAACGCGACCTCGTAGCGGGCGTGGAGCGGCGCGTCGGGGTTGTACTTCATCACGTTGACCTGCGGGCCGATGCCGATGCCGCGCACGAAGATGTCCCACGGATCGACGGCCTTCTGGAGGTGCATGATCTGCTCGCCGGAGCCGTCATAGGCCGCATGCAGCGTCTTCGCGTCGGTGACCCGGCTCACCCCGCGCCACGCGCCGCCGTCGTAGGGCTTGATGAAGGCCGGGTAACCGACCTGATCACCGATCTCTGCGAGGTCGAACGCATCGTTATAGCTCCGCGTCGTGAACGGTACGTCGCCCTGAGCGCTGTACTCCTTCGGCGGCAGGATCCAGGTCTCCGGCACCGGGAAGCCCAGCCGCGCCATCGCGCAGTAGGTGGTGTGCTTCTCGGCGGCCTGGATCATCCAGGGGTTGTTGATGACGTAGACCCCGTCCATGATCTGGATCTTCTTGACCCACTCGCGGGTCATCGGGAACCAGTGGGTGATGCGATCCAGCACGACGTCGTACTTCGGCTTCGACCGGATGTTGTAGGGGGCGATGCGGACGCGCTCGACGTTGAAATCGACGGTGCCGACGCCGTCCTCCGGCGCGAGCGGGATGTGGAGATCGAGGCGGCGCACGATCTCCTCAAAACAGGCGGGCCAGCAGAGATCTGCGCCGAGGGAGAGACCGATTTGACGGACAGGCATGGAACCTCCGGCTGTTGGGCCAGCAGTTGAGATCGAGGGCGGCGCTCTATCCGTCTGCAGGAAGCTCTGCCACTCTGCACGCATCAGGCCACATCTCAGGCTATATCAGGGCGGATGTCTGAGTATCAGCGGCCCGATCATTGGACGAAGAAGGCGAAGGCGCAGGGCTATGCTGCCCGGTCGGTTTTCAAGCTGCAGGAGATCGATGATCGCATGCGCCTGATCCCGAAGCGCGGGAAGATCGTGGATCTCGGCTGCTATCCGGGCTCGTGGAGCCGCTACCTGATCGGGCTGGGCTGCGCCGTGGTCGGGGTGGACTTCAAGGCGCCGGAATTGCCGACCGGGACGTTCCTGGTGGGGTCGGTGATGGACGTGACCGCCGATCAATTGCGCGAGGCGCTCGGCGGGGCGGCGGACGGGCTGGTGAGCGACATGGCCCCCTCGACGGGCGGCAACCGGTTCACCGACCACTGCCGCCAGATTGAGCTGGCGCGGGTGGCGCTCACGATGGCGGAGGCGCTGCTGAAGCCGGGCGGCTGTTTTGTTGTCAAGGTGTTCGACGGGGAGGACGCGCCGGTCTTTACGAAGGAGGTCGAGGCGCGGTTCGCTGAGGTGCGCCGCTTCAAGCCGGAGGCGACGCGGGATCGGAGCGTGGAGTTCGTCCTCGCGGCGCGCGGGTTCCGGGGATGAGGGCGGGCCGGATCACCGGGGCGATGATCACCGGGGCGATGATGACCGGGGCGCTCACCGGGGCGCTCACCGGCTGCGCGCGGGAGCCGGAGCAGACATCGGGCAGCGCGGACGTCCGGGGCAGCGTCAGGCTGTTCCAGAGCTTCTTCCCGGTCGTCTCGCTGGACATCTCCGGCACCGATCCGGGGGGCGTCCACCTGGAATGGACGCTCCGGTGGGACATCGACGAGCCTGAGATCTCGCTGGAGGTGGACGAGTCGAACGGGGTGGCCACCGCCTCCATCGACTGCCACCTGAACAACCTCTGTGAGGCGACAGCCACCGCGACGGTTCCCGCGACGGCGGCGGTGTCGGCGGACGCGCTGTACGGGCAGGTGACGCTGGCGGACACCTCAGGGGCGGCGGAGATCGCGCTGCAGACCGGGGACATCCGGCTGGAGCGGCTGGCGGGGAACGTGGAGATCGGGGTGGAGACCGGCGACGTGACCGGGACGGATCTTGCCTGCCCGGGGCTGTACGTCGGGGGCCGGGCGGGGGCGCGCACGATCCACTACGCGCAGACCCCGCTCTCGGTGGATCTGCGGACGCTCTCCGGGGACATCGGGCTGGAGGTCCCGGCGGGGGACTACGCCGTGGAGACCAGCGCGGGCGGGTCAGTGACCGTCGAGGGGCTGGCGGACGATCCGACGCAGACGCACACAATCGGGGCGGTCACTGAGGACGGGGACATCTCCATCGTGGGGTACTGATGCGCGGGCGGGCGCTGACCGGGGTGTTATTTTTGCTGACCGGCTGCCACCCGGAGATCGGGCCGACCCCGGAGCCGTTCTGGACCGGGCTTCCGCCGGTGGCGCTCTCGCCGATGCGCCTGCTGGCGACGGAGCCGATCCGGGCGGGCGCGGTGCGGGAGGTGGTGCCGCTGCCGGAGACGGGGCAGTGGGCGGTGCTGCAGGAGAGCGGCGTACAGGTGCTGGACAGCCGGTTCCACCACGGGGCCGGAGCCTGCGTGCCGGTGCGGCTGTGGGCGGCGGAGGTCGGGGATCGGCAGGGGCGGTGCGCGGCGGGCGAGGTGTGGGTGGATCGGGGGAACCTGGCGCCGGGCGGCGCGCTCGCAGGGATGGCGGCGACCCCGGAGGCGCTGTGGCTGCTGGACGGGGCGGGCGGGCTGCACCGGGCCAGCCTCGATCCGCTGGAGCCGAACCCCTGGGACTACCTGCGCCTGTACCCGGCGGAGGGGGCGCCGGTGGAAGGGCCGGAATTGATGGCGGCGGCGGGCGGCGGCGTGGCGGTCGCGGCGGGCGGCGAGGTGCGGACGATGAGCGGCGCAGCGCCCGGCGATCTGAAGATCAGCTACACCGGGCAGGCGCTCCGGATGGTGGAGTCGGACGGCGCGCTGTGGCTGCTCACGACAGAGGGGCTGTGGCGGGAGGACGGCGCGGGCGGGACACAGATCCCGGCGGAGGGGCTGGAGATATCGCCGCAGACGGGGATGGCGGCCATCGCGGGCGGGGTGGTGCTGGCGGAGCCGGGGGGCGGGCTGTGGCGGGCGGACGCGGCGGGGCTCACGCTGCTGGCGGGACCGGATGCGCTGGCGGGGCTCACCGGGCCGGTGGCGGCGGATCGGCTGCCGGACACCGGGGCGGGCGCGGCGGACGGGGTGGGCTGGCGGATCTACCTGGCGTCGGCGGACGGGATCGCTGTGTGGAGCATCGGCCCTGACAGCGGCTCAGACGGCGGCTCTGACAGCGGGGCGCTGACGGTGTGGCCGATGGCGACGCCCTCGGCGCTCTCGGCGCGGGCGCACCGGATCGTGGCGGCGTGGCCGGATCGGGTGGATCTCTACGGGGACGAGACGGCGCTCAGCGGGGCGGCGCCGCTGGGGGTGGCGATCAACGCCTTCGTCGAGCGGCCCCGGAAAGACTCTGACGACGTCCCCTGCAGCGGGGAGGAGTCGGTGGCGGCGTTCGTGGCGCGGGCGCAGGCGCAGGCGGCGTGGCTGGACGGGCTGCCGCTCCCGGTGGTGCTGGGGGTGACGCCGTTCGCGGCGAAGCGGATCGCGGAGTGCGGCGAGAAGGCGGCGTTCGCCGAGGTCTGGCAGGGGTTCTGGGACGCGGAGGCCGGACAGTCCGACGCGGGATCGCGCTCCACCGGCGTCCTGTACCACGACGTACCGGAGGACTGTACCGGGGACTGCTACATAAAATTCCTCGAAGACGAGGCCGCCCACCTCTACCGGCTCGGCATGGCGCCGGAGTGGATCAGCGGCGTCAGCCCGCACGCGGATCGCGGGCTGGACTGGGTAGCGGGGCTGGTGGCGGGCCGGGTGGACGGGACCCCCCTCCCCCGCCGCATGCTGTTCCCCGGCATGGCGCTGCTGCCGGAGGTCGACCACGACACCGATCCGCGCGCCAAGGACCCGTGGCCGTGGGACCCGGCGCTCGCCTCGGCGGTGCGCTGCTTCGGGTCGGCGGAGGAGATCGCGGCGGAGGTTGCGGCGGACGGGGGCGGCCCGGCGATGCTGCTGCCGGGGGACAACGTGCCGGTGTTCTCGCTGGAGGGCTGCGCCAACCTCTCGCTCTGGGAGTGCTTCGCCGCCGGTCAGGGCGGCGGGCAGACGATAACGGAGGCCGACACCGAGGTGCTGCAGGTGCTGCTGTTCGCCGCCCTCGCCGCGCGGGAGGACGGGACGCCGGGGACCTGGACCTTCCACCTGCCCGATCTCGGCGTCTTCGACTATCTGGCGGGCTGCTCCGGCGCGGGGGAGTCCCTCCAGGGCTGCTCAGCGGCGATCCTCCAGGGCTGGGCGCTGGACGTACACCGCCGCTATGTGCTGAACGGGCTGGCCGCGCCGCTGCACCCGGCGGAGGTGTCCCGGTAGCGGTAGCGGCGCCTCACGGCCCGAGCGACTCCGGCGGGTCACACAGATCAAAGGTGATCTCAACGCGATCATTGATGCGGTTGCACTCCTCCTCGTCGCCCTCGACCTCCAGAAGCTGCTGCTCGCCCCGCAGCGCCGCATCGACCGAAAGCGCCACCACCGTCCCGTCCATCGCCCCCAGCCGCCCCACCGCTGTCTCCGCCACCACGCTCCAGCGACCCTCAACAAACGTGTGCAGCCGCACCGTCGCGCTGTCCGCCTCCGCTGCGCCGGTGTTCTGCACGCCCACCGACAGCAGGACCTCCCCCGCCGCGCAGTCCGGCACGCAGGCGCCCAGCAGAACCGGCTGCAGGTCGGGGCGCTTCCCGTCGTGGGCGGGCTGTGCGCGGAAGGCGCTGTAGGCTTTCCAACCGGGGATGGGCCAGGGGATGAGGCTTCCGTCCTCGTTGACGGAGGAGATGTCGTAGGGGTACTGGTTCCAGACGGAGCGACCCCGCGCCCAGCGACCGGTGGCAGGGCCGTAGATGCGGATCACGTCCTCCCCGGCTTCGTTCCTGCCGGAGACCACGATCTCCATGCTGCCGTCTTCATCTACGTCGGCGGCGATGGGGCCGCCGAGGACAGAGGCGCCTTGCATGGAAGGATCATCCATCAAGATGTCTCCGGTGATGCCGCTGTAGACAGTGAGAGAGCCGATGTTCTGGTGGATGATCTCATAGATGTTGTCGCCGTTAAGATCGGCGAGGATGAGGCCAGTTGTGACGGTTGGGCTCCTCCAGCGGTGGAGGATATTACCTTGTGGGTCAAAGACAAAGACGGTGTCATCAGCCCCGACGACGATATCTGCCTGACCATCGCCGGTGACATCGCCAATGGAGACGGGGAGATTTTCCATAGATGTGTAAAGCTGATCTGAGAGGAGGAGATCATCGCCGGAGAAGGTCTTGAGGAAAAGGCGGGAGTCGATGCCATAGACAAGCATGCCGACGCCACCGACGTTGATCGGGGCAACGTATTTGAGGTTTCCAGTATATTGAAACTCTATCCAGGATTGATCTTCGATATTCCAGATGCGATTACCATTGATCAATTCGGGGATTCCGTCCAGATTGAGATCCTGGGCGAGAACAGCCGTTCGATTCGAGAGAAAAGGAGATCTCATTTCTATAAAATTATTTTGCATATCATAGATGCCATACTGATTATAATATCGATATCCGCCATAGTAAATCCATCCAAATCCTATGTCAACAAAAATGGTCTCATATATTTGAGTTTCTTGTCCAGTCGATAAGTTATATAAATACACTAAACCAATAGCTCCAGATGGCATTAGATTATGGCTAATATAAATATTATTTTGATATTTAATAAAAGCATATTTCGATTGAGGGATAGGCTCATATTCCGAATCAAAAAATCGATCAATAACAATCTCATCATTCATAATATGTGCATACATTGAACATAGCGATCTACTTAAATTAGAAAATTCATATAAAAATCTTATATA
>JBEIQZ010000201.1:0-9535 GCA_040376255.1 Alphaproteobacteria bacterium
GGGGTACCGCTCCTTCCATGAGGAGCAGAGTCCGATCCGTACCTGATCCGTACCCGTACCCGAACCGTACCCGAACCGTACCCGAACCGTACCCGTTCCACGTCGATATAAGCTGGATAGTTCTGGAACGGATCTACGGTTTTGCTTCGGCAGAGGCGTCGTTGGGGCGGATCCAGGGCTGGCTCAGGTACGGATCGGATCGTCGGAAGCAGCTTGGGGATCGGCTGTCCTGCGCGCCGTCATCCGGCACCGTGCCTGCTGCGCTGTCTCCTGAGTCCGGGGTGGATGGGCGGGTTAGGCTGCGGGGGGCGGCGAGGCGCGGAGACAGTCCACCGGAGGGCGGGAGATGGGAGTGTTCGGGGAGCTGGAGCAGCGGGTGATGGAGGTCGTGTGGGACGCCCCCGGTGTGTCGGTGCGGGATGTCGCGGATCAGATGCGCGGCGGGGGAGATCGGGCCTACACCACGGTGATGACGACGCTCGACCGGCTCCACCGCAAAGGGCTGCTGCGCCGCGAGAAGGACGGGCTGGCCTGGCGCTATACCGCGATCCTGGATCGCGCCGCCTGGGAGCGCCACCTCGTCGATCAGCTCGCGTCAGAGCTGGTCGCGCACGGAGAGGTCGGGCTGGCGGCGCTGGTGGACGCGAGCGCGGACAGCGCGCTGCTGGATCGGTTGGAGGCGATGATCCGCGCCCGCAGGTGCGGCTGATGGGGACATTTCCCTCGTTCTTCCTCGCCGTCGCCCTTGTGGCGCTCGGGTTCGGGTGGGGGGTGTCGGTGCTCTCCCTGGGCCTGCTCCCCGCCCTCCGCAGCCGCGCTGCAGCCCTCCGCGCAGACGTCGCCGCGCTGGCGGAGGCGCTGCCTGCGATCGCGGCGCTGGCCGCCGGGGCCGCCGTCGCGCTGCCGTCGCTGCGCTACGCGGCGGGCGTCGGGGACGATCACTGCGTCGAGCACCTCCACCACCTCCACCTCTGCTGGGCGCATGCCCATCCGCTGCCATGGGCGATCGCGCTGCCGCTGTCGGTGGTTTTTTTGTCCGCGCCGCTGCGGATCGGTCTGGTGGTGATCCGCCTCAGGCGCCTCAGCCGCGTCGCCGCGCGGCTCGTCCGGCTCGGGGAGCGCGGGGCGGAGCCGGGGATCGTATGGCTGCCGGGGGCGCGGGTGATCTGCCACACCGTCGGTCTCGGATCCCCGATCATCCTCCTCTCCCGCTCGCTGTCTGCGACCCTCTCCCCCGGAGAGCTGGAGGCTGTCATCCAGCACGAGCGCGCCCACGCCGCCCGCCGCGATCCCGCCTGGGGCGCCCTCCTCGCCCTCTGCGCTGCCTTCTCTGCGCCGGGGGTCGCCCGCCGCTGGGCGCAGATCCGCGCCGCCGCTGCTGAGCAGGTCGCTGACGACGCCGCCGCGGCCCGCGCCGGCGCCGACGTCGTCGCCGCCGCGCTGCTGAAGGTCGCCCGCCTCCAGATCGCGCCGCTCCCAGCGCCTTCTTTCGGCGTCGAAGGGCTGGAGGGGCGCGTCTGCCGCCTGCTCGACGGGCCTGAGGCGCCGCGCGCGGCGCGGGCGTCGTCCTGGCTCTGCCTGCTGGCCGCTCTCGCCGCCGCGACCGTCGCGATCGGCCATGAGCCGTTCCACCACCTGATCGAGGCGGCGGTGAGCCTGCTGATCCGCTGATCGTTGACAGCTACTACTGACTGTAGTAGATCCGGGGCGCTGCCGTGTGTTCCCTTCGGCAGCCGGGGGGTTCTTGCGCTCTGTGTCCTGCCTCGACCTGCCGCGCGCTGCGGCAGTTCGTCTCGCGTTGATGCTCGTGTCGCTCGCCGCCGGGCTTGCCGGGTGTGATGAACACGGCCACGGCCACGGGGAGCACGATCAGGGCGGGCACGGCGAGGGGGCCGAAGAGGATCCGCGCCCGGTGAATTCAGTGACGGTGTACGCGGACGGGCTGGAGCTGTTCATGGAGTGGCCCGCCTTCGTGGTCGGCGCGCCGACCCCGTTGGTGGCGCACTTCACCTCGACGACGCAGCCCGGCGGGTTCGCCTGGGTGACGTCGGGGCAGGTGACCGCGACCCTCCGGTACGGGGACGGGGTTGAGGAGCAGTTCAGCGTGGATCACCTGCTGCGGAGCGGCATCTTCAAGCCGGTGGTCACCCCGACCCGTGCGGGCCGCGCTTCGTTGACGCTGCGGCTGAGCGGGGAGAACGCGGGGACGGTCGCGGTGGGGGAGGTGGAGGTGTACGCGAGCGTCGATGCGGCGGTCGCGGCGGCCCCGCCGGAGGAGGCGGGGGAGCCGACGGTGTCCTACCTGAAGGAGGCGCAGTGGAAGACCGTGTACGCGACGGAGGAGGTGGCGCGCCGCACCCTGCGGGGCTCGGTGCGCGCCGCCGGGGAGCTGAGCGCGCCGCCGGGGGCCTACGCTGCGCCGGGGAGCCCGCTGGCCGGGCGGCTGGTGGCGACCGATCGGCTGCGCGTGGGGACGGAGGTCCGGGCCGGGGAGGTGCTGGCGCGGGTGGTCGGGCTGGGGGCGGAGGATCGGGCGACGGTTGACATGGAGCTTGCTGAGGCGGAGGCAGCGCTGGCGCGGGCTGAGCAGGCAGCGGCGCGGGCTGAGGCGCTCAGCCCGGCGGTGGTCTCCGTCCGGCAGCGGGACGAGGCGCGGCTCGCGCTGGATCTGGCGCGGCGGCGGCTGGCGGCGATGCGGGAGCGGGGGCGGGCCTGGGCAGGCGGGGGTTCGGGGGGAGCCGCGATCACTGCCCCGATCAGCGGGCGGGTGGCGTTTGTGCGGGCCGCGCACGGCAGCGTTGTCGCGGCCGGGGCGCCGATCGTCGAGATCGTCCAGCCCGGCGAGCTGTGGCTGACGGCGCGCGTCTTCGAGTCGGACATCCCGGCGGTGCGCGGCTCCTCAGGCGCGATGTTCGCGCTGCCCGGCGCCGGGGCGGGCGCGCCCGTGCTGATCGGGGTCGGGGGTTCGGGGGGTCTGCTGGCGATCGGCCCGGTTGTCGATCCGGTGGATCGGACGGTGCCCGTCGTGTTCAGCTTCCCAAATCCGGGCGATCTGCTGCCTGGAACCTACGTGGACGCGCAGGTGTTCACCGGAGAGCGCCGGGACGTTGTGGCGATCCCCGCCAGCGCGCTGGTGGATGACGGCGCGCTGATCGTCTACGTGATGGACGGCGGAGAGTCCTTCTACCGGCGGCGCGTCCGGGTCGGCGTCCGGGACGGCGGCTGGGTCGAGATCCTGGAGGGCGTGTCCGCCGGGGAGCGCGTGGTGAGCCGTGGCGCCTACGAGGTGCTGCTCGCCACCTCCGCCGGTGGCATCCCCGAGCATGGCCACCAGCACTGAGGTCCCCATGCTGAACCACCTGATCCATTGGTCCATCCACAACCGGCTGCTCGTCGTCGCCGCCGCGCTGTTGTTGCTGGTCGCCGGGGCGCTGACCGCGCGGGACGTGCCGGTCGACGTGTTCCCCGATCTTACCGCCCCCACCGTCACGGTCGTCACCGAGGCGCACGGCCTCGCGCCCGGTGAGGTGGAGACGCTTGTCACCTGGCCCATCGAGACAGCGGTGAACGGCGCCTCCGGCGTCCGGCGCGTCCGCTCCGCCTCGGGGATCGGCATCTCGATCGTGTGGGTGGAATTCGACTGGGGTGTCGACCTGCCCGCCGCCCGGCAGACGGTCAATGAGAAGCTCCAGATCGCCGCGCCGCAGCTCCCGGCAGACATCCCGCCGCCGCAGATGGCGCCGACCTCCTCGGTGATGGGCGAGATCCTGTTCCTCTCGCTCGGCTGGAGCGGCGACGATCCGGCGGCGGGGATGGACGCGCGAACCTTCGCGGATCAGGTGCTCCGGCGGCGGCTGCTCGGCGTGCCCGGGGTGTCGCAGGTGATCCCCATCGGCGGATCGGTGCGGCAGTACCAGGTGATCGCCCGCCCGGAGGCGATGGCGGGGCTGGACGTGAGCCTCGATCAGGTCGCTGAGGCGCTCCGCCACGGCAGCGGCAACGCCACCGGCGGCTTCGTCCCGCTCAACGATCAGGAGTACCTGCTCCGCGTTGTCGGCAGGGCGGAAGGGGTGGAGGACATCGGCCAGACGGCGGTGACCGTGCGCGACGGGCGCCCGGTGCTCGTCCGGCACGTCGCGGACGTCGCGGTGGGGGCGGGGACGCGGCGCGGCGTCGGGTCGGCCAACGCGCGCCCGGCGGTCATCCTCGCGGTGCTGAAGCAGCCTGAGGCCAACACCCTCGTCGTCACCGCGCAGATCGACGCTCTCCTCGACAGCCTGCCGCTGCCGGAGGGGCTCACCCTCGACCGGCGCGTCTTCCGGCAGGCCGACTTCATCGAGGCCGCTATCCGGAACGTCGGGATCTCGCTGCGCGACGGCGCGATCCTGGTCGCGGTGATCCTCTTGATGTTCCTCGGCAACCTGCGCGCCTCCCTGATCTCGCTCGCCGCCATCCCGCTCTCGCTGATCGTCGCCATCCTCGGCCTCCACGCTGCCGGGATGACCCTCAACACGATGACCCTCGGCGGGCTCACCATCGCCATCGGCTCGGTGGTGGACGACGCGATCATCGACGTGGAGAACGTCTACCGGCGCCTCCGCGAGCAGCAGCAGCTTCCGCCTGAGCAGCGCCGTCCGCCGCTGGAGGTGATCTATGAGGCGTCGCGGGAGATCCGCAGCTCGATCGTCTTCGCCACGCTGATCATCGTCATCGTCTTTGTCCCGCTGTTCTTCCTCGACGGGGTCGAGGGCCGGATGCTCGCGCCGCTCGGGGCCAGCTACGTCGTCGCGCTGATCGCCTCCCTGTTCACCGCGATGACGCTGACCCCGGCGCTCTGCGCCTACCTCCTGCCGCGCAGCTCAGAGATGGCGGCGGAGGGGCGCATCTCCCGGTGGTTCCTCAGCGCCTACGCCCCCCTGCTGGCGCGCGCGCTGGACAGGCCCGGCCCGCTGCTGGTCTTTACCGGCGCTGCGCTGGCGCTGGCGCTCGGGGCGCTCCCCGGGCTGGGCCGCTCCTTCCTGCCGGAGTTCAACGAGGGCGCGCTCACCATCAACGTCGTCACCCTGCCCGGCACCTCGCTGGAGGCGTCGGATCGGCTCGGGCGGCGCGTCGAGGAATTGCTGCTGTCCTATCCGGGCGTCGTCTCCACCAGCCGCCGCACCGGCCGCGCTGAGCTGGACGAGCACGCCCAGGACGTCAACGCCGCCGAGATCGACGTGATGCTCGATCTGCCCGAGGATCAGGATCGCGGGGAATTCCTCGCCGGGCTCCGCCAGGGCCTCGCCACCGTCGGCGGCGCCTCGATCACCGTCGGCCAGCCGCTCTCCCACCGCATCGATCACCTGCTGTCCGGCACCCGCTCCGCCATCGCCATCAAGATCTTCGGCGACGATCTCGATGTGCTCAAGGCGGCGGCGGCCCGGATCGAGGCGGTCGCGCGGAAGGTGCCCGGCGCGGTGGATGTCTCGATGGAACAGCAGATCGACATCCCCGCCTATGAGATCCGCGCCGATCGGCCCGCGCTCGCCCGCTACGGGCTCGGCGCAGGTCAGCTGAGCGAGTTCGTCGAGCGGGCCTACGTCGGGGAGGTCGTCATCGCGGTGATGGAGGGCCAGCGACCGGTCGATGTGGTGCTGAAGATGCCAGACTCGGTTCGGGAGCGGCCTGATCTGCTCGCCTCCACCCTGATCGACACCCCCACCGGCGCCCGCGTCCCGCTCGGGGCGCTCGCGCAGATCGTCCGCACCAGCAGCCCCAACACCATCGTCCGCGAGGGCGGAAGCCGGAAATACGTCGTCCAGGCCAACGTCGCGGGGCGCGACCTGTCTGCGGTCGTTGACGATCTGCGCCGGGAGATCGGGGCGCTGTCGCTGCCGGGCGTCTACGTGTCCTACGGCGGGCAGTTCGAGAGCGCCGCCGCCGCCGCGCGCACCATCGGCTGGCTCTCGGCGGCGGTGATCGTCTGCGTCTACCTGCTGCTGGTTACCGCCTTCGGCAGCGCCCGGAACGCGCTGTTGATGCTGATCAATCTACCGCTCTCCCTGATCGGCGGGATCGCAGCGATCGTGCTGACCTCCGGCGTGATCAGCACCCCGGCCCTCGTCGGCTTCGTCACCCTGTTCGGCGTCGCGACGCGCAACGGCATCCTGATGGTCACCCACTACGAACACCTCGTCCGCCAGGAGGGGATGAGCGTCGCCGAGGCGGTGCGTCGCGGCTCGGTGGAGCGGCTGATCCCGGTGCTGATGACCGCGCTCTCCGCCGGGCTGGCGCTGGTGCCGTTGGTGATCGAGGCCGACGCGCCCGGCAACGAGATCCAGGCGCCGATGGGGGTCGTGCTGCTCGGCGGGCTGGTGTCGAGCACGGTGCTCAACATGTTCGTCGTCCCCGTGCTGTTCCAGCGGTTCGGGCGCGTGGAGGTCAGGTGATGCAGGCTCAGCTCATGCGCTCCCGGATGCTGTCGGCGGTCGCCCTCTCCACCCTGCTCGCGGCGGGCCTGATCGCCCCGCCGCTCAACGCCGCGCCGGAGGCCGATCCCGGCGCGGCGCGCGCGGCCCCGGCGTCTGCCCCGGCGTCTGCCCCGGCGTCTGCCCCGGTGCTGTCTGTGCAGGAGATCGTCGAAGCCGCGCTGACCGGCGATCCCGCCGTCGCCAGGGCCGAGGCGGCGCTCGCGGCGGCGCAGGGCAGGGAGCGCGCTGCCTCCGGCCTCCGGACGAACCCGACCCTTGACGCGCGCGTCGGCCTCCAGGGCGGCGCCCACGAGATCGAGGTCGGACAGGCGCTCTCCCTCACCGGTGAGGGCCTCGCTGCCCGCGAGGCCGCGCGGCTGGAGGTGCAGGCGGCAGCGGCGGCGCTCAGCAGGCAGCGGCTGGAGACCGCCGCTGCCGCCCGCGTCCTGCTGGTGGAGGCCATCCACGGCGCGCAGGCCGAGGCGCTCGCCCGGGAGTCGCTTGCCCTCGCCCGCCAGCTCCGGGGGCTCGCAGAGCGCCGCCTCGCCGCCGGAGAGGGGACCGGGCTGGAGGTCCAGCTCTCCCGCCTGGAGGAGACCGCCGCCGCCGCCAGCCTGCTCGCGGCGGGCCAGACGGCGGCGCAACGCCGGGCCGATCTGCTGCGCCTGACCGGGCTTGAGCCGGGCGTTGTCCTGCCCGCCGATCCGATGCTCGCCCTCCCTGCGCCCGCCTCCCCGACCGGCGCTGATGCGCTGACCGCCCTGCTCGCCCGCCGCCTCCACCTCGACGCCGCCGAGGCCGCCGCCGCCGGCGCGCAGGCCGCGATCCTGCCGCCGGTCGTGTTCCGGCTGTGGGCGGCGGATCAGGGAGAGAGCTGGGCCTTCGGCCCCGGGATCGGGGTCACCCTCCCGATCTGGAAGGCCAACCCGGAGGCCCGCGCCGCCGCCGCCGCTGAGGTGAGCGTCGCCGCCTCTGAGGTCGCCGCCGCTGAGGCGGCCCGCTCCGCGCAACAGGCAGGCGCCGCCGGGCTGCGTGCCTTGCTGGAGGAGGTCGGCGCGCTGGAGGATCCGGCAGGGGTGGCCCGTGAGGCGCTGCTCGCCGTCCAGCAGGCAGTCGATGCCGGCGAGATCGACATGGTCAGCGCGGTCATCCTGCGCGCCCACATCCTGAGCGTGTGGCAAACCGGCGCTGAGGCGCGCGCGCTCATCGCGCAGCTCTGGATCGGGATCGCGCTCGAAGAAGAGTGGCCCACGCTCTTGTAGGCTCCCGGGGGTGTTCCGAGCTGCCGTAGATCAACGTGCAGCGCAGGCAGCGGGCGGCTATGGCCCGTCCATGCAAAGATCCTCTGTACGGCGTACGGGTCTGCCGACCTCCTCACGCTCGTCATGAGCTGGCTGCCCGTCGCGATCCGGAAGCTCCTTCCTGGATGGCGCGCCAACGGTACTGAGGCGTTCCGGCTTGAGGGGCGCCGTCCTGGCACCTCCAGCGTTGTCGTGTGTGTGGGCGACAGCATCACCCAGGGCAACGTGAGCACGGATTGGGTGCGGGTCCTGGATGAGCGGCTCCGCCCCTCCGGGTTCCAGTTCGTGAACGCGGGCGTGAACGGGAACCTCGCCTTTGATATCGCCGGTCGATTGGATGAGGTCGTTGCCTGCCGGCCCGACGTCGTCACCCTCCTCGTGGGTACCAACGACGTGAACGCGCGCTTCGACGCTTCGTGGGAGGCCCGCTACCGGAAGGACAACCGGCTCCCGGTCGCGCCCGATCTGGCCTTCTACACTTCGAACCTGGATCGCATCTTTACGCGGGTGCGCGCCGAGACCTCCGCCCGCGTCGTCGCGCTCGATGTGCCGATGCTCGGGGAGGACCTCGACAGCCGGATGAACGGGCTTGTGGCCGAGTACAACGACGCGCTGCGTCGGGTGGCGGAACGGCACGCGGTGCCCGTGCTGCCGCTGAACGCCCGCCTGCGCGCCGCGCTCCCGGCCGGCCATCAGCCCCCGCCCTATGCCGGGAAGACCGGTCCGGTGGTGCTGGCGGCGCTGCGGGCCCGGCTCCTCCGCCGGGGCTGGGACGCTGCGTCGCGCGCCGCCGGGCTCGCGCTGCTCACCGACCACATCCACATCAACGACACGGCGGGTGCGATCCTGGCGGACCTCGTGGAGCGCTCGATCTGCGCCGGGACTTCGGCGATCACCAGCTGATCCGGTCGGGGCCGTTGGTCCGCACTGCCATGGCGCTCCGACCGGCTTGTCGCGCTCCCGTCGAGCTTCGCGGAGGGCGAACGTTGCCCGGATGGGAGCGTGGTGCGTGCCGAGCGCGCCACCCTTGCATCGCCGCTCCCGCGCCCGCAACCTGGCAACCGTACCGCAGCTGCCATACAGGAGCAGCGGAGGCGTGATGGAGAAGCGCTGCGAACGTCCAGGGTGCCAGAGTCCGGTCGAGTCCAAACGGAGGGACGCCAGGTTCTGCTCCGACAAGTGCCGCGCGCAGGCAAGCAAGGCGAAGCACCGGCTTCCGACCGCGCCGAGGCCGAGTCCGACGCTGAGACCGACGCTGAGACCGACGCTGAGACCGACGCAGGTCGCGCCGCAACGCCTGGAGGTACCGCCTGCGCTCCCGGCGAAGGAGGAAGAGCCGCTGATCGAGGACGAGGATCTCAACTGCTTCTCCTACGATCTCGATCAGGGCGGCTACGACCCCGAGCGACCGCGCGTGAAGCCCAGAGACACCGTCGGACGGATCGCCAGGGTCGAGGAACTGCTGAACGATCTCCAGTACACCGTTCAGCTGCTTGAGCAGAGGCTGAACCAGCAGGCGGAGAGACCGCCCCAGCCCGAGGACGTTGGCGAGGGGAGCGATGCTCAGATCCGGGCGATCATCCGTGCAGAACTGGCAGAGGCGATGAAGCCATTGCGGGAGCGTCCAGGCAGATCGCTGCCGGTCGCGCCTGAGCCGCAGCCCGCAGTCGCGCCTCAACGGATCTCCAGGCTGGAGGCACGGCTCAAGGACATTGCGGAGGAGCTGCGAGAGGTCAAGGAGCGGGTCGAGGCACTGACGGTGGATCCCGGTGAGGACGGGGATGA
>JBEIQZ010000118.1:0-12560 GCA_040376255.1 Alphaproteobacteria bacterium
CAAGAGGAGGTGCTGCGGCTCCGCCAGGAGATCAAGAAGATCCTGGAGCTCGGAGAGAAGAAGCCCTCCCGCATCTGATCGGGCGGGTCGGGCGGGTCGGGCCGCTCTGCGCTACGGCGTGACCGGCAGGTACACGTCCACCGCCCGCGTGCTGGTCAGCCCGTGCGTGTCGCGCACCAGCACGACCAGCAGGTTGTTGCCCGGCGCCAGATCGATCGTCGTCGAGAACGGCACCGACTTCAGCCCGTCCTCCCCGGAGGCGTAGGCGATCTTCTTGTCGCCGAGGTACAGGATCACGTCCCGGACGCCCGCGTCGTCGGTCGCGACGCCGGAGAGCGTGACGCGGGCCTCCCGCACGACCCCCTCGGGGGCGCGCGTGATCTGGATCACCGGCACCTCGCGGCTGCCGGAGGGCAGGGGGGCGTTGAGCGGGATCTTCAATTCTTCGGTCTGGACGATGTAGGAGTAGAACTGCGCCTTGACGATGGAGGCGTAGTCATAGCGCTCCGACTCGCGGAGGTTCAGCTCGAACGGCAGCTCCTTCAGATCGGTCGGGACGCTCTGGTAGCGGAAGGTGAGGCTGCCGCTCTGGCTGGCACCGGGCTTCAGATCCTCGACGGTGAACGTGCCGGCCACCAGCTCCGCGCTCTTGCCGATGCCGGCGCCCTTCTGGATCGACACGCTCAGGCTGCCGCCCGGCCCGGCCCCGACGTTCTTGACGTCGACGAACAGCGAGATCAGCTCGCCCGGCTCAGCGATGCCGTCCTTGTCCCCGGCGCTGTCATCGAAGCGCCAGCTCCAGGCGTAGCGCGGGAGCTCCGCGCCTGCCGTGCGGATCTCGCTCCTGCCCCGGGCCATCACGGCGCCGCTCATGTCGAGCAGCGACAGATCGACGCCCGCCACCTCAGCGGGGTACCCGTCGGCCACCGCGACCTTCAGCGTGCGGCTGAGGACGCGGCCCGGATCGATGCGGCCGAAGTAGAATTCCAGGCCGTCCACAGTGTTGGTCGCAGACTCTGTGCGGACGAGGCTCTGGCAGACCGGCTGCTTCCCGGTGTTTGTCGCGGTGAGCTGGATCTCCTGGAGGCTGCCGGGGCGCAGCATGTCGTCCCCGACCACCGAGAGCTTCAGCTGCACCTGATCCGGGGCCGGGGCCGCGCAGGCGCTCCAGTCGATGCCCATGCCCTTGAACGCCTCTGACAGCCGCCCGCTCTCGCTCTTCGCCTGCGCGCTCAGGATGCGCTCTGCGTCGCGCAGCACGTCGGCGCGGCGGGAGCCCTTCGTGGCGACGAGGATGTCCCGCGCCAGCACCGCCTCCGGATCCTTCTCCGGATCGGGCCGATCGGTGCGCGGGGCGGTGTCGTCCACCACCGGCAGCAGGTAGCGCAGCGAGTAGACCGGCGGGCTGTCGGACTCCTCTGATCGGGTGAGCGCGCCCTCCAGATCGGCCTCCTCGATGTACTGATCGCGGTAGAACAACGAGATCCGGGGGTTGCCCATGACCTTCTGCCCCTGCCGGGTGATCTCCTGCGCGGGCGCCACCAGCGAGGCGTTCAGCTCGATGTCCGGCGAGATGCCGACGCCCTGGATGGAGTGATCGCCGGGGGTGAGGTAGCGCGCCACGGTGAGCTTCAGCCGCGACTCGTCCTGGAACGGGTAGAGGTTCTGCACTGAACCCTTCCCGAAGGAGCGCTCGCCCATGATCGCGGCCCGCTCCTGGTTCTTCAGCGCGCCCGCGACGATCTCGGAGGCCGACGCCGATGTGCCGCTCATCAGGACGATGATCGGGAACTGCGGCTCCATGCCGGTGTCGCGGGCCACCTTCTCCTCGCGGTTCCGGCTGTTGCGGTCGACGGTGCTGACGATGACGCCGTCCTTCAGGAACTGATCGACCATCGCCACCGCCTGGTGCAGGTAGCCGCCGGGGTTGCCGCGCAGATCGAGGATGACGCCCTTCAACTGCCCGCCGTTCTCGCGCGCGAGCTGGAGCAGGCACTCCTGGAGCTGAGTCTCGACCTGGGCGTGGAACTGGTCGATGTGGATGAAGCCGACCCCGCCCTTCATCAGCCGCGCCCAGACCTCGTTGGGCTTGATGACGGCGCGGGTGAGCGTGAAGTCCTGGGGGACATCAAAGCCCTCGCGCATGATGGAGATGGTGATCTTCGTCCCGGCGGGGCCGCGCATGCGCTTGACCGCGTCCTTGAGATCCATGTTCAGCGTCTCTTCGCCCTCGATGCGGACGATCCGATCCATCGCCTTCAGGCCGGCCTTCCAGGCGGGCGTCCCCTCCATCGGGTACTCGATTGTCAGGTAGCCCTCGTCGCTCTTGATGCTGATGCCGAGCCCGCCGAACTCCCCCTCGTTGTCCTCCTGCATCTCCCGGGAGCCCTCAGGCGGCAGGAACACCGAGTGCGGATCGAGGGTGCCGAGGATGCCGTTGATCAGGGCGTACTCGACGTCCGGGAGGCTCACCGCCTTCGCGTCGAGGTGCTCCTCCAGCACCGCCGCCACCTTGCGGAGCGCCGACTCCAGCGTGCTGAAATTGCGGATGCGCTCGACCTTGAGCGAGCCGTGGTATGCGCCGACCTCCATGCTCAGGCTCTCGCCCTTGTCGTCCAGATCGAGCAGCACCTCCGGCAGCATGCGCTCTGTCGCCGCGAGGGCGGCGCGGAACATCTTCTCGTGATCGATGCGTTCGGGATCGACGTACTGCTGATCGATCAGCGCGTCGACCTTCCGGAGGTTCGACAGAGAGGAGAGGCTGTAGCCGGTGGTGAACGTGGCGAGATCGGGCCAGAAGTCGCTGAGGCCGCCGCTGCCCGGATCCGCGCCCACTGAGGCGACCGCCGCCCCGGAGCCGGTGGCGATGTGGTAGCCGAGCAGCACGAGGGCGCTCAGGGAGGTGACGGCGATGGCATGGCGCAGCACACGTTGCATACAGGCTCCTTACCCAACGACGGGTCCCACAAAGGTAAGACCGCGAGGGGCAGGTCTGCAAGGGCTGTCTGCAGAGGTCGTCATCCCTTGACAGAACCAGATAGACCCTCCCCCCTGAGGAGGAGAGATGGCACTGATTCATGGCGGGCGGCTTGTCGCGAAATCCCTGGCGAAGGAGCAGGTGACGCACCTGTTCACCCTCTGCGGGGGACACATCCAGCATATCTACGACGGCTGCCTCGACGAGGGCATCCGGGTCGTCGACTTCCGGCACGAGCAAGCCGCCGGTCACGCCGCTGAGGGCTGGGCGCGCGCCACCGGCATGATCGGCGTGGCCGCCGTGACCGCCGGGCCGGGCGTCACCGACGCGGTCACCGCCGCCGCCAACGCGATGCGCGGCGGGGTGCCGATGCTGCTGATCGGCGGCCAGGGGCCGCGCTTCTTCTCCGGCATGGGATCTCTGCAGGAGATGGATCACGTCAGCCTGCTCCGCAGCATCACCAAGTGGAGCGCCACCGTCCCCGAGACGCGCCGCATCCCCGACTTCATGGCGATGGCGATCCGCAAGGCGACGACCGGCGTGCCGGGGCCGGTGTTCCTGGAGATGCCGCTCGATGTGCTGATGAACATGGAAGAGGAGGAGAGCATCACCTTCCCCTCCGACTACCGCACGAACGCGGCGACCGGCGGCGACCCCCACCACATCGAGCGCGCCGCCGACATCCTCTCCGCCGCCGAACACCCCATCGCCCTCGTCGGCACTCAGTGGTGGTGGAGCCCCTACCGCGACTGCATCCACGCCTTCCTCGCGCGCTACAACCTGCCCGCCTTCCTCAACGGCGGCGCGCGCGGCGCCCTCCGCCCCGACGATCCGCGCTTCTTCCGCCTCTGCCGCAGCAAGGCGCTGATCGAGGCCGACGTCATCTGCGTCTTCGGCACCCCCTGGGACTTCCGCCTCGGCTACGGGCAGGACATCCCCCCCGGCACGAAGGTCATCCACATCGATCTTGACGGCGACGTGATCGGCCACAACCGGGGCGCGCAGGTCGGGATCGTCGGAGACACCGGCCTGATCATGCAGCAGCTCACCGCCGCCGCCCGCCCCGCCCCGCGCTGCCTCGCCGGGGCCGAGGACGGCTGGCTCCGGCACCTCCGCGCCATCGAGCAGGCCCGCTACGCGAAGATGCTGCCGGAGATGAACAGCGACAGCCAGCCGGTCAACCCGCTGCGCTTCAGCAAGGAATTGGCCGCCGCCATCCCGAAGGACGCCTCAGTCATCTGCGACGGCGGCGACATCGTCGGCACCGCCGCCAAGCTCGTCGATGTCTGGGAGCCGGGCCACTGGATGGACCCCGGACCGCTCGGGACGCTCGGGGTGGGGCCGAGTTTTGCGATGGCGGCGAAGCTGGCCCGGCCAGGATCTCCGGCGTTCATCATCTACGGGGACGGCTCGTTCGGCCTCAACGGCTTCGAGTTTGAGGCGGCGGTGCGCCAGGACATCCCGATCATCGGCGTGATGGGCAACGACGCGGCGTGGACGCAGATCCGGCGCGGGCAGGTGATGCTGTTCTCAGAGGATCGCGCCCCGGCGACGCAATTGGCGTTCACCCGCTACGACCGGATCGTCGAGGCGATGGGCGGCCACGGCGAGTACGTCGAGGATCCGGCGGAGATCCAGCCCGCCATCGAACGGGCGCTCGCGAGCGGGAAGCCGGCGCTGGTGAACGTGAAGATCGGCTCCTCCTCGTTCCGCGAGGGCGCGATCAGCGTGTAATATCCGGCCCCGGGATCGAACCGATCCTTGCCGCAGGATAGACCAGGATTAGATCACTCCCCTGATCTTCTGGAGGCACAATGTCCTGGTCTGATGTCCCTGTCGCTTCTGTCGGGGAGGAGGCGCGCACCGCCTATCTCCGCCGCGTCCTCACGCTCACTGTGGTCGGCCTCGGGATCTCCGGGGTCATGAGCATCCTGAGCAGCGTGGCGCTCGCGCTGCTGCCGGGGCTGCTGACGGGCTGGATGCCGATGCTGCTGATCCTCGGCTGCTGGGCGATCAGCAACTTCGTGGCGCAGCCGATGGTGTTCGGCGGCGCGAAGATCCCGGGGTTCATCCTCGGCACTGCCGCGCAGGGTGTGGCGATGGGCTTCCTGCTCCTCGCCGCGATGGCGGTCGGCGGCGCGGCCCTCGGCAACCCCTTTATCCTGATCGCCCTCGCCGCCGGGCTCACCGGCTTCTCGGCGCTCGGGATGACCGCCTACGTCTGGATCGCCCCGCGCAACTTCAGCATGATCGGCGCGGCGCTCTCCGCGCTCTCCATCCCGATGCTGATCGTGATGGCCATCGGGATCGCCGCGCCCTCCATCTTCGGCGGCCCGCTCGGGCTGGTGATGAGCGGAGCGTTCGTGCTTGTCTCGGCGGGGTCGCTGCTCTACCAGCTCAACGCCGTGCTGCACCGGTTCACCGTCAACATGCCGGTCGAGGGCGCCTACACCATCACGATGGGCATCCTCGTGCTGTTCTGGAACATCCTCTCGCTGCTCATGCGCCTCAACCGGCGCTGATCCGTGGATCAGCCGCCCTCTCCGCTGCCGCCTGATCAGGATTCCGCCCGGATCGCCTCCCGGATCGCGGAGCTGCACCGCATCGTGGGCCGGGGACAGGAGCTGGAGATGATGCTGGCCTGCCTGCTCGCGGGCCGGCATGTGCTGCTGGAGGGGCCGGTCGGGGTGGGGAAGACGGTGCTGGCGCGCGCGATCTGCGAGGCGCTCGGGCGCGGGATGATCCGCGTCGACGGGGACGGGCGCTACAGCGAGGCGCGGCTGGTCGGCGCCTTCGATCCGCCTGCGGTGCTGGCGCGCGGCTACCAGCCGGAGGGCTTCATCCCCGGCCCGCTGTTCCAGGCGATGCAGCAGGGGGCAGTGCTGTTCATCAACGAGCTGAACCGGATGCCGGAGGGCGTCCAGAACGTGCTGCTCCCGGCGATGGACGAGGGGCGCGTGCAGGTGCCGCACCGGGGGGAGGTGGTCGCGGCGGCGGGTTTTGCCATCGTCGCCACGCAGAACCCGGCGGAATTCGTCGCGACCGGCTCGCTCTCTGAGGCGCTGCAGGATCGCTTCGAGCTGATCCGCCTCGACTACCAGACAGAAGAAGAGGAGCTCCGGATCGTGGCGCAGTCCTGCCGCTGCGCGCCCTCCCCGGAGATCATCACAGAGGCCGTCGCGCTCTGCCGCGCCACCCGCACCGACGCGCGCCTGCGCCGGGGCGCCTCCGTCCGCGCCGCAGTCGCCATCGCCGACATCGCCGCCCGGCTCGGCGGGGACGTCGGGCGCGCCGCGCAGGTGGCCCTCCCCACCCGGATCGAGGCGATGGACGGGCCGGGTGCGGGGCTCCAGGCGGTGCTGAAGGATCTCGCCGGGGATCTCAAAAAAAAAATCAAACCGCTGACGATCAGCCCGCCGACCGGAGGCAGGGCGCCGGGCTGAGCCGCGCCTCGCTGAGCGCGCCCGGCGCGGATTGGCGCGACGCAGACCCGCTCTCCTTCGCGGCAGAGGATCTGCCCTCAGGCTGGGAGGCGGCGCGGGGCTGGCGCCGCCTCCGCGATCAGCTCCCCCCGGCGATCCGCCGCCGCGCGCTGAACGCCGCCATCGACAGCGTGCTGGCGCGCGCGCGCGCGCTGCTCCGGCATGCCTCCCGGCCCGCCCGGCAGGAGGAGCTGGGCTGGCCCGGAGAGGGCGAGCTGGATCTGGATCGGACGCTGGACGCGGGCTTCGCCGGGCTCCCGCGCGCCGGACAGGCGGCCCCCGATCCGTCCGCGCTCCGGCTCGTCCGCGCCGCGCCGCGCACCGCCGAGGTGGTGGCGATCCTCGACATGTCGCTGTCGATGACCGGGGAGAAGATCGCGCTCGTGGCGGTGGCGGTGGCGATCCTGAAGATGAAGCTGGAGCTCCTCCCGGTGGTGGCCTTCGACACCGTCGCGCACCCGCTGGTCCGGGCGGGCGAGATCGTCAGCGCGCGCGAGATCGTGCGGCGCGTGCTGGAGGTGCCGGCGCAGGGCTACACGAACATCGACGCCGGGCTGCGGAGCGGGCTCGCTGAGCTGCGGCGGTCGCGGGAGCGGGAGCGGGCCGGGCTGCTGTTCACCGACGGCGTCGCCAACGTCGGCGGCGACCCGGTGCGCGCCGCCGCCGCCTTCCCGCGCCTCCACGTCATCCACCTCGGCGACCACAACCCGCAGGGCGCCCGGTGCTGCCGGGAGATGAGCAGCGCGGGGCGGGGCCGGATCTACCGCGCCCACACCTGGGGCGACCTGCCCGGCATCGTGCGCCGGGCGGTGCGGGAGCTGTTCCGCAGTTAGACGCTGCGATCATGCGCTGCGATCAGGCGCTAAGGCTGGTTGCCGCTGATGACGACGGTGCCGGTGACCGGGATCAGGTCGAAGACGCTGTGGGCGCCGGCATCCGTCAACGCGGTGTTGTTGTTGACGGTGAGATCGCCGCCGATGCCGGTGAGGCCGGAGAGCGCCGTAACATCGGCCAGGAAGTCGTTGCCTTCAATCCGTAAAGAACCTGGGATATCCCGCAGGTTCTCCAGGCCGGACAGCGAGGTAAGCGAGTGGTTGTTGCTGATCTCCAGATCGCCGCTGATCTCGCAGAGGCAGCCCATCTGGCTGATGTCCGTCCAGGTCGTGCTGTCGATGATCAGGCTGCCGTCGACGCCGTCGTAGTCGTTGCAGAAGGTGGCCGCAGCCGCGTCGTCCACGATGAGATCGCCCGCGTAGAGGACCGGGCTGTCGCAGAGGCCCTCGCCGTCGCAGTCCTGGTCGAGCCCGTCGCCGGGCAAGTCAGCAGCGAGCGGGTTGATCGACGCGTCGGTGTCGTCGCAGTCCGCGTCGTTGGGCGCGTAGCCGGGCTGCGGGCAGCCGGCGATCATCGCGCCCGCGCCGTAGCCGTCGCCGTCGACGTCCGCGTAGAGATCCACCGTCCCCTGCGCGTTGACGTCCGTATCGTCGCAGTCGCCGCCGATCAGGATGTAGCCGGCAGGCTCCTCGCACTGGGTCAGGGCGCTGAGCTCGTCGCCCGCGCCGTCCCCGTCGGTGTCAGCGTACCAGACGGTCGTCGGGTTGATGGCGGGGTCTGTGTCGTCGCAGTCCTCGTCGTTGGTGACGCGACCGACCGGCGTGCTGCAGATGTCGACGAAGGAGCCGGGGTCTCCGTAGCCGTCATCGTCGTCGTCGGAGAACCAGCGGATTTCGCCTTCGATCAGCGGATCGGTGTCGTCGCAGTCGCCGCTGACATCGACGTAGCCGTCCGGCTGGAAGCAGGCGACCGCCGTGGAAGCCTCGTCGCCGAGCCCGTCCCCGTCTTCATCGGCGAACCAGGTGTCGGCAGCGCTGGCTTCCTCATCGACGACGCCATCGCAGTCGTCGTCGATCTCGTTGCACCGCTCCGGCAGGCCGGGGTTGATGATCTCGGTGCTGTCGTCGCAGTCGCCGCCCTCCGCGACGTAGCCGTCCGGCTGCACGCAGTCCTGCACCACGCGCTCCAGATCGCCGTACTCGTCGCCGTCGTCGTCCGGATACCAGTAAGGAGCGTAGAAGGCGCCGGCCTCATCGACCTGCCCGTCGCAGTTGTTGTCGACGCCGTCGCAGTCTTCGCCGACGTTGGGGCGGATGTTCGGATCCCGGTCGTTGCAGTCTTCAGGGGCGAAGTAGCCGTCCCCGTCGCCGTCGTTCTTCTCTTCTGCGCCGCAGCCGGCCAGCACCAGCGCAAAAACCAGCCAGCCGCATCCGGCCATCATCTTTCCGCCGCGTCCACGCCAGGGCATCCTCATCTCCACGCTCATCTCCACGCTCATCTCCAACCCGGCTCGGTATAACCCGAAACCGCAAACCGCACTGTCTCTTCACTGTCTCTTCAAGGAGTGCCGGGAGGGCGACCGCTGTTAATCCTTTCGCCCATCCTGCGGGCAGGCGATCAAGGGCCGCCGAACAGCTCCTGCCAGCGGGGCGAGAGCTCCACGCCGAAGGACTCCTCCAGCTCGGCGCGGAGCTGCGGCAGCGATCCGGCGATGCTCCCGGCGTCCCACACGAACACCTCCCCTGAGGTGCTGGCGCCCGCCACCTGCCCGCTGTTGTTGCAGCCGATCCACAGCATCTCGCGGCTCCCGAGCGGCACCTGCGCCTGCTCGCGCCCGGTCGCCCGATCCCACACCCGCAGCGTCCGATCCCGGCTGACCGACACGACCCACGACCCCTCATCGGTCTTCAGGAAGCAGGCCTGGTGGATCATCTCGTTGTGGTTGCCCTTCATCGGGCGCGGCTCGCCTGCCGGCCCGCCGGAAGACCCGCCGCCCGGCGACAGCAGCAAAAGCCGGTGCGCCGCGTCGCTGAACGCCAGCGTGCCGTCCGGCCCCCAGTCCGCGAGCTGCGCCCCGTCGACGCCGGTCTGGATCCCGATCTGTGTCTCGTCGCTGGCCCGCAGCAGGTAGAGGCTGGAGCCGACGGTGATCGCGACGATCTGTCCGTCAGGAGAGAACGCCACCCGGGAGATGCGCTTGCTCAGCTCGACGCTCCAGCGCCGCGCCCCGGTCTCCTCCCACACCTCGACGAGCCCCCGATTGTCCCTTCCCGTCACCAGCAACCCGCCGTCCGGCGAGAGCGCCATCACCGCAGGCTTCAGGCCGAGCAGGGCGCGCTCCACATCGCCCTGCTGGTTCCGCAGGATCACCTGTTCGCGATCGGGGTTGCTCCACGCCAGGATCGTCCCGTCGCGGTTGAGCGCCACGAGCCGCGCCGCCCCCTCCCCCGCGCGGCGGAACAGCGCGGCGCCGTCCGAGAGTTGGGTGAGCAGCATCTCTCCGGTGCCGCTGCTGGTGAGCAGCAGGCGACCGTCGCCGCTGAACACGGCCTTCTGGACGCGGGTGTCCCGCGAGAGGGCGGGCGGGATGCGCTCCGGCATCTCCCAGATGGCGAATTCTCCGCCGGAGGTGGCAGAGGCCAGCCGGCGCCCGTCCTGGCTGAACGCCAGCGCGGTGATGCGCCCCCCGTGCAGCCGGCGCACCGCCAGCAGCCGCCCGGTGGAGATCTCCCAGAACCGCAGCGTCCAGTCGATCCCGCCCGACACCAGCAGCTTCCCGTCCGGAGAGAACGCGAGCGCGGACACCGGATCCTCGTGGCCCTCCAGGCTCAGCCGCTCTGTCGCCGGGTGCAGCGACCAGACGCGGACCCGGTGATCGGCCCGATCCACCACCCCTCCGGTCGCCAGCAGCTTCCCGTCCGCCGAGAAGGCGATGGCCCGGCTGCCCGGCCACCCGTCCGGCAGCGGCGCCAGCACGCGACCGTCCACTGCGTCCACCATGTTCAGCGTCCCGTCCCGGTGTCCCCACGCCAGCGTCCGCTCATCCGGGGACAGCACGATGATGTCCTCGCGCGGATCAGTCACCGCCTCGATCGACCAGCGCTGGCGCCCCGACGGCTCCCACCGCTCCATGCTGTGATCGGTGACGATGAACGCCGCCCCGCGCGTGCTGAGCGCCGCCGCCTGTACGTTCACCCGAAAGTCCTGCGGGGCGCGCCCGCCGTTCGCGCCCACCCGGTAGAGGGCGCCCCGGCTGGTCAACATCCAGGTCTCCTGTCCCTCCCCGCTGAACCGCGCCGCCACCACGTTGTCCGAACCCTGCACCTCGCGGTAGCCGCCGGGCGTCCAGAAGAAAAAATTGCGCGTCGTCGCCACCGCCAGCCAGCCCTGGTTGCTGTAGGAGAGCTGCCGGATGCCCACCGGGCCCTGCCCCCGCGAGACCTGGATCTTCTCCAGCAGCAGCGGCACCCACTGGCCGGTCGACGCCATCAGCACGCCCCGCGCCACCGACTGCTCGGACTCCCCCAGCGCCTTGACCGCCCCCTCCCGCGCCGCCGGGAGATCCATGCGCTCCAGCGCCGAGACCGCCTGCTCGGTGTAGGCGCGCGCGAGGTTCGCTGAGGCCAGCCGCGTCTTGTCGACGATCGCCACCGTCGCCCCGATCACGACGACGCTCAGGATCGCGAGCGCCACCATACCGACCCGGAGCGCCCCCTGGTTGCGGGCGGCGAACCTGCGCCACAGCTCCCACAGGCTGTAGGCGTAGACCTTCACCTCCGCCCCGTTCTGCCACGCCTCCAGATCCTCCACCATGTCCCGCGCCGCAGCGTAGCGCTGGTCCGGATCGCGGTGCAGCGCCCGCTCCGCGATGGCCACCAATTCCGGCGGCGCGTCCGGGCAGAGCAGGAGCAGCGAGGGCAGCGGCTCATGCGCCGCCCGCGCCAGCACCTTCATCGCGTCGTCCACCCCGTAGGGCGGCGTCCCGGTGAGGATCCGGAAGAGGATCGCCCCGAGCGCCCAGATGTCCGCCCGGTGATCCACCCGCCGGTTCTCCCCGCGCGCCTGCTCAGGGCTCATGTAGGCCGGCGTCCCCTTCACCAGCCCGCTCTGCTCCGCCCCCATCGGCAGATCGCCCACCTCTCCGTGCAGATCGGCCCCGCCCTGCGCCCGCGCCAGCCCCCAGTCGAGCAGCACCGTCTCGCCGAACTCTCCCACCATCACGTTCTGCGGCTTCAGATCCCGGTGGATCACCCCCCGGCTGTGCGCGTAGGCCACCGCCTGACACATGTCGACGAAGTGGCTCAGGTACTGGAGCCGCTCCGACATCCCCTCCGCCGAGGCCAGCACCTCCTCCAGGCTGCGCCCCCGCACCCACTTCATCGTGTAGTAGGGCTGGCCGCTCATCGTCAGCCCCTGCTCGTGCACCGGGACGATGTTCGGGTGCTCTAATTGGGCCGTCACCCGGGCCTCCTTCAAGAAGGCCGTCCGCTGGGAGGCCGCCGACGGCAGCAGCTCCTTCCGCGCCACAAGCCGACCGAGCATCCGATCCCGGTAGACCAGCACGCGCCCCAGGCCGCCCTGCCCGATCACCGTCGGGATGTTCCCCTGCTCCGGCACATACCGTCCAGGGATCTCCTCCGTCGAGAGCGAACCCATCTCCTCCGTGGAGTCCTCCGGCTCTACCGAGTCCATCGAGCCGGAGCCCGTCCCCGATCCGGCGCCGAAGCCCGGAGCGCCGAACCGGGGAGGGGGCGCTGTCTCGGCAGGCCCCTGGTAGAACGCCTGAACCTCCCAGGGATCAGCGGTGGCTGAGGGGGATGGGAGCGCCTGTCCCGCCGGGTAGAGGGACGGATCAGGAGATGTGTCAGGATGGAACGTCTGATCTGAGTGGTTCACGCCGGGCGGCGTCGCCGACGCGCCCGGTAGTGAGGGAGGTGGAGCTTCCCGTTCTCCTGCCATACCTCCCTCTATTCCGAATTCTCAGCGGCGTCCGTACCCGCCGCGCCCGCCGCGATCATCCCGCCCGCGATCATCGCGCCCGCCCCGGTCGCCCCACCGATCCCCGCCGCCGCCCCCGCCGTCCCGGTAGCCGCCGCCCCCCCCGGCCCGATAACCCCCGCCGCCGCCCCCCCCCCCCCCGCCGCCGCCGCCGCCCCCGCCGTAGCCGCCGCCCATACCGTCGCAGCGGGTGTTGTCACCGCGATCCCCGCGGAAGCCCCCGGGCCCATCTCCCCGCGGCGCCACCGGGCGCGCCGCGGTCACGCCCC
>JBEIQZ010000337.1:0-6963 GCA_040376255.1 Alphaproteobacteria bacterium
CGCGCCGCCGAAGGTCGTGAGCCGCGAGGCCAGATCCGTGATCGCTGTCTCACACAGCACGTCGTTGCTGTGGATATTCATGTCGCCGCCGACGCCGACCAGCGCGCCCAGCCCGTCGAGTCCGGTCAGCGCTGGATGGCCGAAGATGTACAGATCATCGCTGATCGAGGTCAGGCTGTCCAGACCGTCGAGCCCTGTCATCGCTGTGTTGCCGTACAGGAACAGCATCCCCCCGATGGAGGTAAGGCTCTCCAGCCCGCTGAGATCCTGCAGGTTGCTCTCGCTGATGATGCTGAGATCGCCCGAAAGCGTTGTCAGCCCGGACAGATCAGAGAGATCTGCCAGCCCGGTTTGGTTCAGCTCAATCGATCCGACCGAAGGGATCGCGGAGAGCGCGCGGATGTCAGAGATTCCAGGTCCGTAGATCAGGATGCTCTCCAGCGTGGTCAGCCCCGCCAGCCCGTCCAGATCGCCCGGCGCCGCGTACAGGTAGACGTTCCCCAGCGAGGTCAGCCCGTCCAGCCCGTCGAGGCTGGTCAGCCGGGGGCAGTTCGCCAGGGACAGGCTCCCGATGGAGATCAGGTTCTCCAGGCCGCTCAGGTCGGTGAGGTTGGAGGTGTCGATATACAGGCGGTTCAGCTCAATCATCGCGCGCATCCCGCTGAGGCTGCTGAGGGCGCTGACCTCTATGACGATGCCGCTCACATCGGTCAGGCTGGTGAGGCCGCTCAGGCTGGAGATGTCGGTGTACCAGGCGTAGATGTCGCCATTTACGGTGACAAGGCTGTCCAGACCGGCAAAACTTCCGATGCTCTCGTACCAGATCTGGATGTCTCCGTCCACCGTCTCCAGGCTGTCCAGCCCGCCAAGATCGTTGAGGAACCCGTTGCTGATCGAGAGCCCCCCGGCAGAGCGCAGGCTGCCCAGACCGTCGAGATCGCGGAGCTGGATATTGTCCTCAATGGACACCGTCCCCCCGACCGTCTCCAGGCTGTCCAGCCCATACAGACCGCTCATCAGCCAGTTGCTCCCGATAGAGAGATCCCCGCCCACCGTCACCAGCGCGTTCAGCCCGGTGAGGCTCCCCATCCCGTCGTTGCCACCCACTCCGAGCGATCCGCCGATGGTCGTCAGGTGATCGAGGCCGCGCATATTGCTGAGCGCGGGGCTGCTGTAGACGCCGAGGTTCCCCGTGATCACCGCCACGCAGGAGAGCGCCTCCAGATCCTCCGGCTGCGCCCCCGACAGCGAGACGGAGCCCTCGATCTCCCGGTACAGCCGATCCGCGCAGGGCAGCGCCGCCCCCGCCGTGTCCACGTCCCCGACCCACGCCGCGCACGCCCCCTCCCCCGCCGCATCGACCGCACCCCCCGCCTGCACCTGCGCCACCAGCGCCGCCACCTCCGCGTCACAGAGCAGCGGATCGCGCGCCACCGTCAGATCGCCCCCCACCGTCGCCAGCGCTCTCAGCCCCCCGAGCCCCGCGAGCGCAGCGTCGTCCGTCAGCACGAGCGCGCCCCCGACCGCCGCCAGCGACTCCAGCCCCGCCAGCCCCGTCAGCCCCCCGTTGCCCACGACACGCAGATCCCCGCCGACCCCGACGACGCAGGAGAGCGCCGCCACCTCGCTGTCCGTCGCCGCTGACAGATCCAGCGAGCCGCCGATCCGGCGCTCCCCGTAGCCGGTGCAGAACCCGGAAAAACCCGACGCAAGATCGCCCGCCCAGGTGTCGGGCGCGAGCCACACCGCGCTGTCGTCGTCGTCATAGTCGCTGCTGTCAGTGCCATACCCTTCGCGGAGGTCGCACAGGGTCGAGGCGGCGCTCCTGCCGTAGCCGTCGCCGTCGCCGTCGTAATACCAGCGCTGCTGCCCCTGCGCCCCATCGCTGTCAGCGTCGTCGGCCTGCCCGTCGCAGTCCTCGTCAACATCCAGCGGATCGCACACCTCCTCCAGATCGGGCGAGCGCCCCGCGTCCTGATCGTCGCAGTCGCCGCTCCGGTCGATGTACCCGGCAGGCGCGAGGCAGGCGCGGACGACAGCGGAGCCGTCCCCCGCCCCGTCCCCGTCCTGGTCAGGGAACCACCATCCGGTGTCCAGCTCAATTCTGTCCGGGTCGGCGTCGTCGATCAGTCCGTCACAGTCGTTGTCAATCCCGTCACAGCCCTCGCTCCGCGTCGGGGCGACATACCAGTTTGTGTCATCGCAGTCCTCCGGCGGCAGGAAGCCATCCCCGTCGATATCCTGCGGGCCGGTGCCGGTGTCTGTGCCAGTGTCAGCGCCAGTGTCCATGAGATCGCCGGTGCGATCCGGCTTGACCGGCTGCCGGGGGTCGCAGGCGGTGAGGAGCAACACGGGAAGGAGCGCACGGACATCCATCGCACACCTCAAGAGGGAGCAGTCTGTTTTATGTTTTGCGTCGCCGGAGCGCCGTGCGGTTGTTGTACCCGGCATCGCGGGGCAGCGTCAAGGCGGGAGTGATAAGATGCCGGCAGGAGCCTGCCGTGCCTGAACCAGTGATCGATGTGCCTGAGACCCTGGACGCCGGGCGCTACCGGATCGAGGGCGTGATCGGCAAGGGCGGGACGGCGGCGGTGTTCCGGGCGCTCGACACCCGCATCAACGTCCACCGGGCGATCAAGATGCTCCAGCCGAAGGCCGCCGCCTCGGCCTCGTTCCGCGAGCGCTTCAAGGCGGAGGCCCACGCGCAGGCCGGGCTGAAGCACCCGAACGTGCTGATGGTCCACGACGCGGTGGACGACGCGCAGGGCGTGTACCTCGTCATGGAATTGGCCGAGAAGGACAGCCTGGAGGAGCGCGTCCAGACGACCGGCCCGCTCTCCCCGCTGGAGGTGGTCGACGTCGGGATCGCCATCGGCGGCGCGCTGGCCGCCGCCCACGCCGCCGGGGTCATCCACCGCGACATCAAGCCCGCCAACATCCTCGTCGACCGCTACGGCGTCCCCAAGCTCGCCGACTTCGGCATCGCCCGCGACATGAGCCGCAGCGGCCTCACCCAGACCGGTGTGGTCATGGGGACCTGGGCCTTCATGCCGCCCGAGCAGCGCGTTGACAGCAGCCAGACCGACGCCCGCTCCGACATCTACGCCTTCGGCGTCACGCTCTACAGCCTCCTTGAGAAGAAGGACCCCTCGCTGCTCCACAACCCTGAGAGCTGGCCCGCCGCCTTCGCCGTCGTCCCGCCCGCCATCGCCCACGTCATCCAGCGCGCCATCCGGTTCAACCCGGAGGATCGCTACGCGGACATGCAGGAGATGCTCAGCGATCTCAACAAGGTGCGCCGCGCCCTGCTCCGCGCCGATGAGACCGTCCCCCCGGAGCCCGCGCCGCCTGAGCCCGCGCCGCCCCGCCCCTCTACGGCGCTGCTGGTCGGGGGCGCCGCCGCCGGGCTGATGAGCATGATCTTCGCCGTGACCGTCCTGGCCGGCGCCCTCTGGCGGCTGCTCCCCTCCCCGGAGCCGACCGGGCCGACCGGCGAACCGCCCGCCACTGTCGCCGCGCCCGCTACCGTCGCCGATCCTGAAACCCCGGTCGCCGCTCCTGAAACCCCGGTCGCCGCCCCCACTGTCGCCGCTCCCACCGCTACCGCTCCCACCGCTACCGCTGCACCCGCCACCAGTACCGCCGCGCCCGCCACACCGGTCACCGCACCTGCTACGCCGAAGACGCCTGCTACCGCCAGCGCGACCTCTACCCCGCCGAAGACGCCCGCGACGATCCGGGTGATCGACGTAGCGGGGACGCCGGAGGCCGCCGCCGGGACGACCGCGCCCCCGCCCGCCACCGCCTCGCGCAGCACCGGGCGGCTGGCGGTGCGGACGATCCCCAGCGAGGCGGCGGTGCTGCTCCAGGGGCGGCTGCTGACGAGGCAGGGCGGGAGCTACGAATTGCCGGTCGGCAGCCACACCATCGAATTGCGGAGCGCGAGCGGAGAGACGACACGCCTCGCGGTGTTCATCAAGGGGTCAGGCACGGTGGAGATCTGCTACAACTTCGACACCAACGCCTCCTGCACACCGTAGCCGCCTGACCCTGGAGAGAACCGATGGAGAGGACGATGGTGAGGACGATGGTGAGGACGGGGACAGCCATGATTGCGCTTCTGCTCTGGCCGGGGATGGCCCGGGCGGGCATCCCGTTGGTCTATGACGGCGAAGTCTCAGCCGATGTTGTAGAGCGGGCGGCGCGCGGCACCGGCCTTCCCGACACGCAATTCGATCCGGTGACGCTGGAGGCGCTGCTGAAGGGGCCGCCGCAGACGCTGGGGAGCGCGGTGGTGCGCCACTGCTCCGGCCCCCCCACCCGCGCCGCCGATCTGCTCGCCAACGCCGTCCGCGCCGAGAACGCCTGGCAGAAGGGCGACCCGATCGTGGCGATGGACGAGCTGGATCTCGGCATCGGCGGGCTGGGCTGCCTCGCTGAGCGGGTCGATCCCGCGATCATGAGCCGCATGTTCCTGCTCCGGGGCGGCCTCCTCGCGCGCGGCGGCCACCCCGACGAGGCCCGCGCCGAGCTGCGCACCGCGCTCTCTCTCTCCGCCACCCGCGACTGGCCCGCGAACTTCCCCGCCGAAGGCGCCCCTGCCTTCGCTGAGGTACAGGCCGAGCCGGAGCGCGTCCCCCTCCAGCTCGCCCCCTCCAGCTCCGGGGCCGCGCCCTCCGTCGACGGCGCGACGATGCCCGCCGGGAGCGCCCTCCAGCTCCGGCCCGGCCTCCACCTGCTGCAGGTCCCCAGCACCGCCGGGCTCCGCTCCGCGTGGCTCACCGTGGAGGGGCCATCCACCCTCGTCGTCCCCTCCAGCTTCCGCCGCCCCATCCTCGAACAGCTCTCCGACCCGTCGAAGCGCGACGATGTCGGGATGCTGCTGCTGGCCACCCTCGACGTGCAGGCGGTCTATGTCGCCCACACCGGGGGGCTCTGGCTGGTCTCAGAGGAGGGCGGCACCCTCAGCACCACCACCCTCATCGAGCCCTCTGCCGCCGCCCCGGCGCCGCCGAAGAAGGGGAAGAAGGGCAAGAAGCAGGAGGACATCCTGCTGCCGGAGCCTTCCATCGGCGGGGATGTGCCGGAGGAGTAGCGGCGTGCAGCGCTCCTACAGCACTGTGAAGCCGAAGGTGAAGGCGAGCGTGGCCTGGATGAGCGGGAACTTGCTGTCCTGATCCTCATCGAAGTCGTGTAGATCGACGAGGCCGTACTGACCGATGCCCATCTCGACGCGGGTGAACACCGACTTGGTCTCGGAGTAGATCCCGATGCGCCCGCTGATGCCGGAGCGGACGAACGGGGAGCCGGGGATGTAGCCGACGCCCTGGAGCTCGTGCCAGGCGACCATGCCGTAGAGGCCGCGCGCCTTGTTGTTGGGGTAGAGCCGCACCCCGGCATCGACGTAGCGGTAGTCCATCCCCTGCCAGTCGTCGCCCTTCAGCACGGTCATGAAGCCGCCGACCTCGGGCAGCCAGGAGTAGGAGCCGACGAGGGAGAGCGCGGGGCCGACCGGGATGGGGAGGACGAATTCTCCTTCGCCCCCGGCGAGCGACGGGAAGCCGATCTTGATCCCGAGGCGGAGCAGGCGCCGCTCGGCGTTGGTGCGGTAGCGCTGGGCGAGCTCGCGGGCCTTCTCGGGGTCGGCCTCGACGCCTTTACCCTGGAGGTACATCGTGCTGAGGTCGCGGCAGCTCTCGAAGTGGCCGTTGTCGCAGGCATTTTCGAGGTGACCGGCGGCGATCTCTTCGTCGAAGTTTGTGGCGCGCTGGAGGTGGACGCGGGCGAGATCGGCGCAGGCCTGCCCGAAGTCGCCCTCACAGGCGCGGGCGAGCAGCAGGTAGTCCTGCTCGGCGGGGTCGCCCTTCTTCGGGAGGTTCTCCTCCGCGAGCCAGTAGCAGCCCTCGGCGTCGCCGTTGGTGCAGCCGCGCTGGAGGTAGGCCTGCGGCATCTGCTCCCCCTCCCAGGGATCTTTGTGGCGGCTGGTGATGAAGCGCCCGAGGTAGGTGCAGGCGCCCGCCTCGCCGGTATCGCAGGCGCGGGTCAGGGCGATATAGGCGTCCTCCCACGTCTTCTTGGAGCGGGCCAGCCGCTCGCCGTACCCGGCGCAGCCCGCCGGGCTCTCCTTGTCGCAGGCGGCGTCCCACATCGAGAGCGGGTCGCGGGCCTCGACCTTGCGGGCGCTGCCGATGCGGCGCTGACCGGCCCCGGCGATGCAGGCGGTGGCGATGCCGTCGGTGCAGGCGGCGTCGAACAGGGTGAGCGCCTGGCCGTAGGCCTCTGAGCGCGGGTCGTGGCGGACGAGGAGGTGGGCGGCGCCGACGCAGGCCCGCTGCTCGCCGCCGGTGCAGGAGGCCAGCAGCGTCTTCTCGGCGTCGATCACGCGCCGGTGGTTGATGCCCCAGCGATCCACATAGTCGCCCAGCAGCGTGCAGCCCTCCTCATCGCCGAGGCGGCAGGCGCGCAGGAAGGCGTCGAAGCTGTCGAGCTTCGTGGCGCGGATCGGGCCTGCGTCGAGCAACCTGCCGAGCTGGACGCAGGCGGTCGACAGCGGCAGCTCCTCGCTCTCGCACTCCCGCACCGTGCGGAGCGCGAAGGCGTCCTCGCGGCGGCGGGTGGCCTGCCCGCAGGCGTCGGCGCGGCCCAGGATGCATGCCTGATCGAGGCTCAGCAGCGCGCGATCCTGGATGTTGAGCTGATCGAAGGCCCGGCTGAGCATCATGCAGCCCTCCCCGACATCCTCCAGCCGCCGCAGACGTTCGCCCAGCGAGCCCGACGCGTCCACCGCGCAGGCATACTCCAGCACGCCCATCAAGAGCGCCGAGGGGTTCTCGCCCTCCTCCAGCATGCGCGCCGCCGCGACGCTGTGGCAGGCGTTCACGTCGCGCTCTCCACAGGCCAGCGCCCGATCTGAGAGCCGGACATCCTCCAGCGCGACCGCCTCCAGGCAGGCTCGGTAGCTGC
>JBEIQZ010000362.1:0-6409 GCA_040376255.1 Alphaproteobacteria bacterium
CCCTACGACGGCATCGATCAGGACTGTGACGGCAGCGATCTGGAGATCGACGCGGACGGCGACAGCTACAACAGCCTCACCGACTGCGACGACAATGACGCGGGCGTCAACCCCGGCGCGGCGGAGATCCCCTACGACGGGATCGATCAGGACTGCGACGGCGCCGATCTCACCATCGACGCGGACGGCGACGGCTATACCAGCGACATCGACTGCGACGACAACGACGCCGCCGTCAACCCCGGCGCGGTGGAGGTCTGGTACGACGGCATCGATCAGGACTGCGACGGCCGCTCTGACTACGATCAGGATCAGGACGGGGACGACGCGACGGCGTGGAGCGGCACGGACTGCGACGATCTCAACCCGACCGTCTACGGCGGCGCGCCGGAATTGCCGGACGGCATCGACAACGACTGCAACGGCCTCATCGAGGACGACGACCGGGACGGCGACGGCCTGAGCGACGCAGAGGAGGCGATCGTCGGCTCCGATCCCGACGACGCAGACTCCGACGATGACACCGTGCTGGACGGCGATGAGGTCACCGATCCCCTCGCCCCCGAGGACAGCGACGGCGACGGCGCGCCGGACTGGGACGACACCGACGATGACAACGACGGCATCCCCACCGCCACCGAAGAGGCCCAGGACGACGACAACGACGGCGACGCCGATCCCGACTCCGATGAGGACGGCACGCCCAACCGGCTCGACACCGACTCGGACGGCGACGGGCGCCCGGACAGCGACGAGGGCGTGATCGACAGCGACGGGGACGGCATCCCCGACTACGTCGATCCCTGGGAGCCCATCGACACGGGCGACACGGGCGACACGGGCGACTCCGGTGACTCCGGCGACTCCGGCGACTCCGGCGACTCCGGCGACTCCACGCCGACGGACGACACCGCCGCCCCGGATGACACCGACCAGCCGGACAGCGCAGACTCCGGGCTGCTGGAGCCGATCTACAAGGGCGGCGGCGGCTGCGGCTGCGCGGCGACGCCCGCAGGCGCGGCGTCCGGGGTGGGCTTCCTGGGGATGCTGGCGCTGCTGTTGCGGCGCCGGGGGCGCTAGGGCTCAGCGTCCATGGTGCGGAGGAACGCCTCCAGCGCCGCCAGATCGGCCTCCTGAAAGCGGAGCGGCTGGAGGGTCAGCTCCCGGTGGCCGATCTCGGCCCTGCCGGGGAGCCGGTTGTAGAACAGCAGCACCTCGGTGAGGCTGGCCATGCTGCCGTCGTGCATGTAGGGCGCGGTCTGCCCGACCCCGCGCAGGCTTGGGGTCTTGAACGCGGCGGGCCAGTCCGGGAACGATGGATCGAGGTAGCGCAATTCGGGGCAGCCCTGCGGACCGGGCGCGCCGTCAGCCCACTCCCCCCTGCAGTTGAACGGATCGCGCAGCACGTCCGTCGCGCCGCGTGCCCGGCCCGGATCGGGCTGTCCGGTCGGCGGCAGCGGCAGGCCGAGCGTGTGGAAGCTGCGATCTGAGAGCAGCGGGCCGTTATGGCAGCTCACGCACTGCGCGTCCCCGATGAACAGCCGGAGGCCGCGCTCCTCCTCCGGGCTGAACAACCCGCCCGCCGGGAGCGCCGCCACATAGCGGTCGAAGCGGGTGGACGGGGGAGGCAGGGTGCGCTCGAACGCCTCCAGCACCTTCCCGACCTGCGCCAGCGACTGCTCAGGGCGATCCCCCGCCGGCCCGGACAGCGGCCCGAACAGCGCCTCCATCGGCGCGCGGTACTCGGCCATCACCCGCGCGTGGACGGCGGCGGCGTCGGTGGCATGCTCTGAGGGGTTCAGCAGCGGCCCCGTCGCCTGCGCCCACGCGGAGTCCGCGCGCCCGTCCCAGAAGAACCACGTCCCCCACGCCGCCCCCAGCACCGTCGGCACGTTCCGGGTGCCCGCCCCTCGACCGAGATCGGCCACCCGCTGCCCGTCGGTGAAGGCGCGATCCGGGCGGTGGCAGGTCGCGCAGGAGGTCTGCCCGTCGATGCTGAAGCCGGGATCGGTGAAGATCCGCGCCCCGAGCGCCGCCGCCTCCGGCAGATCGGCGACGCCGTTGGTCGGGCTCGGCGGGGGCGGCGGCACCGGGGACAGGGAGCGGATCAGCCGCAGCTCCTCTGCCGACCACCCCTCCGGCCTGCACCCGGCTGCGCCGAGGAGCAGCAGGACGCCCGCGACCCGGAGCGGCGGCGGGTTCACAGCCGGTAGACCGCCTCGGCCCGATCCGATCCCGCCGGGCCGTCCACCTCAAAGGTCACCGTCCACTCGCCGGGCATGTGGAACTTCATCCCGTCCATGCGGTAGCGGCCCTCCGGGTGGGTGCAGGTGTCCGGCGTCGCGCAGACGCCGGGGTCGGCCTCCGGCTTCGTCGCCATCCCGTGCCCGTGCTGCGGCATCCGCGCGTCCACCCGCACCTGCCCGCCGGTGACGGGCGCCCCGTCCGCGCCGGTAAGCACCGTCTCCACGCTGAACAGATCCCCCATCACCACCGGCTTCGATGTCCGCCAGCGGATCCGGTACTTCCTGTTCTTCGTCACCAGCTCAGACCAGGCTGTGTCCGCGCCCGCCACGCCCTCTTGCGGCGGAGGCGCGTCCCCTTCCGGCGGAGGCGCGACCGTCTCCGCAGTACAACCGATCTGCGCCAGCATCCCGGCCAGCACGCACGCATGCACCGCCCGCGCGCCCCTCATGCGACGCCCCCGGCGCCCGGCACGTCTGATCCCGCGCCGGGCGCCGGGGGCAGCATGCGGATCTCCTCCGCCTTCTCGCGATCCCACCAGCGCACGAACACGTAGAGCATGCTCAGCCACATCGCGATCCCGCCGGGCAGCCACATCAGGAGCCCGCCGATCACCTGATCGTCCATCGGCGTCCAGCCCCACAGGCGCGGCGCCTGCTCGTAGCCGTGGTAGATCAGGCTGCTGGAGAGCGTGATGATCGCGCCCAGCAGCTTCATCGGGACGGTCATGAAGAACAGGTAGATGAGCTGCGACATCGGCGTGCGGCGCGGCAGCGACGGCGCGTCGCAGAGCAGCCCTACCCAGCCGATGACCGCCGTCGCCATGAAGCTCAGGTGCTCGACGATGTGGATCTCGTGGTTGGCGATGGCGAGATCGTACATCACCGGGATGTGCCAGAAGTACAGCACCCCGTTGTACAGCAGGAACTTCACCCGCAAGCCCCCCGTCCAGTCCGCCATCATCTTCAGCGGACGCAGCCGGAGCGCGCCCTCCACCAGCCAGGACGGCAGCCCGACGACAGTGAGTGGCGCCCACAGGAGGTTCAGCATCAGGTGCTGCACCATATGGGCGGAGAACAGGTAGTAGTCGGAGAGGTGGTGGATCGGCCCGTTCAGCGCCACGAGCAGGATCACCTGCGCGCTGAGGAAGGCGGCGACGCGCCACCGATCCGCCGGCTCCTCCGAGAGCGCGTAGCGCCTGCGCGCCCCGCTGATGCCCCACAGGTACAGGCCGGTGAAGATCGCCACCCCCAGAAACACCGATACGTGGAGGTCGAGGACCTTCCACGCGTCGGGGGGGGCGCTGGCATAGTCCAGCTCATCGGAGTCCCAGGGCAGTATGATGCCTGAATGAGCGGAGGCGACGGATGAGCCGATGAGGGCCCAGATGGCCAGCGCTCTGAGCATCGCTACCGCTTCGCCGCGACCTGCTCAGGCAGCACCATGTCGCCCTTGTTCCCCCAGGACTGACGTTCCCAGGTGATGACCGAGGCGATGTGGTCGTCGCTGAGCTGCTTCCACGGCGGCATCGCCCCCGCGTAGCTCTGGCCGTTGATGACCTTGCCCTGCAGACCCTTCAGCAGGACGTTGATGTGCTCCTCCGAGGCGCCGTTGGCGACCGCGTCCCCCGCCATCGGCGGCGCGAGCCCGGCGACACCGGCGCCCTCCGGGCCGTGGCAGGCCGCGCAGTTACCGCCGTAGACCTCCTTGCCCACCTCCATCAGCACCAGGAGCTTCGCGTCCGCCGCCTTGTCGGCGAAGCCCTCAAAGCGGGGATCCGCGCCCACCGGCTTCAGCAGCGCGGCGAACGCAGCGTCGGTGGCCATGCGGGGCGTGAGCTTCTGGCAGGCATCGTCCTTCAGGGAGGCCGGGGCCGAGCAGTACTCATTGCCGGTGACCGGGCTCTTCACCCAGGAGCCGCAGGCGCCGTCATACCGCGAGCGGTAGCAGGCGGCGACCTCGTCGAGATCGCGCCCGTTCTTGCCCTCCTGCCAGGTGAGCTGCCAGGTGCCGGACAGGGTCATGAGCACCATGAAGCTGCCCATCGCCATGCCGAGCGGGAAGAAGAACACCCGCCAGAACATCGGGTGATCGCCGAGCATGTGCATGAAGATCAGCACGACCACGACGAACTTGACCGCAGACAGGCCCAACAGAGGCGCAGGCGGGATGTCCACCAGCCCGAAGAGCGGCAGGGCCTCGATCCCTGTAGCGATCAGCAGGGCGAAGAACACCGCGATGTACTTCGGGATCGGGTTCCCGTGATCGGCGCCATGAGAACTGCCGGAAGGATTGGGGGAGGCGCTCATCAGGTGTACTCTAGCAGGTAGACGAGGGTGAAGATCGCGATCCAGACGATGTCGACGAAGTGCCAGTAGAGGCCGATATTCTCTGTCGATTCGCCGAGGTTGTTGAGCTTGCCGGTGCCGCCGTAGTACATCAGCGAGATCAGCAGCAGCACCCCCACGGTGACGTGCGCCCCGTGGAACCCGGTGAGGGTGAAGAAGGTGGCGCCGAACAGGTTGACGCGCGGGGTCAGCCCCTCATGGTAGAAGTGGGTGAACTCATAGGCCTGGAAGCCCAGGAAGATCAGCCCGCCGACCACGGTGAGCGCGGTCCACAGCAGCATCTGCTTGACGTTGTTCTCCTTCGCGTAGTGCACCGCCAGCGCCATGAACAGCGAGGACAGCAGCAGATCGAAGGTGGAGATGGATGTGACCTCGGCGCTGAACACGTCCAGGGGGTACGGTCCGTTGATGGACTTACCCCGGTAGTACATGTATGTGCCGATCAGCGACCCGAAGAAGAAGCACTCCGAGCCGAGGAAGGTCCACATCGCGAGCTTGTAGTGGGAGACCCCCAGGCTGGTGGGGGCGTGGTGTGCGGCTGCCGACAAACGGCCTCCAGACAAGGATGGGAGTGGATGAGAGAGGAACCGGGAGAGAGGCAGAATCCGGCGCTGACGCCCCGGATTTTACCCCGGGACTAGTCGTGCCCCGGCTCCATGAGCCAGGTGTAGAAGCCGTACAGCATCATCGCCACCCCGAGGAAGACCAGGGAGAGGCTGGGGACGACCGGCAGGCCCATCGTGTTGTGCAGGAGGCCGTACACGATGAAGCCGGAGAAGACGAAGGCGCCGCCGACCGATGCGATGAACGGCTTGATGCTGGGCGGGGGGATGTGGATGTGCTCCTCGGCCTCCGGGATCGAGTAGCCGGGGCCGGGGCCGTGGTTCTTCTCCCACACCGGGCGCTCCGAGTAGACGACGAGCGTCTTGTCGAAGTTGTGGACCGGCGGGGGAGAGGGGATCGCCCACTCCAGCGTCGCGGCGTCCCAGGGGTTCGCGGTCGCCTTCGCGCCGCTCTGGAGGCTGCGGATGATGTTGAAGACGAAGATCCCGACGCCGAAGGCCAGCAGGTAGGCGCCGACCGTCTCGATGCGGTTGGGGAGCTCCCAGCCCAGATCCGCCGCGTAGGTCCAGGTGCGGCGGGGCATGCCCCAGGCACCGACGATGTGCATCGGGAAGAACGTCACGTTGAAGCCGATGAGCATCACCCAGAACGCCACCTTGCCCACCGACTCGTTCAGCATCCGACCGAACACCTTGGGGAACCAGAAGCAGATGCCGGAGAACAGCCCCATGATCGCGCCGCCGAACAGCACGTAGTGGAAGTGCGCCACGACGAAGTAGGAGTCCTGGTGCTGCAGATCGACCGGGGGGGAGGCATGCATGACGCCGGAGAGCCCGCCCATGGTGAACATGCCGACGAAGGCGATGGCGTAGTAGTTGGCCACGGTCATCCGGATGTTACCGCCGTAGAGCGTCGCCATCCAGTTGAAGATCTTCACGCCGGTGGGGATGGAGATGAGCATGGTCATGACCGAGAAGCCCGCGTCCGCCGCCGCGCCCATGCCGGTGGTGTACATGTGGTGCGCCCACACGCCGAACCCGAGCAGGCCGATGGTCGCGCCGGAGAAGATGACGAAGGGCGCGCCGAACAGGGGCTTCCGGGCGAAGACCGGCAGCACCTCAGAGACGATCCCCATCGCGGGCAGGATCAGGATGTAGACCTCAGGGTGGCCGAACAACCAGAAGAGGTGCTGCCACAGGATCGGGTCGCCGCCGCCTTCGGGGACGTAGAAGTGAGTGCCGAAGGTGCGATCC
>JBEIQZ010000004.1:0-41343 GCA_040376255.1 Alphaproteobacteria bacterium
CCGCTGGGGCTCCATCGGCACCGGCGCGACGCGCAGGCCCGCCGATCCGGGCGGAGCGCCTGCCAGGATCGCGGGCAGCTCAGCCAGGATCGCGGGCAGCCGCGCCGGATCGGGCGCCGCCAGCGCCGACTCCCCGGCCAGCAGCCGCCGCCGCGCCTCCTCCCCGCTGCCGAGCGGCGTCCGCCACGACCAGGCCAGCAGCCGCACCGCGCCGCTCTCCCCGACCGCAGGCTCTCTCACGGCGCCTCCAGCACGATGCTCGCGTTCTGGCCGCCGAAGCCGAAGGAGTTCTTCAGGATCGGCCCGCCGCTGAACGCCGCCGCCGCCGCCTGCACCGCCGCCGGACAGCGCCCGTCCGCCCGCTCAAACCCAGCCGTCCCCGGCAAGACCCCGCGCCGCCAGCCGACGAGGCAGCCCGCGATCTCCAGCGCCCCCGCCGCCGCCATCGCATGCCCGATCGCGCCCTTATAAGAACTTACCGGCCTGTCACACTGGAGTAACCTTTGTAATGCGGCTGCCTCCGCCTCGTCGTTGGGCGGCGTCCCGGTGCCGTGCGCGTTCACGTGCGCGATCTGATCCGGTCGCAGCCCCGCCCGCCGGAGCGCCGCCCGCATCGCCGCCTCCGCCGCTGTGCCGCCCGGTCGCGGGGCGGTGGGCGCCCAGGCGTCCTGGCTGGAGCCGCGCCCGGTGAGGCGGGCGAGGATCGGCGCCCCGCGAGACACGGCTGAATACTCCGATTCTACAACAAAGATCGCCGCACCCTCCCCGACGCTGATCCCGTCCCGCCGCAGATCGAACGGCCGGCACGCCCCGCGCGGCGAGATCACCCCCAGCCGCCCCAGCCCCGCCATCCCCAGCGGGTTCAGCATGCTGTCCGCCGCCCCGCACAGCACCCGCTCCGCCTCGCCCCGCTCCACCCAGGCCGCCGCCTGCGCGAGCGCCAGCGTCCCCGCCGCGCAGGCCGAGGCGTGGAGCAGCCGCAGCCCGCCGACCGGCAGCATCGCCTGCAGCGCCCGCGCCGGGAGATCCATCGGGCTCCGGTAGCGGATCTCCCCGCCCGCGCCGGGACGGGGGATCAGTTCAGTCCCCTCAAGCGGCAGAAAGTCCTCCAGAAACGCCTGCTCCAGCCCCAGGCCCAGCGACAACGCCAGCCCGCCCGGACGCCCCGCCTCCTCCCACGCCTCCCGCGCCGCCAGCACCGCCCACCACAGCCGCCGATCCCGCCACGCCCCCGCAGGCAGCGACACCCCCGCCGCCCGCGCCGCCGCCTCTGCCGCCCGCGCCGCCGCCTCCGCCTCCGGCACCGCCCCCGACGGCGGGAACCCCGGCAGGTGCGGCACCGACCGGATCGCGGTCGCGCCATCCCCCGACAGCAGCCCCTCCCACAGCCGCCCGATCCCGACCCCGAACGCCGACACCGCCCCGACCCCGGTGATCACCGCCCGCCCGGCCCCGCCCGCGCGCCTGCCCGCCCCGCCCGCGCTGTCTGCCGCGCTGCGAATCACGGAGATCCGGTATGAGAAGCGGAACCTGCCCGCCCGCGCCTCAGGCGCGCCTGCCTCCACCGCCCGGATCGCCGCCAGCCAGGCCACCGCCTCCGCCGCCGCGAGGTACCCGGCTGTCGCATCTGTCGCATCTGTCGCATCTGTCGCATCTGTCGCATATCTCAAAGATGCTACATCTGCTGTGTCTGTCGCATCGATCTCCACCGTCACCGTCCCCGCCCGCTCCCGCCCCAGCAGCAGGACGACCGCCGCCTCCTGCGGCTCCACCCCGGCGGGCAATTCCAGGCGGGTGACCGGGTGGTGGGCGCTGTCGGCGGCCCCGGCCAGGGCGAGGCGCTCCGGCTCCTCGTTGATCAGCCGGACGGCCTCGCGGAGCGCCTGCGCCGCGCCGCCGTAGAAGGCGCCGTTGGGCCCCTGGACGCCGCAGCGGATCGCGCCGTGGCAGAGGGTGAAGTTGTTCATGAGCTGGAATGCCAGCAGCGGGTTGCAGGCCGCCACGCCTTTTGTCGCGAACAGCGGGAGGGACAGCGCGCCATCCTGCATGGAAGCCCGCAGGATCCGGTGGAGATCCGGGAGCGATCCCGCCGAGGCGCCGACGCCGAGGAAGGCGGCGATCTCCTCCGGCGCCTGCCCGCTGCCGCGCTGCCCGCTGCCGGTCTGCCCGTCGAGCGCCCGGAGCATCGCGAGCGCGGCGAGCCAGGCGCCCCGCGACATCATGCGCCGGGCCTTGATCAGCGCCGGGTCATCGGTCGTATCCGACGCGGCGTCCGCCGTTCCGATGGCGAGGATGGACGCCCGCATCACGCCTCCCGGTACAGCAGGACGCTGGCGTTGGCGCCCCCGAAGGCGAAGGCGTTGCAGAGCGCGGTCTGCGCGGGGTGGGGGCGACCGATCCCGGTGACATGCGGCAGGTCGGGGAGCGCGTGATCGACGGTGGCGAGGCCTGCGGTCGGCGGGGCCGTCTGGCTCAGGAGGCTCTGGGCCGCGCAGCAGAGGCCCAGCGCGCCCGCCCCGGCGATCCAGTGGCCCAGCGCGCCCTTGACCGAGGAGATCGCGCCGACGGGCAGCCCGAGCGCCGCGAGCGCCCGCGCCTCCACCGCGTCGTTGAGCGGGGTGGAGGTGCCGTGGGCCTGCACGACGTCGAGCCGATCCACGGCCAGCCCGGCGGCCCGCGCCTCACCGACCGCCGCCCGCATCGCGGCGAGCGCCCCGATCCCGGCGGGATCGGGCATCGTCAGGTGGTGGGCGTCGAGGCTGCGCCCGCAGCCGGCGATCCGGATCGCCATGCCCGCCGGCCGCTCCGCCGAGATCAGCAGCAGCGCCGCGCCCTCCCCGATGACAAAACCGTCCCGGTGCGCGTCGAAGGGCCGCGAGATCCCCCGCGCCGAGAGCGCCGAGAGCTTCCCGAAGCCCGCCAGCATCAGCGGGTCTACGTCCGCCCCGACCCCGCCGCAGATCGCGCTGTCGCACTCGCCCGCCGCCACCGCCCGCGCCGCCTCGATCACCGCCGAGAGGCCCGAGGCGCAGGCCAGCGACAGCGTCTCCACCGGCCCGGTCGCCTGTCGCTGCGCGGCGATCCACGCAGCGGGCGCGGCGGGCGAGATGCGGGAGGGGGAGAGCCGGTCGCGGAGCGGGGCGGCCTCCACAAAAAACCGCTCCGCCGAAAAAGGGCGCCCGGCGGCCTGCGCGAGCAGCCGGAGGGTCTGCATGCTGCCCCGCCCGGACTCCGCGCCGAGGAACACCCCGAGCCGCCCGCTGTGCGCGGGGAGCCCCGCGAGGGCGTCCGCCACCATCGGCAGGCGGCGATCCTCGACGTCCGGATCGTCGAAGCGATCCACCGTCGCGGCGACCGCGCAGGGGAAGCGGCCCGTGTCGAAGCGCCGGACGGGCGCGATCCGCGTGCCGCCGCTCAGGATCAGCGCCCAGGTCTGCGGCCAGTCCCCGGCGGGGGAGCAGGCGCTCCAGGCGCGGAGCCAGACCGCGCGCGGGGCTCCGTTAGCGGCTCCGGCAGCGGCTCCGGTCATGGCTCCTCGGTGGAGCCGTGGAGCCAGAGGTTCAGGTATTCGCGGCGCCGGGCGATGAGGGCGGGGTTGGTGACGCGGAGCAGCGCGAAGGTCAGCTCGGCCTCCGCGACCTTGACCCCGTTGACGCTGGCCTCCCCCCGGACGCGCCCGCCGTCCTCGGTGGCGTGGACGCCGCGCGCCTCCAGATCGACCCGGTCGCCGGGCCGCACCATCTGGCGGAAGCGCACCCGGTCGGCGGCGAGCAGCAGCGCATGGAGATCGTTCCGCCCGCGCTGCCGCAGCGTGGCCTCGATCAGCACCCCGCCGAGCTGCGCCAGCCCCTCGACGAGCAGCGCGCCTGGCATGACCGGGTGGCCGGGGAAGTGGTCGGCGAGGTAGCTCTCAGAGAGGGAGCAGCACTTGATGCCCGTCGCCCGCTCCGGCGGATCGAGCAGGGTGATGCGGTCGAGGAGGAGGTAGCGCACTCAGCTCACGACCGGGGGCCGAGGTACTCGATGTCGAAGACCAGCGTGGCGTCCGGCGGGATCATCGGCGGCGCGCCGTTCGCCCCGTAGCCGAGGTGCGGCGGGATGATCAGGACGCGGCGCTCGCCGGGGAGCATGCCGCGCACGCCCTCGTCGAAGCCGGGGATGACCTGGCCGGTGGCGAAGGCGTAGACGAAGGGCTCGTTCCGCTGGCGCGAGGAGTCGAACATCTTGCCGCTGGCGAGCCAGGCGCTGTAGTGGATGCGGATCTTCTCTCCCGGCTCCGGCGCGGCGCCGCTGCCCGGCTGGATGACCTCGTAGATCAGGCCGGAGGGCAATTCTTTGCGGGGGTAGGCGTTCAGATCGGGCATTACCGGATCGGCTTGCAGAACCAGCGGCGCGGCGGTGCGCGGGCCAGACTGGACGGAGCGGGGCGCGCAGCCGGAAAATATAACGGGCAACAGCACAGACAACAGGACAGGGAAGATCGGCTTCAGGCGCATACCGGGATGTCTATCCTGTTGATCACCAGGGCGCGGGCGTCCCGTTCCAGGTGCGGACGGTGTCCGCGCTGTGGAAGCCGACCACGACCTCGCGGATGGTGTTGCTGTTGTAGGGCTGGGGCTGGTAGATGGTGTCGTCGCGCCAGCCGCCGATGCCGCTGCCCCAGGCGGTGCCGTGGCCGTACTCGGACATGACGATGTCGACGAAGGAGCTGACGGTTCCGCCGGGGGTGACGCGGTAGAAGCCGCGCGTGGAGTAGTCGGCGACGTAGATGTTGCCGCACTCATCGACCTCCAGCCCGTCGTGCCAGCCGCTCCCGACGCGGTTGGCGTAGACCGACGCGCCCCCGACCGGGTCGAGGTTGCTGTCGAGGGTGAGGTAGTAGACCGTGCCGTTGCCGATGGTGCCGATGTAGGCGACGGTGCTGTCTGTGTTGAAGTTGATGACGTGGAGGGTGGCGCCGACGTTGGAGCCGTCGAACCAGACGGCGCTGGTGTTGTTGACGGGATCGACGCGGTAGATCGTGCTGTTGGCGACGACGTAGACCATCCCGTCCGGGCCGGTGGTGACGCCGTAGGCGTAGCCGAGGTTGGAGGCGATGGAGGAGGTGCCGCCGGTGAGCGCGTCTACGCGGAGCAGCGTGCCGGTGCCGTCGATGGCGGCGTAGTCCCCGTCCGGCAGCCGATCGATCTGCTGGACGCCGCTCAGGCCGGGGACCCAGGTCTGCCGGGTGCCGTCATAGAAGCTCTTGATCAGCGAGCGCCCGTCGAAGCCGATCAGCGAGCCGTCGTCCCCGAAGGCGAGGCCGTGGTAGGCGCGGGCGTCGGGGAGGGTGGTGTCGCCGACATTCATCGGGGGCGGGTTCCAGCAGGTGTACTGGATCAGCACCTCGATCTCGCTGCTGACCGGCTCGTGCAGCCCGTCGCTCACGCTCACTACGACCTTGATGATCTCCTGATCATCGACCCGATCCCCGTCGAATTCCATGAGGCCCTCCTGGCCGGGGACGAGCGCGTCGTCGTCGTACCAGAGGATGGTGGTGGTGATGGGATCGCCCTCGGGGTCGTAGGGCTCGGTGTTGAAGTAGAGGGCGATGGTGTCGTCAGCGACCGGGTTCTCCGGGTCGATCTCCAATTCCGGCGGGACGGGCGGCTGGTTGCCGATGACGACGGTGGCGGTCGCGGGCGCGCCCATGTCCTCGCCGTCGGTCGGGGTGACGGTGACGGTCCAGGTGTCGAGCAGCGCGGTGACGCCGGCCTCCACGGTGTCCGCGCTGACGCCTGCGTCCACGCCGTCGCGGCTCCATGCGTAGAGGTAGGTGACGGGGTCGCCGTCGGGGTCGGTGGCGGCGGTCAGGATGGTGACGCTGACCGGCTCTCCGGGCTGGGGCGCGAGCTGGGTGATGGCGACGGCGAGCCCCTCCGGCGGGTGGTTGGGCGGGGAGGTGTCATCGGCGCTGTCACCGGTTTTACTGTCTGAATCTGAGTCTTCGACCGGGTTGCTGTCCTGCGTGGCGCTGTCGTCCGGCGCGGCGGACTCTTTCTGGGTCGGGCAGGCGACGAGCAGCAGCAGGGGCAGCACGGGGGTCAGTAAAGACAGGGCGCGCATGAAACCTCAAAGTCTGCACCCGCAGTGCAGGGAGATGTGCAAACCGATCATATCCTCAGTTGACGGGTGTTGATCCGGGCCTACCCTCTGCCCGCTCATCAGGAAGCCCCATGTCCATGTATCGCGCCTCTATCCCGCAGCTCAGCAAGATACTCTCCAACCTCGACCGCTGGCTCGACAAGGCCGCAGCGCACGCCGAACAGAAGAAGTTCGCCGTAGACACCCTGCTGACCGCCCGCCTCGCCCCCGATCAGTTCCCCCTCGCCCGCCAGATCCAGGCCTCCTGCGACGCCGCCAAGTTCGCCGCCGCCCGCCTCACCGGCAAGGACGCGCCCGCCCACCCCGACACCGAGACCACCGTCGCCGAGCTGAAGGCCCGCATCCAGGCCGTCATCGCCTGGCTCGCCACCGTCACCGAAGAGGACTTCGCCGGCGCCGCTGACCGCGCGGTGCTGCTGCCGTTCGCGCCGGGGATGCAGATCGCGGGGCGCGACTACCTCAATGAGATGGTGCTGCCCAACTTCTACTTCCACATCACCACCGCCTACGCCATCCTGCGCCACAACGGCGTGGACGTGGGCAAGCGCGACTACATCGGCTCGGTCAACCTGACGCCGGTCTGATCGGCGCGACGAGCCGGACGCTGGTGGCGTCGAAGAGGCGATCCCCCGGCGCAGCGGCGCGGGAGGCGGCGTGGGCGGTGCGGTTCTGGCTCCCCCACCAGCCGCCCCGGATCACCTGCATCGCCCCGTCCTGAGGCTGGATCGGGGTCACGCGGCCCTCCGGCTCCCCGTCGCGCCGGTAGGGTTCGAGGCACCAGTCGGCGACGCCGCCGGCGAGGCCGCAGGCGCCGCAGGGGCTCTCGTCCTCGGGGAAGGCGTGGACAGAGACCGGGGTGGGGCGGCCCGCGTGGCTCTGCTGAACGCAGGCGCGCGCAGGGTCGAAGTGATCTCCCCACGGCAGCCGCCGCCCGTCCACGCCCCGCGCCGCCTTCTCCCGCTCCAGCCCGTGCGGCAGCCGCCACGCCAGCCCGTCCCGCGCTCCCCGCCACCGCGCGTAGGCGCAGGCGTCGTCCCAGCTCACCTGCATCACCGGCCAGTCCGGCTGCCAGCGCAGCCCCATGTGTACGGTGTCGCAGCAGAGCCGCCCCGCCCCGTCCCGCCCGAACAGCGGCAGGTCGGTGCCGGGGAGCCGCGCGAGGTGCCGGTCGAGCGCCGGGTCGCCCCGCCGGTCGAGGTCGTTGAGGAATTCGAGCCACTCCGCCACCGTCACCGGGCGGCGCAGGATGAAGAAGCCCTCCAGCCAGTGGCGCCGCCGGGGCGTGGCGTCCGCCGCCTCCGGGTCGCCGCCGCTCCAGAACCAGCCGGGGGGGACGTAGCAGCAGCCGTCGGGCCAGACAGCGGGGATCGGGACGGGCGGGGCCTCTGCGGCGTCAGGGGGGAGGTGCTGCCAGCCGTCCTGGCGGTCGATCTGGACGGGGAGGCGGACCTCGGGGCGCCCAGGGAGGGAGAGGGTGAGGAGCCAGCTCCCGGCGGGGAGGGGGACGTCGGCGAGGGGGGTCTGCCCGAGGGCGCGCTGGAAGGCGGGGACGAGCCTGCGGTGGCGCTCCTCCCAGGCGTAGAGGCAGACGGTGGCGCCGGGGGGGTCTGTCTGGAGGCTGAGGAGGCCCTCGCCGGTGAGCCAGCGGGCGTAGGTCCCCCGGTCGTGGAGGCGGAGGTTGCGCTCGGCCTCGCGGGCAGCGCGGAGATCGCGGCGGGACTCTGCGCGGCGGTGTTCGCGCATGAAGTGGTCTGCGAGGCGTGCGTGCGCGTCCGGGAGGGGTTCGAGCTCAAGGGCGGTGTAGAGGAGGCGGTTCCTGGCGAAGCGGAGGCGCTCGGCTTCGAGCTCCTGGCGGTCGGCCTCCTCGTCGGCGTCCCACCCGGCGAGCTTGTCGGCGACGGGGGCGTGGGGCGGGAGGTCGGCGAGGATACGGGCGGCGCGCGCGCGGGCGTCGTCAGCGGCGGCCTCTGCGGCGGCGAGGTCGGTGAGGAGGCGGTCGGCCTCGTCGATGCGCTGCATCGCCTGCTCCCGGCGGCGCGCGCCTTCGAGGAAGGCGGTGACGGCGGCGGTGAGTTCCCCGGCGTGGGGCGGTCGCGCTGCGGGGGCGTCGAGCAGGCAGCGATCGCGGAGCTGGAGCAGCTCATCGGGGACACCGGGCAGCGGAGCGAGATCGGGGCGGTGCCCGGCGCGCATCCGGGCGACGGCGTTCCCGCTCCAGATCGGGCGGCCGGAGAGCAGGAAGTGGAGGATGGCCCCGAGCGCCCAGACGTCGGCGGCGGGCTCGATGACGCGCCCGAGGGCCTGCTCAGGGGCCATCCAGGAGGGGGTCCCGGCGGCGGCGCCGCGCCATCCCCGCTCGACGGCGAGGCCCCAGTCGATGACCTGCACCTCGCCGAAGGTGCCGAGCATAATGTTCTGCGGCTTGAGATCGCGGTGGACGATGCCTTCGTTGTGCGCGTAGGCCATCGTCTCGCAGATGCGGAGGAAGATGTCCATCCGGCGGCGCAGCCCGGCAGGGGTGAGATCCACCCGCTCTGACGGGAACGGCTCCTCCTGGTGGAGCGTCCACTCCAGCAGGGTCTGACCACGGATGATCTGCATCGCGTAGGCCAGCCGCCCGTCCGGCAGCCGCCCCAGCGCGAACACCGGCACCACCCCCGGGTGCTGCAGCCTCGCCGTGATCCGCGCCTCTGCCCGGAACCGCTCCTCCTGCGCGGGCGGCGCGGTCGCCGGGAGCAGCTTCAGCGCCAGCTCCCGGCCCAGCAGCGGGTCCTCGATCCGCCGGACCTCGCCCATCGCCCCGCGCCCGAGGACGCCCTGATCCGGCATCTGCCGCAGCATCTCGCCGACGATCGCGTCGAGCGGGGGCGGCGCAGGGGAGGGGACGTTCTGAGGAGCGGTCGGCGGGGCATCATCAGGTCTGACCCAGGTTTCTTCCCGCTTCATCAGCATATCTCTCAGCGATGGTGTACCACGGGTGGAGGATTTGTCAAACTGGAGATAACGGGCACTGTGGCCATTCCCGCCAGGAGACAAGCATGAGCAGCCAGGTCGCCCTCATCATCGGTATCGACGCGTATTCTGTGTTCGCCCGGGCGGTCAGGCGAACCTGCAGGGAGGCATGAACAACGCTGCCACCTGCCTGGCGTTCGCCCGTGCCGCCGGGGTGCAGGACGCGGACATCCGGGTGCTGCTGTCGGGCCTGCAGGCGCAGGATCACCGGTTCGACGGCTTCGATGTGAAGCAGGCCACCGCCCTCAACATCCGGGAGGCGTTCGCGTGGCTGGCCGGCAGGCTCGCGGCGGCGGACAGCGCCGGCCTGATGGCGTGGTCGGGCCACTCAGCGTACCTGCGCGGGCGGCTCGCGCTCTGCCCGTCGGATCTCAGCCCGTCGATGGACAACGCCCTGACGGCGGCAGAGATGGAGGCGCTGCTCACCGGGGAGGGGAAGCTCACGCTGTTCCTGGAGACCTGCGGGGCCGCCGCGCTCCAGCCGGACATGGCGGCGGTGCCCGATGATCTGGAGCAGGAGGTGCGGAACACGGTGATCCTCGCCGCCTGCGGGGCGGATCAGCAGGCGGCGGAGTACCCGTTCCACGGGATCTGGCGCGGCGCCTTCACCCACGCCCTCGATCTGATGCTGGCGAGCCCGTTCCGTCCGGCACGGATGAGCCCGGAGGAGCTGGTGCGGCGCGCCGGGGTGATCCTGGAGGCGCTCTCCATCCCGCAGCAGCCGGTGGTGATCGGGGCGCCGGAGCGGCAGGGCGAGGCGATCCTGGGGACGGGGCTGCCGGTGAAGAAGGAGTCCCACCACTCTGAGCTGTGGCCGAACACGACCGGGCCGGGGTTCACCGTGTTCACGGTGATGAACAACAGCAATTCGACGATCGGCTATGTCGTGACCATCGGCGCCAGCGCCATCAACATCAGCGTGAGCGGCACCGTCTACACCTGGAAGAGCAGCCGCTCCTACTGGTTCAGCACCGGCGGCTCCAGCTATTTTAATAATACATTCAAGCTGAGGTCGTGGAGCTATGGTGACAATAACAATGCTCCTGACTTCAACTCCAGCAACCTGTATCACTTCACTGCCAACATCTATAAGCCGGTCAACGCCCTGGTCGTCTTTGAGAACGTGATCCCCACCCAGAGCCCCGCCAGCCTCAACCTGAACATCGAGTACGAGGTGAAGAGCGCGGCGGGGACGCTCATCGGCTACCTCAACGCCAACCTCAGCCAGATGGCGTGGTATTTTGTCAACGGGGGCCTCTCCACCTTCCAGGCGGCGCAGCAGTCGTTCAACATCGTCACCTTCACCCACGGGAACGGCACCCCCAGCGGCCAGTTCACGGCGGTGACGGACGAGAACACGATCCCGTAGGGGTCAGGCCCGCCACCCCGCCTCCAGCGCCCCGCGCACCGCCTGCATGTCCGGCGCGGCGGTGATGTAGCCCTCGCCGTCGAAGCGGAACAGCCCGGCCAGCGTGTCGAACTCCTCGTAGCGCACCCGCACCATGCTGCGGGGCCGGGGGCGACCGAAGTGCTCCTTGTAGGCGCAGCCGGTGGCGTCGTAGTAGGTGCAGATCTGGGGGCGGTCGGGGTGGCCGATGAGGCCGCAGGCGCCGGAGCCGTCGGCGGCGCGCTGGAGGTGGCGGCAGCGGGTCTTGATGACGGCGGTCCAGGTTCCGTCGTTGTTGATGCCGACCTCGACGCCGGGGAAGCCGAGCAGGAAGTGGATGTAGTCGAGGTTCTGGCGGCTGGCGGGCGCGGCCTGGGGGATGAACAGCCGCGTGCAGCACCAGGCGGCGCAGCCCCGGCAGGGGGCGTTGAAGTCGGCGTAGGTGCGCTCCGGCGGCGCAGGATCGGGGAGCCCGGCGCGGGTGTCGGCCTCCCAGCGGTCGCGGCCGTCGGCGGGCTCGTCGTCCCATGCGGGAGAATTGCCGGGAGCGGGCGCGCCCTCCATCATCGCGCAGAGATCCGCGAAGGCGGGGCGCCCGGTGATCCGGCGGTCGTCGTCGAAGCTGAGCAGCCCGGCCCAGGTCTGCATGCGCGACCGATCCATGCGGAGGGAGAAGCGGATCTCGTTCTTCTGGTAGATCCGGCGGTAGGAGCAGGCGTAGGGGTTGAACCGCTTGCAGATGGCGGGCTGCCGATCGGTGTTGTGGACGGCGCAGCGCCGCGCTGCGGTGAGGTTGCGGCAGGCGGTGTGCATCGACGCCTGCCAGGCCTCAGATCCGTCGCCGGTGTCCACCACAGACAGCTCCATACCCTCGAAGTTCAGCAGGTAGAGCGCCCAGTCCACGTCTGCGAGGGTGTGGATCTGGAAGTCGCGCAGCGGCAGCACGCTGCAGCACTCGGCGCTGCAGCCGGTGCAGGGGGAGGTGCGGGCCTGCTGCCAGTCGAGGACGGAGGGTGCGGGGTCGGCGTCAGGCAGGGGCATGGCGCGGCTTAACACTTCTTCACATCCCGCCCCACCGCGCCTTCACACAGCGTCCCCACACTCTGTCCGTGGATGGTGCGGTGCGGAGACGCAGCGGCCCTCCGGTCAATCAACAGTCTCAAAACGGTCTCACAGAGGAGTCTCCCATGATGGGGTTTGTATTCGGTACGGTCTGTCTGCTCCTGCTCGTCCGCATGGCGGCTGCAGGCGCGCGGTTTCGCTGGCACATGGCGCACGGCGCGGGTCCGGGGAGCTTCGGTCCCGGCGGCTGCGGGCGCGGCTGGCACGGCGGGCGCGGCGGTCACAACGGCTGGGAGGTCCCCGGCGGGCAGGGCGGCGGGCGGGTGGACGCTGAGCGCATGGGCCGGGCGGCGGGCGAGGTGATGAAGCGGCGGCTCGGCATCGACGGGGATCAGGAGGGCGTGGTCGATCACGCGCTGATCGATCTGCGCGGGGCGCTGAAGGAGCTGGCGGGGGAGCTGAAGGAGACGAAGCAGCCGCTGGTCGACGCCTTCGCGGGCGAGACGGTGGACGACAGCGGGCTGGCGGCGATCTTCGCGCGGCAGGACGACGCGGTGGCGCGGGCGCGGCGGGAGGTGCTGTCCTCGCTGAAGCAGATCCACGCGGTGCTGCGGCCTGAGCAGCGGGAGCGCGCGGTGAAGTGGCTCGGGTCGCTCGGCCCGTCGGACAGCAAGGGCGGCAAGGGCGCGGACAGCCGCTCCGGGTGGTGGTTCTGATGCGCCGCCTCATCATGGTGTTGCTGGCTGCCGGGACGGTCGCCGGGTACTCCGCCGGGTTCTGCCACCTCGCCCGCCACTCAGGCCACTGGGAGGGCCGCTGGAGCCAGGGGAGCGGCTGCCCGATGGAGGCAGCGGGACAGGATAAGTAGACAGCATAAGCAGACAGGGGAGCGTGGATGCCCATCCGGGCCTTGATGATCGATGATGACGGGCGGCTGGCAGAATTGCTGGCCGCCTATCTGGCGCCGCAGGAGGTCCAGCTCCTCCACGCCGCGAGCGGCCCGCAGGGCTTACGGATGCTGGCGGCGGGGGGGGTGGACATCGTGCTGCTGGACATCATGATGCCGGGCATGGACGGGCTGGAGGTGCTGCGGCGGCTCCGGCAGCAGTCGGCGGTGCCGGTGGTGATGCTGACGGCGCGGGGGGACGAGGCGGATCGGGTGGTGGGGCTGGAGCTGGGCGCGGACGACTACCTGGCAAAGCCGGTGTACCCGCGCGAATTGCTGGCGCGCATCCGGGCGGTGCTGCGGCGGGTCGCGCCCCGGTCGGCGGATCGGCGCGTGGTGGTCGGGGATCTGGAGATCGACCCGGAGGGCCGGACGGCCCGGATCGGGGATCGGACGCTGGCGCTGACCGCGCTGGAGTTCGATCTGCTGCTGGCGCTCGCGGAGCGGGCCGGGCGGGTGGTGTCGCGGGACGCGCTCTGGGAGGCGATCGGGCGCGGGGACGTGATCGTGAGCGACCGGACGGTGGACGTCCACATCTCGCATGTCCGGGCTAAGCTCGGTGACGACGCCCGGGAGCCGTCACGGCTGAAGACCATCCGGGGGAGCGGCTATGTGCTGGTGCGGGAGGTCGGGTGAGGCCGCCGTGGGCGCCGCACGGGCTGCACGGGGCGCACGGGCCGCGCCGGGTCTGGTGGCTGGCAAGGGGCGTCCACCGGGCGGTGTGGGGGTTTCTGCTGCTGGCGGCGCTGCTGGGGGCGGGCGCCGGCTGGATGTTCGCCACGGCGCACCACCTCGGCGGGGGCGGCCACGGGATGCTCTGCGTGGGGATCGCGGTCGCCTGCGCGCTGTGGCCGCTGGCGTGGGTGGCGACGGCGCGGATCGTCTGGCCGCTGCGGGCGCTGGCGCGGGTGGCGGGGGATCTGCAGGGCGGTCAGCTCTCCAGCCGGGAGAAGCTGCCGGAGGGGCCGGAGGAGGTCGGGGAGGTCGCCCACGCGCTTCGGGGGATGGCGGATCGGGTGGCCCGGCAATTGAGCGATCAGCGGGCGCTGATGGCGGCGGTGTCGCATGAGCTGCGGAGCCCGCTGGGGCGCATGCGGGTACAGGCGGAATTGGCGCGGGACGCCGGTGAGGGGGCGGATCCATCGGCGTCGCTGTATTTTGATCAGCTCCAGGCCGAGATCGACGGCATGGATCGGCTGGTGGGCGACCTGCTCGCGGCGGCGCGGATCGACTTCGAGGCGGTGACGCTCAGGGAATTGGCGCCTGCTGATGTGGCGGCGCGGGCGCTGGAATTGGCGAAGCTCCCGGCGTCGGCGCTCTCGGTGGAGGGCGATGTGGAGGAGATCCGCGCCGACCCGACCCTGCTGGCGCGGGCGCTCTCGCTGGTGCTGGACAACGCGCGGCGCTACGGCGGCGGCGAGCAGGAGATCCGGTTGAGGATCCGGCAGCGGGTGGGCTGGCTGCGGTTCGAGGTCGAGGATCGCGGGCCGGGCTTCCCTGAGGGCGACGCGGAGCAGGCGTTCGCGCCCTTCTACCGGGGGCCGCCCGGATCGGCGCAGGCGCAGAAGCCCGCCGGGGAGGGGCTGGGCCTCGCGCTGGTGCGGCAGATCGCGCGGGCGCACCGGGGCGATGCGGGGGCGTCCAACCGGCGCGGCGGCGGGGCGCTGGTGTGGGTGGAATTGCCGAGGCAGGCGGGGCAGACGGCGCAGGGCGGGGCGGGTTAGGGGCGGCGATGATCTCCCGATACATGCGGTGTCTCCAGATGTGCGGCCTTCTCACGTCCGGGCTGCTGATCCTCGGCTGCGGCTTCAACCCGGAGCAGGCGGTGAAGCAGGCCGAGCGGAAGGTCGAGAAGGCGGTCAACAACGCTGTCGACAAGACCGTCAACCGCGCTGCAGAGCAGGCCGTGGCGATGGCGACGGGCGGCGCGGTCCAGTCGAAGAACGGCACATGGACGGTCACCGTACCGGAGGGCCAGTTCTCCACCGGCCCCGCAGCGCCGACCCCGGCGGGCTTCCCGGCGGTGCCGATGTACCCCGGCGCGGCGCGGCTCTACGCCGGGACGACCGCCCCGAAGGCGGGCGTGGAGGGCGCGGAGCTGCCGGTGTCGGTGGTGGCGCTGCGGGCGCAGGCGACCCCGGATCAGGTGCTGGCCTTCTACCAGACCCCGCCCCCCGGCTTCACCACCGACGGCCCCGCCACAGCGGCGCTCGCGGCCTCCGGGCTGCCGATCCGGCTGTACCAGTCCGCCGATCCGGCCACGGGCGCCGTCCGGCACCTCGCGATCATCGCGCAGGCGGGGCAGGCGGGCGGGCAGGCGGGGCAGGCGGGGACTCAGATCCTGTATCTGTGCAGGTAGCATCCATCAACCCTGCGAATTCCCGGCGCGCCCAGACGGTGAGCGCCTCGATCAGCGCGCGGACGGCGGGCGGCTGGAAGCCGCGATCCGGGTAGAGCAGCGCGATCTGCACGTCGCTCCCGATCTCCGGCAGGACATGGCACAGCCGCCCGGCGGCGAGATCCCCGGCGATCAGTTGTTCGGGGAGCAGGCCGATCCCGCGCCCGTCGAGCGCGGCGCGGCGGAGCAATTGGAGGTCGTTGGTGGTGAGCGGCCCGTCCACCCGGACGACGCCGCCGCCGGTGAGCGGCCAGTGACGGGCCGGCAATTCCCCGCGCGCATAGCCGGTGAGGCAGCGGTGGCCGCTGAGATCGGCGGTGCGGGTCGGCGTCCCGTGCGCGGCGAGGTAGCCGGGGGCGGCGACGGCGATCTGGCGGCTGCGGAAGAGGGTGCGGGAGATGAGGCCCGGATCCAGGGAGGGACCGGCGCGCAGCGCGAGGTCGAAGCGCCCGTCCTGCAGATCCACCATCGGCGTCCCGGCGCTGACCTCCAGCCGGATGCGCGGGTGATCGGCCAGGAAGCTGCACAGGAACGCCTGGAACCCCCCGGCCTGCATCGGCGGGACGGAGATGCGGATCGTGCCGCGCAGCTCCCCGTCCGGGTGGATGGCCGCCTCGGTCTCGCGCAGCACCTCCAGCGCGTGGCGGGCGCGGGGGTAGAGCGCCTCTCCGGCGGCGGTCATCGCGAGGCTCCGGGTGGTGCGGCGCAGCAAGCGCACGCCCAGCCGCTCCTCCAGCCGATCCAGGCGGCGGCTCAGGGTGGCGCGCGGCAGGCCCAGCTCCGCCGCCGCCCGCGAGAGCGATCCCGCGTCGACGCTCTGGAGGAAGGCGGTGAGCTCAGCGGTGTCCAGCGGGGCGTTGTGCGCGTCGGGGGGCGGAGCGGAGGGCATCTGGATCATTTCCTGGCAGGTGCCGCGCAGTTGTAGCATGTTCTCCGGCGCGGGCCGGTGTGTAGACTCCGCAGGCAACCGGAGACCCCTCATGAACGCGCGCACCCTCGGCTACTGGATCCCCACCGCCCTCTTCGCCCTCGCCATGACCGGCAGCGGCGTGTTCAACGCCTCCCGCGCTGAGCCCATCGTGCAGGCGATGGCCCACCTCGGCTTCCCGGCCTGGCTGCCGCTGCTGATCGGCACATGGAAGCTGCTGGGGGTGGTGGCGATCCTGGCGCCGGGCTTCCCGCGCCTGAAGGAGTGGGCCTACGCGGGCTTCTTCTTCAACCTGAGCGGCGCCTCCGTGTCGCACCTGGCGGCGGGGGACGCGGTCGGCGACGCCGTCGCGCCGCTGGTCATCCTCGGCATCGGGCTGGCCTCCTGGGCGATGCGGCCTGAGGGGCGGCGGCTGGGAACGATTCTGCCTGTTGGCGTGTAGCCTCTGCGGCAGATATCACCTGCCGCGAGGTTCCATGCGCCGCCTGTCTCTGCTCCCGCTCCTCCCCTGTGTCCTGCTCCCCGCCCTGCTCTCCGCCTGCACCTCAGGCGGCAAGGACTCCGCCGCCGATGACACCGGCGGCACCGACAGCACGATCACCGATCCCGGCGGCGACTTCCCCTTGTCTAAGCAGCGTGACATCGAGGGTGGCTGGTCGGTGGCCTACGGAGGCGGGACGGTGCCGGTGGGGATGCTGTTCGTCATCTCCTTCTCTGCCGACGAGGGCTGCCCGACGATCATAGAGGAGAGCGACACCCGCTACGAGGTGGAGGGCGGCTGCGACAGCGCGGACGGCATCCATTTCGAGGGCGGCTACCTCGCCCTGCTCGACGAGGCCGCCGGGACCATCACCATGACCTTCACCGGCTTCGAAATGGCCGACGACACCGCCAGCACGCTGATCGACGGCACCTCCGTCCTGGCGGACAACGTCTCCAGCACCGACGATCTCCAGATCACCAGCACCGGCGTCGCCGCATGGCCCGGCCTGGACGGCGTCAAGGTCAGCTACTCAGGCGTGGAGATGGACGTCAACAGGAGCGGCGAGGCCAGCACCGGCGGCCCGATGCGCGGGAGCGCGGTCGCGCAGGGCGTCGGCCAGTTGAGCTGGGACGGCACCCTCGACTACGGCGAGCAGGACTGCTCCGGCTCCCTGGTCGGTGGGGAGGTCGTCCTCTCCGGCAGCCAGGACGTCACCTTCCGCCCGGCGGCGGACTGCAGCACCGGCTGCATCCCGTGGGAGGCGGCGGACGGCAGCAGCGGAGAGGTCTGCGACTGATCAGCGGGCGATGTGCTCAGCCTGAGCGGTCGAGCTGTCCCGCCTCCAGCCGCCAGCCCTCTGCGCGGAGCAATTCCATGTCGCGCGGGTCGTGGCTGACGAGGAGGGCGCCGCAGCGCGCTGCACCGGCCTGATCGGCCAGCCACCCGGCGAGCCGTGTGCCGATGCGGTCGCGGAGGGCGCGGTCGAGGCTGGCGAAGGGTTCGTCGAGCAGCAGCATGCGCGGGGAGGAGAGCAGGGCGCGGCCGAGGGCGACCCGCTGGCGCTCGCCGCCGGAGAGGTGGCGGGGGCGGCGGTCGAGGAGGTGGGCGACCTCCAGCATCGCGGCGATCTCCTGGACGCGGGCCGGGGGCGTCGCGGGATCGGCGTAGCTGAGGTTCTGGCGGACGTCGAGGTGGGGGAAGAGCAGGGCGTCCTGCGGGACCCAGCCGGTGCGGCGCTCCCAGGGGGGGAGGAAGGTGCGCGCGTCCTGCCAGCACACCCCGCCCACATGGATCTCGCCGGTGGCGCCGCGCTCCACCCCGGCGAGGGCGCGCAGCAGGGTGCTCTTGCCCGCGCCGGACGGCCCGGTGAGGCCGATCACCGGGGCGGAGGAGGACAGGGCCAGCGTCAGCCGCGCCGGGCCGACCGGGAGCGAGAGGTGGAGGCGGATGGACGGCGGGGTGTCCGACATGCTACCGTCTGTGGGCGTGCCTGATATCCTCCCTGCCGTCCTGCCTGCCATCCTCCCTGTCGCCGCGAGCTACCTGATCGGCTCCATCCCGGCGGGCTGGCTGGTCTGTCGGCTGGCGACGGGCGCGGATCTGCGGGCGCTCGGGAGCGGGAACCCCGGGGCGACCAACCTGTACCGGGTGATGGGGCTGCGGGTGGCGGCGCCGGTGGCGCTGTTCGATATGGCGAAGGGGCTGGGGCCGGTGCTGTGGGCGGGGCCGGAGCGGGAGTGGCTCGCGGCGGCGCTCGGGCTGGTCGCGGTGATCGGGCATATGTTCCCGATCTGGCTCGGCTTCCGGGGCGGCAAGGGGGTGGCGACGGGGGCGGGGGCGGTGCTGGGGCTGGCGCCGATGGCGGTCGGCGCGGCGCTCGCGCTGTGGGCGGCGCTGGTCTGGTTGAAGCGGATCGTGTCCCTCGCCTCGATCCTGTCGGCGCTCGCGCTCCCGGCGCTGGTATGGGCGCTGTACCCTGAGCGTCCGGTCACGCTGGGGCCGTCCGTCGCGATAGCGCTGGTGATCGTGGCGGCGCACCGGAGCAACCTGCAGCGGCTGCTGGCGGGGACGGAGCCGCGCGTCGGGCGGATCGGCGCGGGCGGATCGGCGCGGGAGGACGGATCGGCGTGAGCGGGGCGCCCGGCCAGCCGTGGGAGGACTGCCGCCTGTGCGCTGCGGACGGGGCGGCGCTGGCGGCGCGGCGGTACCCGGCGCCGGGCGGGGCGCGGGGCGCGGTGGTGATCGGGGCGGCGATAGCGACGCCGCAGCGGTTCTATTCGCGGTTCGCGGCCTGGCTCGCGGCGGAGGGGCTGGAGGTGTGGACGGTGGACGTGCGGGAGATGGGCGCCTCCGCCGGACAGATCGCCGAACCGGCGACCGGACAGGCCGTCCCCCCGGCGACGCTAAGCCGGTGGGCGGAGCAGGACAACGAGGCGGCGGTGCGGGCGGCGCTCGCCGCGATGGAGGGGACGGGGCTGCCGGTGCTGTACATCGGCCACAGCTTCGGCGGTCAGTCGCTCGGGCTGCTGCCCTCGGCAGAGCGGCTCGGTGGAGCGGTGCTGGTCGGCGCGACGCACGGCTGGTGGGGGAATTGGCGCGGGTGGAACCGCTGGCTGCTGGCGCTGATCTGGGAGGCGGGGGCCCGGCTGATCCTGCCGCTGTCCGGCGGCGTCCCGGCGTGGATGGGGCTGGGGGCGGCGCTGCCCGCCGGGGCGGCGCGGGAGTGGGCGGCGTGGGCGCGCTGTCCGGGCTGGCTGCCGGGGGTGCGCCCGGAGGCCGGCGCGCGGTACGCGCGGCTGACGGTGCCGATCCTGTCGATCAGCTTCGGGGATGACCGGTTCTACGCCTGCCGGGAGGCCGTCCTGGCGCTGCTCAGGCTGTTCCCGCAGGCGCCGGTGACCGCCCTCCACCTGGAGCCGGAGGCGGTCGGGCGGCGCGCGGTGGGCCACTGGGGGCTGTTCCGCCCCGACGCCTCGCCGGTGCTGTGGGAGCTGGTGCGCGACCGGCTGCTCGCGATGGCGGGGGCTGTATCCACACAGAGGCTGAGCTGAAGGAGCCGGTGAGGTCTGTAAGTAGAAAGAATATCGGTTGCACTGTACAGATGCCATCGGATGGTGTATCCAGAAACGACCAGCGTGGTGAATGCATTGAAGGATCAGGAGACAGCCCCGGATCAGACACAACCCCCAGAGCCGGATCTGTTCAGCTACCTCGATTACCGGCGCTATCTGAATGACTGGTTTGCCTGGAGAAAGGCAAAAAACAGCCGGTTCAGTCACCGGGCCTTCATGCAGCGGGCCGGGCTGTCCTCCCCGAGCCTGCTGCTGAGCGTGATGGAGGGCAAGCGGAACCTGACGCCCTCCACCACCGAGGCGTTCATCAAGGCGCTCGGCTGTACGTCGGAGGCGGCGGACTTCTTCCAGAACCTCGTCGCGCTGAGCCAGGCGGAGAGCCTGGAGGAGCGGAATGAGGCGTGGGAGAAGGTGCGGGCCACGCGGCGCTTCCGGGAGGCGCGGGTGCTGGATGGGGCGGCGGTGGAGTACCTGTCCTGCTGGTATTACCCGGCGATCCGGGAATTGGCGGCGTGCGGGCAGTTTCAGGCTGACCCGGAGTGGATCGCCATGACGCTCCAGCCGAGGATCACGAACGCGCAGGCGCGGAAAGGGCTGGAATTGCTCCAGATGCTCGGCATGCTGAAGCCGGACGCCGACGGGCAGCTCCGCCCGGCTGAGGCCAGCCTTGTCACCCCGCATGAGGTCGCGGGGATGGCGGCGATGAACTACCACGTCGGGATGGTCGGCCGGGCCGCCGAGGCGCTGGCGGTCCCGCCCGGTCAGCGCCACTACTGCGCGGTCACCGTCGCGATACCTTCTGCGCTTCTCCCCAGGCTGAAGCACGAGGTCGATCGCTTTCAGGAGCGCATCCTGGATCTCTGTGATAGTACAGAAGACCCAAAATCTGCAGTCTATCAATTCAACATGCAGCTCTTCCCCCTCTCCCGGATCGCCTCATGATGTCCCTCATGAAGTCTCCCGCCGCCCGCTTCGTACTGACGGGCTGCGCGCTGATGGGCTGTCAGACCGACAGCACCTTCGGCGGCACCGCCGTCGGCAACCCGACCGGGATGGACATGCGCGTCGGCTCGCCGAAGGGCGGGGCGGTCACCGCAGCAGCGCTGCCCGGCGCAGAGATCCTCGTCCGGAGCTGCGACGGCGCCGAGGAGCGGCTGGTGATCCCGCACGCGATCCCGCTCATGGAGCACGAGCAGTATCGGCTCCCGCCCGGCCCGCTCTGCGAGATCCAGATCCTCCCCGCCGGACCCGTCAGCGTCCTCGTCAGCGGCGCTGACCACACCGCCGCGCTGCTGCTGGATCTCCCCCCGCTGCGCTTCCGGATGAGCGGGCTGGATCAGCCGCCCGCCATGCTGCTGGAGCTGGGCCACGACGGGTGGTTCGACGTGGGGCAGATCGGCCTGCTAAGCGGCGATGTGCAGGTGCGGCCGGGAGATCCCCTCCACGATGTCCTGCTGTCTGCGATGATCGGCACCGCCGCCCTCTACCCGGATCTCAACGGAGACGGTCTGCTCCAGGAGGGAGAGGGCACAGCGCTGGCGGGCGCCGAGGCGATCTCCCTGGAAGAATACGGAGCCACCGCTCCGGGCGCTCCCTCTGACACCGGCGGGCTGGAGCGGAGGCCGGATACGGGTGCGGACAGCGATGGCGATGACGACAGCCACGACGACAGCCACGACGATGACGATGATGAGAGCGGCTCAGACACCGGCTCAGACACCGGGTCAGACACTGCGAGCGGAGCCCGCAAGCCGAAGGACAAGGACAGCGACACCGGCGATCACGACAACGGCCAGGGCAACACCGACGGCTGAGGAGCGGCGGCGAGCGGCGCGTTGCAGAGCTGTCACCGCTCTGTGCGTGGACAGTCACGGATCGGGGACAGCAGGCGGGATAGATCAGATCTGTGTCCGCCCTCCTGTCCCTGATCGCCTGCGCCGTACCTGAATCAGGTCTGGATCGGCGCGACCGGCTGATTGAAGTCGTCCTGGAGAGCAACTCCGTGTGGCTGGCGCGCGAGCCTGAGCAGGTCGCGCAGAAGTTTGAGGAGATGGCCGGCGATCCGTTTGACTGGTTTCGCGGCTCTTCCCCCTGGTACTGGGCGGATCTGGAGACGCCGGGGGCGGATCGGCTGGAGACGCGGTTCCTTCAGTCGCCGGAGACCTGGCAGGTGATGCTGGTGGGGGATCTCCACCCTGAGAACGTCGGCACCTTCCGGCCCGGCGTGGAGCCGGACGGGGCGTCGGCGGCGGGGCGGACGCCGGAGACGCCGGAGGCGGTGATCGACGCGGCTGCTCAGGCGCTGGTCTACGGCTCCCTCGATCTCGACGGCGCGACCCGGGGGCCGTGGACGCTGGATCTGCGCCGGGCGGTGACCGGGATGGTGCTGCTGGCGGGGCGGCTGGAGGGCTGTGACGACGGGTGCCTGGAGGAGCTTGTCGGGCGGTTCGCGCTCGCCTACGCCGACGAGATCCGCGCGCAGTCGGAGGGGGCGGGCTGGGACGGGACGGCGGCGGGGATGCGGTGGGAGGGCGGCGCCATCCTCGCCGACCTCGCGTGGAAGGCGGCAGCGGAGGGCATCGCGACGGAGCGGCTCCAGGAGTGGAGCGTCGTCGCTGACGGGAGCCGGCGGTTCAGGTCGGACGGGGATGACTTCATGCCGCTCACGGACGCCGAGGCCGCGCAGGTGGCGCGCCTGCTCGCCGCGTGGGCTGCGGCGCCTGCTGGGCTGCGGGTGCAGGACGCCCGCCGCCGGATCGGGGTCGGGATCGCCTCCCGCCCGGCGCTGCGCTACACGCTGCTGTGGGACAGCGGGGGGGAGGGGACGGAGGACGACCGGCTGCTGGAGCTGCGGGAGGTGCTGCCTCCGCCGGAGATCCCGGCTCCCGGCGCGGCGCTGCGCTTCGACAGCAACGCGGATCGCGTCCGGATCGCGGCGGACGAGCTCTGGCCGGAGGACGCAGACGCGCTCTACACCGGGATCGGGGACGGCGGGATGACGTTCAAGGTCTACAACCCGTCGAGCTGGTTCCAGCACATCGACCGCGACCTCGTGGAGGAGGGCTGGGAGCAGGGCCGCTATGCGGAGGCGGATCTGCTGGGGCTGGCGCAGACGACCGCCCGCCTGCTGGCGCTCGCCCACGCGGGGGGGCGGCTCCCGGACGGCGGGCCGGCGCTGCCGGTGATCGCGGCGGATCTGGACGGGGACGGGGACGGGCTCTGGGAGGAGCTGCAGCGCGGCGCGGCGCAGGATCGGGCGGCGGTGCTCCACGATCACACGCTGTTCGCTGCGGCGCTGGAGGACTACGGCCCGCTGCTCGGCTGGGCGCCCCCCGTTGAGCTGCGTTGATCGCGGCGCTGCTGGCGGTGTCCTGGCTGGTATCGGCGGCCGGGGCGGAGGAGGCGCGGCTGGAGGTGCAGGCGGCGGTGGGCGGGCAGGCGGGGATGGTGCTCCCCGATCCCGGCCTCTCGCGGGAGGTCGGCCTCGGGCGCGCCCGGATCGGTCTGGTCGCCGGGGCCGATCCGGCTGAGATCCGGTTCTCGGCGCGCGGCCTCCGCTCCGGGGGGCAGGCGGGCTACCTCGGCGTGGACGGGGAGAGCGTGCTCGCCGAGATCGAGACCGCCGAGGCGGTGCTGCAGCGCGCGGATCTGCGGATCGGGCGCGCCGCGCTGGGGAGCTGGGGGCTGGGGCTGGGGCTGGTGGGGGTGGAGCATGTGGCGGAGGGGGAGCGGCGCTGGGGGATGCTCTCGATCAGCGGCGACGCGGGGCGGGATCTCGGCTGGCTGGATCGCTCGGACATGGGCGGCTGGCTCGCCTGGGAGTCGGCGGAGCGGCGCTACGGCGCGCGGCTGGAGCTGACGAGCGGGGAGGGAGCGCGGCAGCAGGAGCGCAACGAGGGCAAGGATCTGGCGCTGCGGCTGGCGCTGCGCCCGCTGGAGGCGCCGGAGGCGCTGGAATTCAGCCTCTATTTGCGGGACGGTTCGACGGGCGTGGCGCTGTCCCGCGATCACCGGTTCGGCCTGCGGATCTGCGGCGGCGGTGAGCGCCTGCAGGCCAGCGCGGAGATCCTCCAGACCTGGGGCGTGGACGGCGAGAGCGACCGCACGCCCTCCGCGCTCTCCGGCTGGGTGCTGGCCCGGCCGGTCGCGCCGCTCCTGCTGGCCGGTCGGGCCGATCTGAGCGATGAGTCGCTGGATCGCCCTGCCGATCACCGGATCCGCACCCTCCTCGGCGCAGGCGTCGGCGGCCCCATGGCGACCGGCGCCCGGTGGAGCCTGATCGCCGGGTGGCAGCGCGAGGCGTGGGGGGCGCAGGCGGCGAGCCTGCCCGGCTCAGACGTCACCCGGCTCGACCGGCTGCTGATCGCGCTGGATGTATCGCTTGATGTCTCGGTAGATGGCCATTTTCAATCTGTCATGCCTTGAGGGATGAAAGATGCACCTCCTGCTCTCCCCGATACTTTTCCTCGCCTGCTCCAACGCCGGCCTCTACCCGGAGCCGGACAAGACCGGCGACGGCGATGACTCCGGCCCTGGCGACTCCGGCACCGTGGATGACTCCGGCGCCGGGGATGACTCCGGCACCTCTGAGGACGCCCGCCCGCCGGTCGCGGGCGATCTGCTGATCTCTGAGCTGATGATCGATCCGGCCTCCGGGGAGGACGATCAGCAGGAGTGGGTCGAGCTCCACAACACCTCCGCCGATCCGTTGACGCTGGAGGGCGTGGCGCTGCTGGACGAGGACGGCGACGGCGTCACCCTGCACGGGCTGGTGATCGCGGGGCGCGGCTGGCTCCTGCTGGCGGCGGGCGATGTGTCGGCGGAGACCGGGGCGGCTCCGGAGATGATCTATGACGCCGATCTGTTCCACCTCGGCAACGGGGACGGGGCGGTGAGCGTGCAATTGGACGGTGTGATCCTCGACGCGCTCACCTACGACGATGTCAGCTGGCCGATCCTGGAGGGCCGCGCGCTCTCCCGGATCGATCCGGAGGGCAGCCCGGAGGCCGGGGACGCCCCCGGCGCCTGGTGCGCCGCCGACAGCGCCATGCCCGGCGGCGATTATGGCACGCCGGACGCCGCCCCCGGCGCCTGCTACACCGCGCCGGTCAACGACGATGAGGACGGCGATGGCTGGACGGTGGCGGAGGGGGACTGCGATGACACCGACAACGACACCTCCCCGGAGGCGCCGGAGGTCGGCGGGGCGGACGGGGACGGGATCGACAACGACTGCGACGGCCTCACCGACGAGGCGCCGCCTCTGCGCGAGGAGGTCGTCATCAACGAGATCATGAAGAACCCCGACCCGACCGATGACGACTATGGGGAGTGGTTCGAGATCGCCACCGTGGTCGATCACCCGCTGGAATTGGGCGGGATGGTCGTCGAAGACGCCGACGGCGGCACCTTCACGCTGCCGGAGGTCACCCTGATGCCCGGCGGCTTCCTGGTGATCGCCGCCTCCGATGTCGGCGCGGACAACGGCGGCCTCGCGCCCGATCTGGTGTGGCCGGCCGGTTCGTTCCACCTCGGGAACGACAGCGACACGATCCTCCTGACGCTGGACAGCGAGGAGATCGACGAAGTGGCCTATGACAACGGCTTCCCCGATGACAGCGGGGTCGCCCTCTCGCTCGATCCCGATCACATCGACGCCGATGACAACGACGATCAGGACAACTGGTGCAATGCCGGGGACGCCTACGGCACGGACGGCAACCTCGGCACACCCGGAGACGCCAACCCGGAGTGCTGATGCGGGCGTCGCCGGGCCATCATGCACACAGCCTGCGCTACTCCCGCAGGATCTTCGTGTTGCAGGCGTTGGCCATGTCGAGGATCGCGAGGTAGCCCGCCTGCTTGCGGACGGCGCCGACGTCGGGGATCCCGCCGCCGGGATCGGCCTGCCAGACGTAGGTGACGCGGGTGTCGCCGCCCTCGTCCTTGAACCGCCACTGGCCGTCCATCCAGCTCAGCCGGACGGTCTGCCCGTCATCGGGGGCGGCGGCGTGGGTGACGGGCGTCCAGGTGAAGACGTCGGCGCCGTCCTCGGCGGTGCGCCGGAAGCGCGCGACGTAGTCCCGGTCGGTGAGGGGGAAGGGGTAGTCCATGACGACGCGCAGCACGTCGGGTTCGAGCCGCTGGATCAGCGTTATGGAGTCCATGCGGTCGATGTACTTGTCGAGCTTCGCGAAGGTCTCCGCCGCCACCGAGACGGCCACCCCGATCACGCCCGTCGAGCGGCAGTAGGGGCTGCCGCTGGTGGTACACTCGATGGCGACCGGCTTCTGCTGGAGCGGCGCCCAGGTGACGCCGGCGGCGGGCAGGGCGGCGGCTGAGAGGGAGAGCAGCAGATACATCCGATCCTCGCGCGTTGGGTTCTGCCCGCTAACCCGCCTGCGGGGGGGTCGCTTCCCCGCAGAAGGTCGCCAGATGTCGCAGCACAGTCTCAGGCGCCAGCCGCGAACCGTGGTTCCACGGCGAGCCGAACACCGTCGCCCGCCCGCCCCAGTTCTCCGCCCCCGGCACCGGCTCCGGCGCCAGCACCGGCGGCCCGAGCGCGAATTCTTCCCGCGCCAGCGCGGCGAGCAGCGGCCCGAGATCGGTCAGCGGACGGGCGTGCGCCGGGTTGATCCCGACGGTGTAGCGCCAGCCGCCCCGCTCGTGGTCGCCGACGAACGCCGCGACCCGCACCTCCGGCATCCGCTCATAGAGGAGCTGGATCGGCACCGCCTCCATCCCGCGCATGTCGAGCAGCGCCGCCGCGCCCATGATCTTTGTCCGCTCCGCCCGCACCTGCTCGACCTGCGCCGCCTGCCCGGGCAGCACCGGCTCCGCCCACGGCAGCGGCTCCCCCCGGATCAGGCGCTCCGCCAGCTCTCCGCAGACCGAGGCGAACGCCGCGCTCCGATCCAGATGGTGCGCGGCGCTGATCTCCCGGCTCACCCAGGTGTGGAGGCCGTTGCCGACGCGATCCTCCTCCGGGGTCGCCCCCGGCATCGCCCGCAGGTGATCGCAGCGCCAGGAGGCCGCCTCCAGCCACCGGCGCACCTCCGGCGGCAGCCGATCCTTGCCGCCCGCCATCACCGCCAGCACGCTCGCTGCGGCGTCGGTGTCCGGGCTGGTCGTCGCCACCCCGTCATAGCCGCCCGCGTCGAAGATCCCCGGCATCGCGTCGAGGTTGATCGGCTCGCCCGTCCGGTGGTGATCCCAGGTCAGCGCGGCGCCGGGGATCGTGCCGTCCACGCCGATGAAGCGTGAGACGCCGGGCGGGATCTGGTCAGGACGGGTGGCGGCGAACACGGGCAGGGGGAACGGCAGGTGCATGGATGTCTCCGGTCTCTGCTGGAGACGTAACCGGTGGGCCGGATCGGACAGCTCACCGCCAGATCAACGGCTCAGGCGCAGGAACCGGATCCCCGGGTTCCGCCGATCCGGGCGGCGCATGTTGGCCGCGAAGTGATCGGCCCACTCCGGATGGATCTCGAAGTGCGTCTCCTGATCCAGGACGCGCACCGTGCCGACCTCAGCCTTGGTGATGCCGCCGCGACGGCAGATCACCGGCACCAGCCCGAGCGGATCGGCGTCGTGCCGGCGGCCGACGTTGATGGCGAACCAATTGCTGTCCCCCGGGCGGCTGTCCGAAGGGGCGGCCGTCCGGGGCGCCGTCCGTGGCAGGGAGCGCGGGGCGGCCTTCGCTTCGACCGGCGCAGCCTTCGCTTCGACCGGGGCGGCCTTCGCTTCGACCGGGGCGGGGGCGCCCGTCTCCGGATCGACGGGCATGTCGGTCAGCCGGGCGGCCCGGAGGGCGGCGCGGCGGGCGGCGCGGTTCATCGGCACGGCGGGCGCGGCCTCTGCGTCGGCGGTGACCGGAGCGGCGGGGGCGACCGGAGCGGGTGCAGCGACCGGAGCGGCGGGGGCGGCGACAGGGCGCGCCGGTTCACGGGCGGGTGTGACGCGGGGTGCGCGGGGCGCCGGTTCTGCGCGGGGCGCGGGTTCCGGGCGGGGCTCTGCGCGGGGCGCGGGCTCCGGGCGGGGCGCGGGCTCTGCGCGGGGCGCGGGCTCCGGGCGGGACTCAGTCTGTACCGGGCGGGACTCGAAGCGGCCATCGGGCCGGTCGCTTCGGTCATTGCGGCTGTAGCGGTCGCTGCGCTCCGGGCGATCGGTGCGGCTGTAGCGGTCACTGTGGTTCCCGCTGTCGGGGCCGGAGCGGTCGGCGGGCCGGTCGGCAGGCCGGTCGGCGGGCCGGTCGGCGGGCCGATCCTGCGGGCGATCCCCGGCGCGGGACTCATAGCGGCGGCGGCGCTCCTCATCGCGGGCGGCGTACTCGGCCTCGCGGCGTTCGAGCCACATGGTCTCCGGCAATTCCTCGGGGGCGGGGAGGCGGCGGCGCAATTGGTGGGCGAGGGCGGCGACGGCGGACTCGGGGTCGGTGGCGCCGAGGACGGCGCGGGCGACCTCGCGATCCTCCTCGGAGACCTCGGCGGTGAGGCCGGTGATCTCCTTCGCCAGCCGCTCCTGATCGCGGTGGCGGATCGCCTCTGCGCCGGGGGTGGGGAGGCGCTCGGCCTGGACGCGGGCCTCGCGGAGCAGGCGCTCGGCGAGGCGGCCCTGGTTGGCGGGGACGATCAGGACGGAGCTGCCCTTGCGCCCGGCGCGCCCGGTGCGCCCGCTGCGGTGGATGAGCGCCTGGGGATCGCGCGGGAGGTCGGCGTGGATCACAAGATCGAGGGCGGGCAGATCGAGGCCGCGCGCGGCGACGTCGGTGGCGACCAGCACCTGCGCGCGCCCGTCCCGCAGCGACTGCAGGGCGCGGTTGCGCTCGTTCTGGCTCAGCTCGCCGGAGAGCGCGACGACGGAGAAGCCGCGCTCATAGAGGCCCGAGGCCATCCGGGTGGTGCCGTCGCGGGTGTTGCAGAAGACGATCGCGCCCGCCGGATCCTTCCAGCGCAGCAGGTTGAGCACCGCGAGCTCCTTCTCGCGGCCCACGACCTTCAGGACGCTGTACTCGATGTCGGCGTGGTGCTCGCCCGGCGGCGACGCGGCGATCCGGAGCGCGTCGCGCTGGTACTTGCGCGTCAGCTCCTCGATCTCGCGCGGGATCGTCGCGGAGAACAGCATGGTCTGGCGGGTCGCCGGGGTGGCCGAGAGCAGCGCCTCCAGCTCCTCGCGGAAGCCCATGTCCAGCATCTCGTCGGCCTCGTCCAGCACCACTGCCCGGATGTTCCCGAGGGCCAGCACCTGCCGCTCCATGTGATCGCGGAGCCGTCCCGGCGTCCCGACCACCACGTGCACGCCCATGTCGAGCATCCGCGCCTCGCGCCGGGCGTCCATTCCGCCGACACAGGCGCAGATGCGCCAGCCGGTGTGGGCGAACACCCACTCCAATTCGCGCTGCACCTGGAGCGCCAATTCGCGCGTCGGAGCGATGATCAGCGCCAGCGGCGCAGCGGGCGGGCCGGGGTTCTGCTCCAGCAATTGTCGCGCCAGCGCGAGGCCGAAGGCGATGGTCTTGCCGGAGCCGGTGCGCGCCGAGACCAGCAGGTCGCGATCAGCCGGAGCGTCCAGCACCAGGGATTGTACAGGGGTGGGCTCGGCGTATCCGCGACCCTCCAGAGCCTGCGAGAGGGGGGCGGGGAGGGGGGGGAATGGCATTGGGGGCGGCGTTTATCCTGTCTGTGTCGTCATGGCAAGTACATGCGAGAGAATGAAGATTGGATATATTCCGCCCATGCGCCTGCCCAGCCCAAACTCCTGCGGCCTGAACCCCCTGCTGATGCCGCTGCTCCTGCTCCTGTCGGTCGGATGCGAGGGGCAGGGTGCCTCGGACTTCTGGGAGGTGATGGGCATGCTGTTCGTGGGGCTGCTGAGCCTGCTCTACATGGGGGTGATAGTGCTGTTCGTCAGCATCGCACTGATCCTGTACGTCATCGCGATACTGTGAATGCTGTTGTTCATATTGTTGATATTCGTAGGAGAACTAACGATATTCATAAAAAACTTTTACAGACCCACTCAAAACACAGTGATTGCCGGGGTGCTGTTCGGTGCCATCCATATATTTAGCGGCACCAGCGGCGCGACGTTGGGGGTGGCGATAGCGCTGCGGGAGGGGGCGTCGGGAACTTCGGTTGAGGAGATAGTGCTGATGGGGGTTCTCTGGTACACCGCCAGCCTCGGGTTCGCCGGGGTGATGTTCGGGAGCAGCGTCTACGGCAACGCCCGGCTAAAGGACTCTGCAGCGCGGCATGCGCCGCGAGCAGGTATATGATCAGATATATTCTGCCCATGCGCCTGCCCGACCCGATTCCCTGCCGCCTGCGATCCCTGCTGATACCGCTGCTCCCGCTCCTGCTGGCCGGATGCAAGGGGCAGGCCGCCTCAGACTTCTGGGAGGCGATGGGCATGCTGTTCATGGGGCTGATGGTGCTGGCCGCCATCGCCATGATCCTGCAGCTCATCGTGTCGCTGTTCGCGCTGCTGATGCTGATGGCGGAGCTGGCGGTGTTCATCATGAACTTCTACCGGCCCACCCGCAACACGGTGGTCGCCGGGGCGGTGTTCGGCGTCCTCCATGTCTTCGGCGGCGTCAGCAGCGCGGCGCTCGGGGCGGCGATGATGTTCGAGCAGCAGGCGCAGCAGGAGGCGTACCAGGCGACGCAGTGGGCGCCGGACGGGGCGGCGTCCGGGGGGCCGGACGGTCAGGACACAGTGCTGATGGGGCTGCTCGGGTTCGCGGTCAGCCTGGGGTTCGCCGGGGCGATGTTCGGCAGCAGCGTCTACGGGAACGCCCGGCTGAAGGAGTCGGCGCCGCTGGACAGGTGAGGGCAGCGGGCGAGGGGATGGGGGGCGGACTTTTGGTGTCGCCCTCACCTGTCAGCCTTCGGCTGCCACCCGGCTTGCGCTCCTCCGGCCCTCTCGCGTGGCGGGCGAGGGGACGAGGGGAGGACTTTTGGTGTTGCCCTCACCCGTCAGCCTTCGGCTGCCACCCTCTCCCGCGTGGCGGGCGAGGGGACGGGGGCTTGTCATTCCGGATATTCCCGAACCTCTTGCCCGACCGTGTTCCCTGACCCGCCCCGGCTGGCCCGGTGGACGGAAGGGGCGTAAACCCCGAGAGAGCCCCCGACATCACAGATATTACCGCCCCTTCCGTTCACCCCCGGCACGGGCCAGCCGTCGCGCGCCTGTGCGCGCGGGGGGAGGCACCAGCGCAGCGCAGTGCCGGTGCGGGGGTAACCCCCGCAAAATCAAGGCCCGTAGATGTGGCAGAGGTCGGCGCGCCCGAGGGACTGGAGCTCCGCCTGCGCGGCGAGGTCGGCGAACGCCTCGGCGGCGCTCCCCTGCGGCGCGGTCGCCGTCCCGGAGAGCGCCCAGAGCCGCCACCGGTAGACGTGGGTGATCGGCGGGCAGGAGCCGAAGTAGCCGACCCAGCCGCCGCCGTTCTCCAATTCTTCCGCGCCCTCCGGCAGCGCGCTCTCCTGCCCCCGCTGCGACGCCCCCGCCGCGAGCCCCGCGCTGTCCGGCGGCAGGTTGAGCACCGCCCAGTGCGGGAAGTCGCGGGCGTCCGGGTCGTCGAGGATCAGCACCAGCGAGGCCGCCCCCGCCGGGACCCCCGACCACACCAGCGCCGGGCTCGGCCCGTCGCAGGAGAACGGCTCAGGGAGCCGCCACGCGCACCGATCCGACTCCGGGTAGCCTTCGGAGGAGAGCAGATCGGGCGCGGAGAGCGTGAATGTCGGGGTGCCGCTGTCCCCGGCGCTGTCTGTGGTGTCCCCGCCGCTGTCCTCCGGATCAGCCGGCTTCCCGCCGGAGCACCCGGATATCCCCGCCAGCATCCAGCCCGCCGTCATCCAGATCGCGCTCCAGATCATTGAACCTCCGTGTCCGCCCGGTATATCAGCCTGAGACGATGACCCCGCCCCGCCAGAAGGCCAGATCATTGACGTACTTGTTGACCGCCGCGTTGTCCATCAGGATCACCGCCAGCGTGTTGACCGCGCCCGGCACGCCGACCCCGGCGAGGGAGAAGCGCCCGGAGCCGCTGAGGATGACATCGCCCAGCACCGTGCCGTTGACGATGACGCGCACCCCGTCGTCCACTGTTCCGGTGCTCACCTCGTAGATCGCCGGGTCTTCGGCGGGGTCGATCCAGAAGTCGCAGACGATGTAGCTGTAGGAGGCGGAGCTTAAGGCGGGGACGGTGCTGCTGCTGCTGAAGGTGAGGGGGCCGGTGACGGGGGTGGGCGCCCCGGCGCGGGCGATCACGTAGGCGCGGAGCGTGGCGAAGTCGGCGACCGGATCGGCGCTGCCGACGAGGCCGTGGGCGCCGGAGGGTTCGTACCAGTAGCCGTCGCTGTCGCCGTGGTAGTCGACCTGGTAGGCGGCGTTTGAGACGGTCTCGTAGTTTGTGCTGTCGTCGACGATGTACCAGCCCGTCGCGAAGCCGGGGAACAGGCGCCCGTCGCCGTAGAGGTCGCTGCTGACGGAGGGTTCGTCCGGGTCGTCGCTGAGCACCGTCAGCGTCCCGGCGTCGGGCTGGTCGTCGGCGGGGGCGTAGGTGACGGTGATGGTGCGCGTCTCTCCGGGCGCCAGCGTCCCCGGGCTGAGATCGCCGCTCAGCAGAAATTCGGCGGAGGGGCTGGCCCAGGTGAGGGCGCTGAGGGAGAGGGGCGCGTCCCCGGTGTTCTGGAGGAGGAGATCCTGCGCGGCGACCGCGCCCGGCTCCAGGGTGCCGAAGTCGTGCGACTGCGGGGTGAGCGAGATGTCCGGCGCGCCGGGCGTCGGGAGCCCGCCGCTGAGCGGCACCGTCACCACCGGCTCGTCGGGATCGTCGCTGGAGATCCGCAGCGTCCCGCCCGTCTGCGTCCCCGATCCCTCCGGCGCGTCGCCCGGCGTGAACGTCACGATCAGCGCCGTCTCCTCCCCCGGCGCCAGCAGCGTCGCCTCCAGCGCGCTCACGCTGAAGGCGTCCCCGAGCAATTCCAGCCGATCTGACAGCGTGAGATCCGCGTCGCCGTCGTTGCGGACGCGGACGGTCTGCGCGCCCTGATCCGCCGGCGCGATCTGCCCGAAGTCCACCGATCCGGGCAGCACGGCGATGTCCGGCGTCCCCTCTGGCGCGGAGTCGGCGCCGGGGGCGGTGGCCTTCTGCTGGACCCCGTACTCGGAGCAGGCGGCCAGCAGGATCAGCGCCGGTATCGCGGCGGTCGGGCGCACAACAAACATCGCGTCTCCCCCGCGACAGGATACCACACCCCGATGCACAGCCTCGTAACCGGCGCCACCGGCCTCCTCGGCGGCAACCTCACCATCGCGCTGCTCGCCGCCGGGCAGGGCGCTCCCTCCCATACCGTCTCCGCCACCCGCCGGGGCAGCAGCGACGCCCGCCACCTCGCGGCGTTCCCGATTCGCTGGGTCGACGCAGATCTCTCCGATCCTGACGCGCTATCCCGCGCCTTCGCCGGGGTCGAGGTCGTCTACCACTGCGCGGCGCAGGTGAGCATCCAGCGCCGCGCCGACGCGAGGCTCATGGCCGCCAACGTCGACGGCACCCGGAACGTCCTCGCCGCCGCCCGCCGCGCCGGGGTGCGCCGGGTCGTCCACTGCTCCACGGTCGCCGCCATCGGGCTCACGACCACCAGCGAGCCCTCCCGCGAGGAAGCCGCCTGGAACTACGATCAGCACGGCATGGAGGACGGATACTCCATAACAAAGCACCTCGCTGAGGGCGTCGTGCAGGAGGCCGTCGCGGCGGGGCAGGACGTCGTGATCGCGAACCCGACCTACATGTTCGGCCCGTACGATGTCCGGCCCAGCTCAGGGAAGATGATCGTGGAGGTGGTGAAGGGCCGGATGCCGGGCAGCACGCCGGGGATCAACAACTTCGTCGACGTGCGCGACGTGGCGCGCGGGATGATCCGGGTCGCCTCGGCCGGGCGCACGGGGGAGCGCTACATCCTCAGCGGCGAGGAGCTGAGCTATCAGCAGATCGCGGCGCGCATCGCTGCCATCGCCGGGACGCGCCCGCCGGGGTGGTCGGTACCGCAGTGGCTCTCGGCGCCGCTCGGCTGGGCCGGGGATCTGCAGGAGGCGATCACCGGGCGGGAGGCGCTGATCAACTCGGTGGCGATCCGCTACGCCTACTGCACGAAGTTCCGGTTCTCCTCTGAGAAGGCCCGCCGGGAGCTCGGCTATACCACCGGGCCGCTCGACACCGCGATCCGCGACGCCATCGCGTGGTTCCGGTCGAACGGGATGCTGCCCCCGGCGACCTGAGCGGATAGGGGCAGGTCGGAGAGATCATGCACCCGAACGGTCAGCTCATCGAGCGCTTCTACACCGCCTTCCAGCAGCGCGACGGCGCCGCGATGGCCGCCTGCTACCACCCGGATGTGCGGTTCTCCGATCCAGTGTTCCCTGACCTGCAGGGGGCGAAGGCCGGGGCGATGTGGCAGATGCTCTGCATCTCCGGCAAGGATCTGAAGATCGAGTTCTCAGGCATCGAGGCGGATGACAAGGCGGGGAAGGCGCACTGGGAGGCGTACTACACCTTCCGCACCGGTCGCAAGGTTCACAATGTCATCGACGCCACGTTCGAATTCTCCGGCGGGCTGATCGTGCGCCACACCGACGTTTTTGACTTCTACCGGTGGTCGAAGCAGGCGCTCGGGGCGCCGGGGCTGCTGCTGGGGTGGACGGGCTGGATGCAGGGTCAGGTGCAGGGTCAGGCAGCGGCAGGGCTGGCGAAGTTCCTGGAGAAGTCTGCCGCGAAGCCCGGATCAGCGGGCTGAAACACGCCGCGATCGGTGATCAGCGAGGTGATCAGCGCCGCCGGGGTCACGTCGAACGCCGGGTTCCACACCGGCACCGCCTCCGGCGCCCAGCGCACCGATCCGAACGCCCCCGCCGCCCCGCGCACCTCGTCCGGGTGGCGCTCCTCGATGGGGATCGACGCGCCGTCCGGGCAGCCGGGATCGACCGTGCTCCACGGCGCGACGATGTGGAACGGCACGGCGTGGAACTTCGCCGCCACCGCCGCCCCGTAGGTGCCGACCTTGTTCGCCGCGTCCCCGCTCCGCGCGATCCGGTCGGCCCCCACCATCACCCGCTGCACCCGCCCGTCCCGCATCAGCAGCGCCGCCATGCTGTCCGTGATCAGCGTACACGGCACGCCGAGCCGCTGCAGCTCCCAGGCCGTCAGCCGCCCGCCCTGCAGCAGCGGGCGTGTCTCGCCGATGTACACGTGCAGCCGCCGCCCCGCCTCCCGCGCCCGCCGGATCACCCCCAGCGCCGTCCCGATGCCCGCCGTCGCGAGCGCCCCGGTGTTGCAGTGCGTCAGGACGCCCTCGCCGTCCCCGATCAGCGGCGCCCCGTGCGCGGCGATCCGCTCACAGAGCGCCACATCCTCATCGAAGATCGCGCAGGCTTCGGCGTAGAGGATCTCTCCGATCTCCTGTCTTTCTCCTGCTTCTACAAATGTTACAGCCTGATCCATTCTCCTCATCATCCGATCAATCGCGTACATCAGATTCACCGCCGTCGGCCTCGCCGCCCGCAGCGCCGCCGCCACCTCCCGAACCGACATCAGGTCAGCCTGCGCCTGAACCGACCTCAGGTCAGGTGACCTCAGGTCAGGTGACCGCAGGTCGGTTCTGCCCCGCGCGAAGATCCCCAGGCAGAGCGCCGCCGCCGCCCCGATCAGCGGCGCCCCCCGCACCCGCAGCGCCCGGATCGCCGCGATCATCGCCTCCGGCGCGGTCGCGTCCACCCACGCCTCCTCCTGCGGCAGCCGGGTCTGATCGAGCAGCAGCAGGCGGTCACCGTCGCATCGGAGGGAGAGGGACACAGGCATGGAGGCTCCAGCGGTCAGGGAAGCCTATACAGGCTGCGGCCCCGGCGCCGCTCAGCGGAGGTGGCCCCGCTCAGCGGAGGCGGCCCCGCTCAGCACCCTCCTGGCCGCCCCGCGACAAACTCTTCAGCGCTTCGTGCTTTGCCTCTCCAGTTCTCCTGTTCAGAACACCGCTCAAACAGCACCCACCGACAACAGAACACCTTTGCGTAAAGATGGTTTTGGATCCATTCTTTCGCTTGATTGACACTGCATATCTCCGCCGGTAATCCTGTGAAGATGAAGCGCCTCCTCCTCAGCCTGACCCTCCTCGCTGTGACCTCCACTGTGATCTCCTGCAAGCAGGGCGGCGTGAAGCCGGACATCGATGTCGACCCTGACACCGGCACCGTCCAGGACGGCGATGGCGACGGCGACGGCTTCACCGCTGATGAGGGGGACTGCAACGACACCGACGCCGCGACGAACCCCGGCGCGACCGAGGTGTGCGACGGCATCGACAACAATTGCGACAGCGCCATCGACGAGGGGCTGGAGCAGACCTGGTACCTGGACGCGGACAGCGACGGCTTCGGGGACGGCGCGCTCCCGCTCCAGACGTGTGAAGCCCCCGGGGGCTACGTCGAGAACGGGGAGGACTGCGACGACGCATCAGGCTCGGTGCACCCCGGCGCGCAGGAGCTCTGCACCGATCTGATCGACCGCGACTGCGACGGGCTGGTCGGCGCGGTGGACGCGGACGGCGACGGTGCGGCGGCCTGCGAGGACTGCGATGACAGCGACCCGGCGATCAGCCCCTCGGCCGTCGAGATCTGCGACGCGCTGGACGTCGATGAGGACTGCGACGGCCTCAGCGACGACGCCGACCCCTCGGTCGATCCGGACACGCAGCATGTGATCTGGACGGACAGCGACGGCGACGGCTACGGCGAAGACAGGACGGTGGTGATCTCCTGCGAGGGGGAGGGGGCCGCACAGGGCGGGGACTGCAACGACGCGGACGCCGCCTTCTACCCGGGCGCGCCGGAGACCGACTGCGCCGACCCCAACGACTACAATTGCGACGGGTTCAGCGGCGCGAACGACAACGACAGCGACGGCTTCTTCGCCTGTCAGGAGTGCAATGACGGGGACGCAGCGATCAATCCCGGCGCCGCTGAGGTCTGCAACGGGGTCGACGACGACTGCGACGGCGCGGTGGACGACGGGCTGATCCTGAGCTGGTACCCCGACACGGACGGCGACGGCTGGGGCGACGGGTCGGGCGCGGTGCAGGACTGCGCGCAGCCTGCGGGCTATGTGCTGGACGGGACGGACTGCGACGACGCCGATCCGCTCGTCAACCCGGCGGGCGCCGAGGTGTGCGACGGGGTGGATCAGGACTGTGACGGGCTGATCGACGACGACGCCGCCGACGCGACGCTCTGGTACGCCGACGCCGATCTGGACGGCTACGGCGATCCCGCCGCGCCGGTCTACGCCTGCGCCCTCTCGGTCGGCATCAGCGCGAGCGCCGATGACTGCGACGACGCAGACAGCGCGGTGAACCCTGGCGCTGCCGAGATCTGCGACGGCCTCGACAACGACTGCGACGGCACGATCGACACCGGTGTCGGCGTCGGCTACACCTGGTACGCGGACGCGGACGGCGACGGCTTCGGGGACAACACCCTCACCACCGTCACCTGCGCCACGCCGGGCGGCTACGTGCAGACGGGCGGGGACTGCGACGACACTGACGCGGCCTACAACCCCGGCGCGGTCGAGTCGGACTGCACCGATCCGAACGACTACAACTGCGACGGCGCCACCGGCTACAGCGATACCGACGGCGACGGCTGGATCGCCTGCGAGGACTGCGACGACACCGACGCGGCGGTGAGCCCCGCCGCTGCCGAGTCCTGCAACAGCATCGACGACGACTGCGACGGCGCGGTAGACGAGGCGGGCGCGCTGGGCGAGGTGGACTGGTACCGGGACGGCGACGGCGACGGCTTTGGCGACGCCGCCCAGCCCTTCTCGTCCTGCGGGGCGCCGCTCGGCTACGTCGGGGACGACACCGACTGCGACGACGGCGACGCCGCGATCTACCCCGCCGCGCCTGAACACTGCGACGGCGTCGATGAGAACTGCGACGGGGTCATCGACGAGAGCCCGGTGGACGCCCTGACCTGGTACGCCGACGCTGATCTGGACGGCTACGGCGATCCCGATGCGGCGCTCGCCGCCTGCAGCGCGCCTGCCGGCTACCTGGCCGACGCGACCGACTGCGACGACGCCGATCCCGCGATCAACCCCCGGTCGCTGGAGTACTGCGACGGCATCGACAACGACTGTAACGGCGCTGTCGACGACAACGTCGTCGATCCCGCGCCATGGTACCCGGACGGCGATGGCGACGGCTGGGGCGACGGGGCGGCGATCCTGATCTGCGGCCCCGCCGCAGGCTACGCTGATCGGGACGGGGACTGCGACGACGCCGATCCGGCCTACAACCCCGGCGTCGCCGAGTCCTGCACCGACGTCAACGACTACAATTGCGACGGCTCCGCCGGGGCGGACGACGCGGACGGCGACGGCTACCGCTCCTGCGAGGAGTGCGACGACGGCGACGCGGCGGTGAACCCGGCCGCCCCTGAGTCCTGCAACGGCTATGACGACGACTGCGATGGTGACATCGACGAGGCCGGATCGCTCGGGGAGACGGTCTGGTACGTCGACGCGGACGCCGACGGCTACGGCGGCGCCGGGACGATGTCCGCCTGCGACCGGCCCGCCGGATATGTCGCGACCTCCACCGACTGCGACGACGGCCTCGGCACCGTCTACCCCGGCGCTTCCGAGTCCTGCAACGGCATCGACGACGACTGCGACGGCGACATCGACGAGGCCGGCGCCATCGACGAGATCGCCTGGTACATCGACACCGACGGCGATGGCTTCGGGGACGAGGCCACCGCCGTCTACGCCTGCGACGCGCCCGCCGGGTACACCGGCACCGGCGGCGACTGCGACGACACGAGCGCCTTCATCTACCCCGGCGCCACCGATCTCTGCGACTCCACCGACAACGACTGCGATGGCAGCTTCGACGAGGGCGGCTTCTGCCCCTGCCCGGTGACAACTTACAACGGCCACCCCTACATGTTCTGCACCGCCGGGGTCAACTGGAACGACGCCGAGGTCGCCTGCGAGGCATGGCCCGGCTACACCCTCGCCGCCCCCGCCACCGCCGCCGAGAACGACTGGCTCTCCGCCTCAGTCATCTCCATCAGCGCGACCCGCTGGTGGGCGGGCGGGGCCGACTCGACGGTCGAGGGCCGCTGGCAGTGGATGACGCTGGAGCCGTGGAGCTACAGCAACTTCGCCGCCGGAGAGGGCAGCAGCAACTCCCAGGACTGCCTCCAGCTCGGGAACCCGGACTGGACGTGGACCGACGCCTCCTGCCGCTCCAACGCCAATTACGTGTGCGAAGGGACGCCCTAGATTTTGCGGGGGTTACCCCCCGCATCGGGACGGCGCTGGCGCTTGTCCCTCCCCCCGCGCCAAAGATGGCGCGACGGCTGGCCCTTGCCCTTGGTGAATGTGGCGGGCAGTCATATTTGTCGCGACGACTCTTTTTCGGGGTTTTGCCCGCCACATCCACCGGGCCAGCCGGGGCGGGGCAGGGAAATCTGTCGGGCAGAGAGGTTTGGAAAAGTTTGGGGGTAATCACATTTTTTAAATGCTCATGTGGTGTTGTCTGAAAATTTCTTTTCATTTCTTCATCAAATTTTATATGCTCATTTTCATCTCCCCGTCAAACTTTTGCCTTTTAGCGCAGCGTGTGTCCACCACCGCCGCCGAGAACGACTGGCTCTCCGCTACGGTGATCTCCATCAGCGCGACGCGCTGGTGGGCAGGCGGGGCCGACTCGACGGTCGAGGGGCGCTGGCAGTGGATGACGCTGGAGCCGTAGGGCTACAGCAACGTCGCCGCCAGAGAGGGCAGCGGCAACTCCCAGGACTGCCTCCAGCTCGGCAACCCGGACTGGACATGGAGCGACGCCTCCTGCCGCTCCAACGCCAACTACGTGTGCGAGGGGACGCCCTGAGCGGCGCTCATCTCGTGCGGCTTTTGCGGATGCGCTGGCTGCGTTTCTCTATGATCTGAAGGCGCCTGCGGAGGAAGTAGAGCGCGGTGGCAGCGTACTCAGGGCGGAGGTGGTTTTTGTCTGTATGCTCCCAGCGTTGGATGAACCGGCGCAGCGCGGTCGCGTCTGCCTGCTGGGCGCCCTGAAGAACCGCATCGATCACCGCCCGGCGGTTGCCCTTGAGCCGGTCACAGTTCAGGTTCAGCGTGTTGACATCGGGAGTGTCTTTTATCGGATGCAGGTGGCCGTCCGCATCGTAGCGCAGCAGGTCTTCGATGTTCTGCGAGGGGTGGGCCGGGTGGAGCGTGAGCGGGGTGTCGCCCCGGATGCGGTCGCAGTGGGCGGTGTCGCGCTTCGCTCCCGATCCGCCCCCGTCGCAGACCGCGAGCAGGTCAGGCCAGTGGAACGGATCGGTCTGCTCATCGCTGCGCGGGCGCCAGTGCTCGACGGTACACTTTTTTTCGTCGTTGGTGACCCGCCGCATGCAGTAGGCGCACAGCCCGCCCTGTTCGCGGAGGAGGTGCTCCCGCATCTCCCGCTTCTGGTCGCCCTTGACGCTGCCCCAGTCGGAGCCGGGAGTCTGCTGGAGATCGGCGATGCAGGCGGGGGGATCGGATTTCCGGATCTGGAGCATCAGCGCCCCATGAATTCGAACATCGCGCGGGCGCGCACCAGCTCCGGGTCGTCAGCGCCGATCTCCGCCTCCAGATCTTTGAGGCGCTTCTTCGCCTTGCGCGGGTGCGGCTCCATCCAGGCATAGAGCTCCTGGATGCGCTTCAGCACCGCGTCGGGGCGGGGCGGGGTGTCCATGACCTCAGAGAGGACAGACTGGGTGTCGCGCCCGTACACCCGCGCCCCCTGCAGCACCTTCCCGTCCTTCAGCAGGATCACCGATCTGTCCGGCACCGACGCCAGCACGTGCGGCGAGTGCGTCGTCAGGATCAATTGCATGTTCGGGAACGTCGCCCGCAGCGCCCCCACCGCCGTCCGCTGCCAGGTCGGGTGCAGGTGCAGCTCGATCTCGTCAACCATCAGGATGCCGGGGCTCTGGAGCGGCTCCTCCATCCCCGGATTCAGGATCACCGCCCGTCGCGCCGTGTCCGCCACCAGCAGCAATAGCCGCCGCTCCCCGTCCGAGAGCTGCTCCAAAAACAGCGCCGTCCCGTCCTTCACGATGGAGAGTTTGGCTGTGGCAGGGGCGAACGGATCGTCTGAATGGATGCGAACGATGCTCATCCCCTCCAAGCGTGCGTCGTGCATCGAGGACATGAACGTACTGACCGCGCCCCTGACCGCCCGCAGCGAGGGGAGGGTGAGATCCAGTTTCCCCCTTCTTATTTTTTGTTCATTTTCAAAATTTTCTTCTTTCTCAAACCACCTTTCAAGATCTTCAAGCTGATCCACCTCAGCGTCAAACGCTCCCCGGTAGCTGAGGAGGCGGGGATGTTTGAATTTTTGCCACTCTGAGTGTTTCTTTAATTTTATTGTTGATGATGAATGTAATGCATTTATGGTTGGTAGATTTTCTGATATATTATTTAATGATTTTGAATATGATTCGAAAAATAGATTTGGTTCCCATTTTGCCATTTCTTGAATTTCTTTATGATTTTTATCGTCTTGGTGTGTTGCGTAGCCGTATGATAAATAGTCTTTATCGTTTGATAGTGATATTTCAATATTGTTGAATTTGAAACCATTGCTGATATCTCCAAGATTTGTTGCAAAATTTGAAAACACTTTCTCTGGATAAGATTCAATTAATTTTGGATATCCATCTAATAATTCCGATAACGCAGAAAACACAGAAGTCTTGCCCGCCCCATTCACCCCCACGATCACATTCACATCTTTATCAAATAAGACCTCATGCTCTCCCTTGAAAGACCTGTAATTCTCCAACCTGATTCCGCTCACCCACATCCCGCC